>JAJFUZ010000214.1 GCA_021372155.1 Parachlamydia sp. | reverse complement strand
ATCGGCTTATCAGACCTCTTCAGCCAAATGTGAAAGAGTCTCTCCAGCAGAGGCGCTTAAGCGTCTTGATACGTTTCGACAGCAAAACTAGCATGTTTCGGGGATCGATCACAAGGTCAACCGCTGGAAATGCCACTTCTTAAGGCATTTGCCAAAAGCGCAACAGACCCTCTCCTGCAAACCCATTGAAGTGCCATCCTCGCACGCCACAATTCTCAAAAGAAATACGACAAATGGAAGTTGCCAAGGGAGTGCAAGCCAAGGGAATGGAAAATGTGATCAGGTGACCTTCATCACTCAGGCAGATTTTCAGGGAGCAGGCAAAAATGGCATTATCATCGATCAGCCGGGCAAATATCGCCTCTGCGAAAGTATCACTTTTGCCCCTACGAAAAGAAATGTTCAGGCCATCACGATCACGGCTTCCGATGTGGTCTTAGACCTTGGCTTGTTTACGATAAGACAGGATAACGCCAAAAAGGGCGTCTATGGAATTGCCGTGGCAAGGGATGTGCACAATGTGAAAATCACCGGTGTTGATGGGGTTGCTCAGATTCGCGACTTTAGTTTAGCCGGCATCCGAATTCTGGGACGGACTGACCAGATTACGGTTCAAAATGTGACCATCACACAAACGACTCCAGGAGTCCTGACAAACGACGATCTTCCTGAGGCTTGCGTCGATGTGGGCTGCTCGTATCTCCCTGGCGCAATCTATGTGGGGGAAGGGGATCCATCGGGGATTGCCTTTTTAGGCACGGATAAGAATAACCATGTCACCAACCTGGTTCTGGATCATGTGGAAGCAAAGCGCTACCCTATAGGCGGTCAAATTATCATGACATTCGGCATGCTTCTGACCCATTGCAATTTTGTTGAAAACACTAATCAGGGGCTCACAATTGGTTCCACTTATCCTGTCCCGGGAGATGAACCCTTCACTTTTGAATTTCCTGTAGCAGCAGATGGGATCGTGACTAATTGCCACTTTGATCGCATGTTAGGGGACAATATCAATATTGTTAATCCTTTGGATGCTCCCTATTACAATCTGATGAGCGCCTTCATTCTCGACGAGATTCAAAATTTTGTCGTAACGAACTGCACAGTCAATGACAATCAGGACACAACCGACATGCTGATTGCCGTTCATGATGGATGCCATAATGTAGTATGGGAGAATTGTACTGTTGATCGCAATGTCAGCTTGGAGGGCTTCTGCGATGCGCTCCATTTCAGCGGCAGCCTTCCCTTCAGTTTTGGGTTTTGCGTGGGGATTGGCGACCAGCCCTTAAATCAAGATTTCAACATTGTGGTGAATAACTGCACAGCGTCTGACAATCAAGGCGCATTTGCTTTTACCAATGGAACTGTTTTCGCCTATGTGGCCGGAGCTCGCGTTGCAGATTGTAATGCAAGCGGCAACATTACGATTGATGAAGCAGGCACTGGTTCCGGGATTACCGTAGAGGGTGATATTCCTGATGGACAAAGCAATGCATTTACATTTCTTCGCTGCACTGCGGAAAGAAATCAATACACAGGGACTGCCGCCATAGGCACGGGATTTCTGGTCCGGTCTAACACGGCCAATGTGATCTACCGGGACTGCGTCGCCAATGGCAATGGTCTCTCCAACGACAATCTTGCGATGTCAGCGGCGGGATTTGCGATCAATACACAGGGGATTGAAGAGTCACCTTTCACAACATTGACGCAAAACATTACCTACGACAATTGCATCGCAAATGGAAATGGCACGGCGGAACAAACTACCGCAGCAAGCGGAGGAATCTTTCTGAGAGCCATTACAACTCGCCCACCAGTCGTCAACGTTTTGATTCAAGATTGTACTCTTTGCTTCAATCGCAATGGCATCCATGCCACTGACGATATTGCTGGGGTGGTGATCAAACGCAATCAGGCTGACCTTAACCTGCTGGTCGGATTTGATTTGGCGGCCATAGCAAGCCCCAAATTAGTGACCAAGAACATTGCTTACAACAATTTGGTAGCAAACTATACCGGCGTGCCTGCGGCGAATATTGTGAATGCTACATCCACAAACCTGCCAGACGGAACAGCTGTCGGATTTAAGAATATTTCGATTGTTCCTTAATTGAATTTTGCACAGGGGCTCGAGTTTCGAGCTCCTGTGTGCCATTTTTCGTATCTCTCACCATTTTTTCAATTTTCTTCGACATGCTCATCATGAAAATTGATATTAGACATTAAAGATTTTGAGATGCTAAACTAGTTAGCAGATTTTGTTCCAAACTCAACAGAATGACATCATTGCGTCAAATATATGTGCCTCCAGAAGGACCACCGCGGGAGCGCCCCCATCCTGGCATTTATGCCAGCATGGGCGAAGCTAACATTTTTCTGCTGCTCTCTGATTTTTACAGGGAACTGGAACTCTCGTCGATCAGACATATGTTCCCAGGGGATATGCAGGAGGCATCCAAGAAGTCGGCGGCCTTTTTTGTTTTCCTGCTTGGTGGCCCTCCGCTCTATCAGGAACGCTATGGGGCGCCCATGATGAGGCAAAGGCATATGCCATTTCCAATTGACGAATCGGCCAGGCGTTGCTGGTTGGATTGCTTTGAGAAGGTGTTGGAGCGTGCTGATGAAAAATATGGATTTCCTTCAGAGCATATGGAAAGCTTCAAGGGCTTTCTTGACCAGTTTTCTGCATGGATGGTCAATAAACGGACGTAGGAGACAATGGCCTCTTTTTTTCCAATGGCCCCTTTTTTTGCACTGTTCATTAAGATCCTCCCTCTTTACATGAACATTGGTCTGGGATTTGTAGCCTCCAAGGCGCTCGGCACGACGCGCGACAGCATTGCACGCATCATGTTTTTCATTATCAATCCTCTGATCATTTTCAATGGTGTTCTCAATGTGCAGCTCAACGCGGCTGTCCTTTTTCTTCCCGTTTTGACTTTTGCCATCTGCAGCTCTCTTTGCATC
Source organism: Parachlamydia sp. (assembly GCA_021372155.1). Taxonomy (GTDB): domain Bacteria; phylum Chlamydiota; class Chlamydiia; order Chlamydiales; family Parachlamydiaceae; genus JAJFUZ01. The sequence goes on along the minus strand of JAJFUZ010000214.1, from coordinate 9,210 downwards.
ATTTTTTACAAGTTGGGCAAAGGCTGGTGGCAGGACTCTTCCCGCAACCTGATGGCCTTTTCGGCAGGCTCGGGCAATACGGGCTATTTTGGTCTGCCCCTTGCCCTCTTGATCTTTAACAACGAGGCTGAAGGAGTCTATGTTCTGGCGCTGCTTGGGATTGTCTTGTATGAAAACTCCGTCGGTTATTATATCCTTGCGAAGGGCACACATCCACCTTCTGAATGTGCGCGCAAAGTGCTCCATCTTCCCGCTCTCTATGCCTTCTTTGGCGGCCTTTGTCTGAACTTGTCGGGCATGGTAGCTCCCGACCTCTTTTCCAACTTCATGGCGCATGTCAAAGGGACATTCACTGTTCTCGGTATGATGATCATTGGGCTTGGCCTTGCCAATCTCGAGCATTTCAATTTCGACCGCAAATTCATCGAGCTGACCTTCCTGGCCAAATTCCTGATCTGGCCGGCGATTATCTTATCTTTCAATGCTCTAGATTCGGCCTACTTCCACTTTTATGATGTCACGACGCATAAAGCCCTTGTCCTGATCTCTATCGTGCCCATGGCTGTCAACACGGTTATTGTGGCGACCCTGCTCAACTCTCAACCCGAAAAGGCAGCCTCTGCTGTTGTTCTCAGCACAGTATTTGCTCTCATTTACGTACCATTAATGGCGACATTTTTTATCTTATGATTTCTTTTTTTTATAATTTGGGCTTGATTTTGATCAGCCTTGTGCAGTTTCCCAAGATGCTTTATATGCGCATCTTTTACAAAAAGTACAGCCATAGCTTTGGTAGAAAATTTGGATACCATTTTCCTCCTATCGAGAAGAGGGGAAGGTTTCTCATCTGGATTCACGCTGTATCTGTAGGCGAGACCAAAGCGGTTGCAGCCATGGCAAAACTCTTGAAAGCCGAGCTGGATAATCCCTATCTTTTGATCTCTTCCTCCTCTGAAACCGGCCATGTCGAGGCGCAGCGCTCGATTCCTTTCGCAGATGCCCATGTCTACCTGCCCTTCGATTTTGGCTGGATCATCCGTCCAATCGTTCGAAAAGTCTCTCCCGATCTTGTGATCCTCTGCGAATCCGATTTCTGGTACAATTTCCTCAATGAAGCCAAAGCGCAGGGTGCCAAAGTGGCGCTTATCAATGGAAAGGTGTCAGAGCGCTCTTTCCGCAACTTCAATAGGGTCCCCTGGTTCACTCAACCCCTTTTTGGCCACTTTGACCTACTCTGCATACAGAGCAGACATTATGAAGAGCGCTTTCTCAAATTGGGGCTGTCCAGCGAGAAAATGGTAGTGACAGGCAACATTAAGTTCGATGATCCCCATGCCAGGCTGCCACCCGAAGAGCTGGCAGAGTGGAAAGCGCAGTTTGGCTTTAAGGAGGGGCAGCCCATCCTCGCCATTGGATCCAGCCACGATCCGGAAGAGAAGCTTGCGATTGACGTCCTTGAAAAATTGTGGGAACGCTTTCCAGATCTACGCGTCCTCCTCGTTCCCCGCCATCCCGAGCGTTTCAACGAGGTCGAAGCGCTGCTCCAGCAGCGGCAGGTGCCCTATCAGCGCTATTCCGGCCTCAATGGACATCCCGCTGGGGCAAAAGTGGTCCTCATCGATGCAATGGGCCTTTTGCGCAAATGCTACCAGATCGCCGATGTGGCCCTCGTCTGTGGCAGCTATACCCCAAAAGTCGGCGGGCATAATATTGTCGAACCCAACTGGTATGGCGTCCCCGTCGTTTTCGGCCCCTACATGCACTCCCAGCCCGAGCTCCTTGAGCTGGTCAAGTCATACGGCTCTGGCCGCCAGGTATCCGCCGAAGAGCTCGAAGAAACCCTCGATGCCCTTCTCTCCCATCCCGATCAGCGAAAGGCCATTGGTGAAGCTGGTATCAAGCTCGTCAACGATATGCAGGGTGCAACCCGCAAAACCTGGCAGGCGATCAAAGCTCTGCTATAACATTTCGCTTTGTTAGAAAACGCAGGATGTGGTAATCTATATGTAGATATCATTGACGCGGGGTGGAGCAGGGGTTAGCTCGTTGGGCTCATAACCCAAAGGTCGGAGGTTCGAATCCTTCCCCCGCTAATTTAGGCATGGTTCAAGCTTCTTGAACCGTGTCTTTTTTTTACTGCGGCGGCATAGCTCAGTCGGTAGAGCAGCGGAATCATAATCCGTAGGTCATCGGTTCAAGTCCGGTTGCCGCTATTTCTTTGACTTTCCAGGTCTAACTCTTCCTGTCATATAAGGCGAGCAGTGCACCGCTCACGACCATCGCAACGCCTCCCAGAATATACCACATAGTATGCTGGGTATATCGGCCTGTTGCAACCTCAGTGACTTGGTCGGGGATAGATTGCGAAGAATTTAATCCAAAAACAAAAATAATCGCCCCAACAACCATGAGGGTGATTCCAGCAATACGTGAATTAATCATAACAACCTCCTGTTTACATCTGAAGAATAACAGAGACGAAATAGCTGTCAAAACTTATTTTGGGATGGGCTACAATTCCTATAATTGTTTAATGGTCAGAAAAGCAAGGATGGGATTGAGTAACGTTCCACCGTTTTGCGTGTCCATGGAAATATCATTGGCGCCGGTGTTATCGGGGGTGTTGCCGCTGACGAGCTGCAAGGTTTGATTGGGTTCGGTCACCTGGATAATGACTGCAACCCTGATCATTCTATCCGAACTGGAATTGATGATTTCTGATCCTGGAACAAGTCCTGAGCCTGTTACAAAACCGAGTGTTGCCGAATAAATGCCTGCAGGATTGATCTGGAGGACAAGCGAGGCATTCGGGGCCGGATCGATGACCATTCCATAGTTCACCTCAAAAAAGCCTGTCGTGGCAAAAGTGACAGTCCCTGTTGTGCTGTTGTAGGTCATGGCTGTACCCTGGATGGGAATGGCGAAATCATTGAACAGGACTGCTGCATGGGGAGGAACAGTCGTGCAATTATTGGTGCAATTGCCGTTTATAAAGACGGAAAGAAAGCTGGGCACGAATGCTGTTCCTTGCGGCCCTCGCGGGCCTTTCGCACCGCGTTCGCCCTGGTCAGGCCGCTTGCAGCCGCCAAGTTCCGGAGTGGGTAAAACAATTTGTCCCGTCTCTGTTGTAACAGGGGAGTAGGCAGACAGGTGGAAAACTGCCATTAGAAAAACAGTGAGACATAGTTGACGCATGATACCTTCTCCGTATAGATGATTACAGTTTCTTGACGACCATGTAGGCAACGATAGGTGTCAGGTCCGTATCCTGCGAAATGGCATTCAGTTGAATGTTAAAGGAGTCCGAATTGCCGTTGACCAGCTGCATCGTCTGTCCGACAGAAGTGACCTCCACCATCACAGACAGCGAGAGGAGTTCATCTGGGAAGGCATTGTCAATTTCGGATCCTGGGACAAGGCCCGTACCTGGCGCAAAGCCTGGCGTAGCTGAATAGACTCCCGCCGGGTTCATCTGAAGCACAAGACCTCCAGCCACATTATCTTCGTCCATCGAGGTGCCAAAGGTAACTTCGAAAAAGCCGGTTTGCTGAAAGGTCACTGAGCCTGTCGCTGTGTTATAAGTGAGGGCACTGCCTTGTGTCGCAACTGCTTCTTTGTCGAAGATCAGAGCTGCCCCAGGTGCTATCCCGCCAGCCTGGTTATTTGTTCGAAAAACAGAGATAAAGCTAGGCGAAAAGGAAATCCCTGGCCTGCCCTGAGGGCCGCGGGGGCCACGCGGGCCTGGTGGGCCCTGCTTAGGGGTTTTGCAGCCATCCGCGCAAATGGGCATAAAGGTGAGATTTGTCGCAAGGATGAGAAGCAGAGTTGCGAATAGTTTGTGCATGGCGATACTCCTGTTTTAAAAATTCTTAGTCCAGCAGCAATTGCGATGGTTGAGGATAATCACATCGTTGCGCACGACGGGCTGCCACAAGAGGCAATTGCCGCACCCGCAATCGTTGAAAAGGTCAAAAGGAAGAGTGAGGGTAAAGATCCCTTGCGCTTTCGTATGAAAATCGCGGTCGTAAGTGACTCTGGCCTCAACAGAAAAATATTCCGTATAGCGGAACAGAAAGCGCGCCGATCCACCCCAAAAATTGGCGGAATCGCGATGATGATAATAATAGGTTCCAAGGGCCCCATAAAATTCCAGCAAACCGCATCGATAGATGGGAAGGCCCAATTCGAGATTTGCGCCCCCTTTGGCTCTCTCAAATTCACGGCAGGTCATGCGAAAGGGACCGATGTAATCGTCAAAGAGGTGTTTTCGCGAATGGGTGTGCGAACCGACGGGGAAATAGCCATTGAGGCGCACGTCGAAACAGCTTCCCAAATATTCGAGGCCAGGGCCGATCTGATGGAAATGGCCATCGCGACCTTCACGATAATCGTAAAAAAGATAGGTTCCCCAGATATTTTCGCTGCAGGGCTGCAGCCAGCGCATGCCCAGACCTGCATTGGCAGCCCAGTGCCCATGCGACAGATAATGGCCGCGAAGATCTAAAAAGGGATGCCATTCTAAGTTAAGTTGGGGGGCAATAAATCCGCTGACAGTTGCTCGTCGGGTATCGAGTCCCATGCCTTCGCCAAGATATCCACTGACGTTGACGCGGGCAGGATGCCAGCATAATGAGCAGCAGGTTGTCCCGGCTTGTTCCGCAGCTCCCAAAATGCTCAAACAGCAGAGAATGCCGCAGAAAAGCCATTTCCATTGTTTCATCGCAAACCTCCGAGCAAAGAAAATTTACATTAAGCAAAATAATTTTGAATGTAAAGAAAGATAATGGAGACTCGACATCCCGTTTTCCAGGATGTCGAGTTCGAGATTCTCATTTGTTCAGATCTGCGTAAAAGCTCTTCCTTTTTCGAGGATTTTTAAAAGATCGGCCTTGTGAGGGGATTCGCCCTGCGCGACTTGCTCCAGAATCGATGTAGAATCGGCTCCTGCCTGGACCAGCAGCCGGGCGAGAGTCAGTTCAGGTTTCTCCACTGTCGCATACCACAAAGGGGTGTGTCCAAGATTATCCTTAGCATCCACTGTGGCACCGGCATGGAGCAGATACAGCAGCGCCTGAGTCTGTCCTGTTTGGACCGCCAAATGCAGGGGTGTTGTCCCATTGTTATCTGGCTGGTCGCAATCCTCGAGATGGGTCAACGCCAGGACGGCGAGGGGATTGCGCAGCTTTAAGGCAAGATGGAGGCGCGTCGCCGGCTGGCCAACTTCTGCAGCTTTCTTGAGGGCTGTGATTGTCTGTTCACCTTTGTGCTGCACCAGCTCTAAAGGGATCAGCAGTGTTTGCGACTTTGCTTGCGAATCAGCTCCACATGCCAGTAGGAAGCTGACGACATTCGCATGGCCATTTCTGGCGGCCACGTGCAGGGGAGTGAAACCATATTCATCCTGTGCACTAAGGGAGGCGCCCTGCAGGAGGAGAAGCGTGACGTTGCCAAGCTTTCCCGACTTCGCAGCGATGTGCAGGAGTGTTTCTCCTCGCGCATTGCTTTGATTAGAATCCCTGGGGGTCTCTTCCAGCAACAGTTTGAGCAGTTGTTGTGAGCCATTCGCTGCGGCAAGTTCCAGGGCATTTTCCCCCGTCGCGCATGTCTGAAGAGGATCAGCGCCCTGTTCCAGCAGCCAGCGAGCGCATTGCAGAGATCCATCCATGCAGGCGATATGCAGTCCGGTATCGCCTTGCATCAGGTTTGTATGCAGAGGGACCTTATCCCCATAAAGCAGGATCATCAAGTCGACGTTATCATGCGCAATGGCGGATCTGACCGCCTGGCAGAGCTGTTTGGAATCTTTGGTCAGCCGACAGTTTTCCAATTGCTTGAAAATGGCCCTTGACCCCTTCCCACCTGCTGCAAAAGAGAGCAAGCCGCGCTCCGATTTCGACTGGGTTTCTGGGTTTGCGTGTTGCTTGAGGAGACTCTCAATCGTTTCCGTCTCTCCAGACATAGCTGCCAGATGGAGAGCTGTTGCACCATTCGGGACCTTTTCATTTTGCGTTTCAATAGGGGAGTCGATGGCGCTTGCCCCGAGAGCGAGCAGCGTCTCGACTGTTTTTGTTTTACCTTTTGCCGCCGCATAATGGAGAGGCTGCATGCCTTTGCTGTCTTTGCCGTTGAGGGGAATGCCTTTCGCTGCCAGCAGGCGCAGGAAGGACAGATCGTCGGCCTCTACCGCCAGATGGGCTGTTGTGGTGCCTTTTCCATTGGGGCGGTTAGCTTTTGCCCCATGCATCAGCAGGTAGCGGGAGATCTCCCTGTATCCAAATCCAACTGACAGGTCCAGCGGCGTGACATGTCCGGTCGTTCCAGCTTGGTTGGGATCAGCTCCATATTCAACTAAAAGCTGAACCAGAGAAAGGGATCCTCTGAGGCAGGCTAAATGAAGAGGGGTGATCAGCTGATGGGAATGATGGCGCAAGCTGGCACCTCGCTCAATCAGAAGCTTCACATTTTCCAGTGGTGTTCCCAGTTTTAAATAGCCTTCGATTGCATGGAAGAGGGAAGTGCATCCCTTGCTGTCTTCCGCATCGACCCATTCGGGATGCTGATCTAAAAGCTCACTGATTTTCTGGGTAGCAGATTTTGAAGCAAAGAAATGGAGAGGGAGAACCTCTGCCGATGGCAGCAATACTTCCTCTTTCCTCTCTGTAGCGGGAATCTCTTTTGAGCGCAGAAACTTCGCTGCCTTTTTGGCTCCTGCACGCAGACTCAAATCCAGGGCCGTGCGTCCATTTTTATCGACCGCTTTCAGATCAGCTTTGTGCTTTTCAAGCAGTTTGAGAATGGAGGCCAACCCCATTTTTGCCGCCAGATGGACAGGGCGCGTGCCGCTGGAATCAAGGTTCACATCGGCAAGGCCTATGAAATTTTCCAGCACCCACTGGCACATTTTTTCATTGCCCGACTCGATGATAGCATAGAGAAGATGGCGGTCCTGATACTGCATGTCCAGAGCGAAATTCTGCTTTTTGTACTGCTCTAAAAGAAACTGCAGGATGCCCTCGCTGCCCCGTTCCGCAGCGTGATAGGCAAGGGTTTTCATCCCTTCTTTCTCAAGCCTTCGGAAAAACTTCTGCGATTTCAAAGTCAGGTTTTTAAACAGGTAGAGACCATCGCTGCGCACGAGATAATGGGGGAGGGACCACCCTTTAGGACCGCGGAACTTCTCCAGTTGCGCCCCTTTAGGTTCCAGGATGTGCGTGATGGCTTCATAGTTCCCCGATTCAGACGCCACCAGGAGATACTTTTCCAGTTCTACAGGTGTCAGCTGCATCGGGTCAAAGATTTGATGTAACACAGGATGATATCCGGCTCGAAGAAGGCTCACAGGATCCAAAGCTACCCCTTTGACCACCCCTTTCTGATGAAGCGCTTCGACAATATTCCATAGACCCAGCTTGACAGCGTGGATACAAGCAGTCTGAAGATAACCGGGATCACTGCATTGTTCTATAATCATGAGTGCTGCGGCCACATTTCCATGCCAGATGGCCCGATGCAGCAGAGTCTCGCCCAGTTTATTGCGATGCTGATAAAACTCAGGCAGAGGAATGAGTCTTTTCAGGACTTCCAATGAGCCCTCTTCCATGGCTGCTTCAAAGGCATTGGCTGTTGGCTTGGCCTTTTTGAGGAGCTCCTCGAGCAAAGGAATGCAGCCTTTTCGGATAGCGATCTCGATGGCAGTCTTGCCATCTTTGTTGACGACTTTTGAATTAGCTCCCAAGTAGATGAGTTTCCTGACCAGATCCGGAGAATCGAGCTCACAAGCTTGCAGAATGGGGTAGCCCAGCTCTTCGCTGTACTGATTCAGTAAATGTTCCTCGCATCCATTTAGCAGCTCTTCAACGATCGCCATGTCCCCAACCTGCAGGGCCCAGTGGAGCGGGTTGTTGCCATCAGAAGTAGCTTGGCGCAATGCCTTTTTAGAAAGGATGAATCGGACTGACTCCACTTCTTTCCCCTGAATGGCAGAGACCAGCGGAGTGGTGCCGTTGCGGCTTTTCGCATTGAGGCTTTTCTTATCAGCGTCATACAGAACTTCGAGCTGCTTGACGGCCCCATTGATTGCGGCGTAATGGATGGGCAGGTAGCCTTGCCGATCATCCGTCTGCGCAAGGCCTTTTTTCAGCAGCTGCTCCAGATAGAAGGGATCGCCAAGCATGGCGGCCTGATGGAGTAGGCTTCGCCCTTCGCTGTCTTTCATCTCCTTCACGTTTTCCTTCTGAATTAGCCGTGAAAACTCGTCACGATTGCCATCGGCCATGGCCTCAACAATCTCGATCCTGGCACGATCTTGCTCTGTCGGGACATGCAGAAGCGAGGCCATCCAGCTATAATCCTCATCCACAAGAGAGGGCAGATCATCGAAGAAGAGGCGAAAGAGCGAACCTGTCGGTTCCCCATCGCCATCCTTGCTGATCGCCATCCAAGTTTCCGGAGGAAGGCTGATCAGGTTGGGGCCATAAGCCTGCAGAATCTGCTGCGCTGCAGGCGAAGCTTGGACTGACTGAGCCTCCATCCTCAAGCCGCATCCTCCGACGACCTTTTTGCCATCTTCCAGCTCTTCTTCCGTAATCGCGCTGTCGATGCTGATCGTTTCATATTTTGTCGCCCCCAATTGGGCGATGCCATCCAAGTGGCGGCCACTTTTCAATTCATTCAGGAATTGGGACGCATAAGCCTTTAAGTTTTGCTCATTGCCTGAGGCATTTGCTTTAAACTCAAATTCGATTTTGTCTAATAACTGCTTGACAACCTGTTCAAAGGAGGCTTCTTTCAATGCCTTGTCGATATCGGCTACAGTTCTCGGAGTGACCTGCTCAATTCGATTCAAAATGCTTTTGCGGATACCCTCTTCAAAAGCTGTAACGAGCTCTTTTTTAGGTTCAACTTTAGCGGAACAGGATTGAGCGAGATGCTCAGCCAGATTTGCTGTGTGTTTTTCCAAGACATATTGAAAGACCTCTTTCATCCTGAATTCAAGTTCTGCCTCCCTTAAGGTCTTGATGGGCAGGTGAGGGAACAGGGAAGGGCATCCTGTCTTCTCGGCCTCGACGGGTGGAAGCAGTGGGATTTTGCGATGTTTTTTAAGCGTCGAGAAATAGCTGGAAAAGAAGTTGATGACACCCAGCATCGAAAAGTACTCACGGCAAAGCGGCATCTTCACCATATGGCTGTGGATCTTTTCCCGCATCATGT
>JAJFUZ010000203.1 GCA_021372155.1 Parachlamydia sp. | reverse complement strand
GCGGTTTGGCACCTCGATGTCGACTCATCGCATCCTGGGGCTGAAGAAGGTCCCAAGGGTTTGGCTGTTCGCCAATTAAAGCGGTACGCGAGTTGGGTTCAAAACGTCGTGAGACAGTTTGGTCCCTATCTTTTGTGGGCGCAGGATACTTGAGAGGAGCTGCTTCTAGTACGAGAGGACCGAAGTGGACGGACCAATGGTGAGCCGGTTGTTTTGCCAAAAGCATAGCCGGGTAGCTACGTCCGGAAAGGATAAGCGTTGAAAGCATCTAAACGCCAAGCCTCCCTCAAGATAAGGTATCCCATATGAGACCCCATGGAGACTACATGGTTGATAGGCTGGGAGTGTAAGCACAGTGATGTGTTGAGCTGACCAGTACTAATCGGTCCATCGGCTTGACCTTTTTTCATCTTAACGAGCCTAAAGCTCGGAAAAATGGTCATAAACAATTAAGTTCACAAGTTGTACAAATTTTGTGTGAAGAGACGTCCTCAAGCGTCGATTTTTGTAAGTGAATATAACACCTTACCTGATTTTTCTTGGTGGCAATAGAGAGAGGGAAATACCTGATCCCATTCCGAACTCAGAAGTCAAGCCTCTCATCGCCAATGGTACTGCACGCAAGAGTGTGGGAGAGTAGGTCGCCGCCAAGGTTTTTTTCGCCCTGACATAGCAATATGTCAGGGCTTTTTTTTGGCCTGTGAATGAGACGTTTGCAGTGCTCGCTTTTAAGCAACACATCCTTGCAGTTGCTAGTGCAGTGGTTAGGTGCCGCCCGGTAAAACTGGAATACTACTTGCTGCTGCAGGCTTCGATGGTACCGGGGTTGGTAGAGGCGTACTTATCGGAGCAATTTCTGGTGTTGGCGTCGGTGTGGACGCTGCTGAGACCGGTTCACCACTTACTGTTGCTGCCGATTCAAGCTCAACCGGCAAAGCACTACCTGCTGCTGCTGTTGCAAAGGAACCCGGAGCGGGTCTAGTTTCCAACTTTAAAATTTTAGCTGAAAGCTGTTTAATTTGTTCGTCTTGCGTGTCTATTATTTTTTTTAAATCAGTAATTTCTTGGCGACTGGACTCAATTTCTTTTTGAAAAAACTTAGAAAAATTGTTGTACAACTCTTGCGATAATTCTTCTTTCATTTTGTTGTAGAGGTTCTGACTAATGTTATCAGTTATTTTTCTTTTGACTTCCTCTATTTCTTTTCTCGCGGCAGCAATTTCATCTTTGGTTTTCTTATCGTTATCATTAATTTTTATGTCGACTAGTTGTAACTCACCTACAAGTGAACCAGGCCTGCCGAGGGGGTAAACCCGGTAATTTGGATTGAAATTTCCAATTTGTTCCCTAAGATCTGCTATATCCTTACTGTTTTGTTCAACCTTATCTTTAACTTCCTTAATCTTGCTATCCACCGTAGGGGTGGTGTACACGAGGGTATTGTAATTAAACTCTTCTTTATTTTCTTTTAAAGGAGTTACATTTAAATTCCGCGTCCCATGATAAGGTGCCGACCAGGTAAAGCGAACGGAATCGGGTCCAGACATATAGATATCCTTTTGTTAAAGTGTTCAATACTGTTGTTAAACTTTTAGCAATGTGTGTTGCATCTGAATTTGACGCACCAGCGCATGATTTTCTTTGGGTAGTACTGTTTCTATTTGGCTATCCAGGATACCTTCACAGACATTACGCTTTAAATCGATAATGGCATCAAGATAGTCAGGATATTCAAGAGTATCGCTTCGTAAAGCATCAGGTTCGGGCATAGCAAGATAAAGTGAGCCATGGTGTGTTGTGGAAATTTGCAAGTACCAGCCGCGATCTTTTCCTTTACTTTCTTGGTCATACCATTTGAAGGTCCAGTCAGGAAAAAGTTGATTTAAGTAGGCGCTGTCTTCGGTCATGTAATAGGCGAAGGTATAGCCCCAATGATTGTTGTTTAAGTGAGAAGAAACTATCCATTTGATAAGATTTCGCTCTAGTACTCGATTCCATAATCGAGAATTAGCATGATCGCACATTTGACTCAGGATAGCTTCAAAACTTTCTTTTACCTCTGGATTTCCGGAAATTTTCCCGATCAGAATTTCTGCGAGATGCGGAATCAAGAAGTCTCCCGCTAGCAAAGTCTGTTGTGCGACAACCAGACTTAAAACTCGATTTAAGCATTGAAGATCTCTCTGGATTGTCAGATCGTGGTCTTGAAGTGTGTTTATGAAGTCAAGGGCGGTAGAATAAATGTCATCTCCTTGCCTAAACGGAAAATATTTTTGAATTTCAAATAAAAATCGTCCGTAACGATAAACCCTTAAGATATCAAGTAGATTGGCTGAATCAAATAGGTGGGATTGGATCAAAGACAAGCCTTCAACTTGGGTAGGTAGCTGCTCTCTTCCATTCCATTTGCTTCGTAAATGAGAGATCGTTTTTGAAGGCAGCATGAGAGATGTTAACCATTTAATTCCTTTGGTAGGATAAAGGCTGGCAAAGAGGTCCAAGTTAGCTTTAAAAACCTTTGTGCGTAGCCAAAAATGGGGATGAGCCTCATCTTCAACAATGTCATTTCGGGTAGGATAGCCTTTTAGACAGAGTACGGGGTGCAGGGGTTCTACTACATCGCGATCAAATAGATCGCGCAAACCCGCAAGGGCATGAATAAAATCATCTCGTCTATCGCGAAAGTGTGCCACCATTTGACCCCAGGATTGGAATTGTCCCTCTGCGAATCTGGAGTCAAGAAAACGAAAGGCACGGTCTGCTTCTTTTGAAAGTTCAATTTTTTGGAGAAAGTTTCCATAGCGTACATCCTCATGAATTTCTTCTAACTTTCGCATGATCTCTTGATGATTCTTGGCAACAGACTCTCCTAAGTCGATAATTTCTTTATAGATGGCTTGTTGGGTTCGGATTACCTCGACTATCCCATTCCAGATAATTTGCTGATTTTTGAGGATTTCCACTTGTTGCTTATGTACTTCGTCAAAATGTGTGATTAGTTCTTGATGATTTTGAGAGAGAGTGGCTTGTATGTTTTCAAGCCCTTGCATGATTGCCTGATGGCGCTCTCCTGCAACATCGCGTTTTTTTGATCCGAAAAGACCAATAACTGCAGAAGCAGCCCCTATCCAATTACCTGTTGTTACTGAAGCAAAAACATTTACCGCCGTTTCTCCTACCTTAACTGCCGTGTCAAAGGTTGAAATGGTTTTTTCACTAATTCCTAGCTTTTTTCCTAATCCTCCCCTTAAAACATTGAGAACTACATTTGCCCCACCTAATACCTTATTCGATGTAGAAATAAAATCTTGCTGCTGTTTTATTAACCCCATCTTCTTCTCTTCTTTTTCCTGCTCAGCTGCAGGTAACCCTGACATGCCCGCTCGTAAGGCATGCAGCTTCTCTTCTGGAGTCATTTTGCTATATAAATAACTTTTGACAAAGCTTAGATCTCTGCCCTGCTGTACAAGCATTTTCCGATCTTTAGCGGCTTCGCTGCCAATGCTTGCAACTTGATCCCTGATTTCTTTCAACCCTGTATTGATATTACGTAGCTGTTCTGCGAGTTTAGTTGTTGAAGTTTGCATTTCGGCTTGGACATCATTGTAAAGCTGCTGCATATTGCTTGAGAATTGCTTTAAGGCGTCCACGTCTTCGGCAACATTACCCAACTCCCGACTACGCAATTCATCTAAATGCTCCACTTTTTCTTCCAATAACCTGTTCATATGAAAAAGCAGCAGTGGTCTTGCTTTTTCATCTGCAGACAGCAGCAGATTGTTTCCGCGTTTGGTAAAAATTTGAGCCAGTATCGCCTCTTTTCTGGCTTGATTATTGGGCAATCCCTGCCAAGTCTGGGGATCAATAGCCTGGAGCCCCTTTCCTAGAACTTTCACAAATCTCTCATCTGCAGATTTTTCACACTGCTCTACGAGATATTTCCCCTGCTGATCAATAAACCATTGTGTCCCTTGAACTGCCAGGGTGGCTCCCACTCCGACAGTGTTCACACCTCCCAAAGATGATACTGCAGCAGTTCCTATTCCCACATCGAGCAACAGGTCAACCCCAGTGAAGACCGCTTCGGTCACTTTACAGCCTAGCATGAGTTCGTCACGTTTCTGATTGGCCGCTTTTAACACCTCACTCGATTCGCGATAAAACCTGTCGGGATCAAAGCTTGGCATATTCCCGACAGCTTTTTTGTATTCCGATTTCGGGTTGGGATCCTGAGCCAATTCTCTGTAAACAAATGGTCTCTGCGAAAGCGGTACTTTTTGATAAGTAGAAGTAAGAAATGATGTTGTTGAAGATGTCATATTCCTCCAAATTGAGTGAATTTATACATTCAGCAATCAATCAATAATTAAAAGAGGCTATCGTAGTGATTTTGAGCAGTTTACTGTCCTTCTAAAAGCTACAATTTTAGCGGAATGCTATCGTTTTCAATCTACTTTTTCTTGGTGGTAGTAGAGAGAGGGAAATACCTGATCCCATTCCGATTGCAGAAGTCAAGCCTCTCATCGCCAATGGTACTGCACACAAGAGTGTGGGAGAGTAGGTCGCCGCCAAGGCTTTTTTCAGCCCTGACATAGCAATATGTCAGGGCTTTTATATTAATTGCCATTATGAAATAATGATGGCGATAGAGAGGTGACACATGACAGTGCAAAGTTGTGAGGGGGAACGGCCTTTTGGCAGGATAATAGCTACCACCGTCTCAAATTCTACGAAAAGTGCTCTTCAGGCACGAGAGATTGCCGAAAAATCTCGCATTATTTTGTTAATTCACGATTCTGAAAATGCAGATCAAACTTACCGATCAAGCCAAGTATTGCAAAGATTAGACCTTAATGAACGCGATATCGTGCTGATGGATTTGCCTCCAAAATGGCTGAAAGATCACTCGTCGCCGGTTCTACAAGCTTTTTATGAATCCCGTTTATTTGATTTTAGCGATCCAACCATTACTGAGTGGGACGAGGAGGGATTTTTAGAGCAAAAAAAACTAATTTTGCTTGAAAGCGTTTGCTTATGTTCTGAAATCCAAAATTCAGAAAGAGAGGTTTCATCATACCGTGAGTCTCAAATTCGCACATGTTTCACACAAGCTTTACAGAATATCACCCAACAGGAAGAGGTAAATGCGCTCCTTCTGGATCTAAAAGCAGAAAATAGCGAAAGGAAAAGCGCGGCAAAGAACAAATTATCAGAAGTGATTCTGTTATCACAGGAAAAGAGCCTTGCTAGACTTTTTGATGAGCGTATTTCTCAGCATGAAGCAGCCGCCAGGCGGCTCATTGTTTTTTGCAAAATGCAGCCATCGGATCAAGAGAACTATCAATTTTTAAGCAATCATCGACCTTACACCGTCTTTGATATTACCAAAGATGAATATTTCGATCCGCAGCCGAGAACATCCCCTAGGAATGAGGTTGAACTAATATAAACACGTACAATTGTGACATCAACTGTTTGGCTAAGTTGTCTGCAGACAAAAGCTTTTCTCCGCGCATCGAATCACGCACTAGAAAATGTGGCTCTCCTTCCACAGTGATGGCAAAACAAGCGTAAGCGTGACCTCGTTCCACAATGATTGCCCCACCATAATACAAAAGCTGCTTCCGAATCTCGAGAATAGAAATCTTATTGGCCTTTAAAGCAGCGCCGATATCGATTTGAACCTCTTCTTCTCCTAAACTTTGCAATCGCGGCAATTGAAAAAGTCGCCCATGCAGTATCTTAATAGGCTCATGATCGATCGCGTGTTCGAATCTCGCCGCTGTGGTGGGCTGGCCGGGCATCCATGCCGTGGCCGTAGTCGCAACTGAGCTTAAGACGGCGCTTACTTTGTAAAACTGAGGAAGGACTTGAGTGCTTAAGATGACCAGCTTTTTAGGATTCAACACTGCTTCCAGTTGTTGCATCGCAAAGTTGCAAGCCGTTGTAAGGCGTCTGACAGCATCGAGGTTGACTGACGGTTGAGTTGCGAGTGTGTTTGCTCCTTGCCTAATTTTCTCTAATTTGTCCTGCACTTCTTTTATTGTCATCTCGATATAACTGCGCACGGAAGGGGCCGTGCCGATCTGCACCTCATATGCGGGATTATCTAAAACTGCTTGAGGACACTGATTAAAGTTTAAGCAGGCTAATGCAACAGCAGATTCTGCGACAGACATTAGCTCCGCGATCGTTGCGCAACGCGATTGAAAAAGATGATTGTGAGAGGCTCCTACACAAGTTTGTCTGGCAATTTGAGGCACATGGATCGCATGGAAAAGAAAATTCCTGAGATGAGGAGAGTTAAAAATTTTGCAGGCGAGACTATCACTTTCAAATTTTTGCATTTGTTCTGCATTAAAATTTAGACGGGATAACCTTAGGAGTTTTTGATAGATCGCGCTGGGGACATTTAAGGTGTCACCAAAAGGGACGATCGACAGCAATTCCTCAAAGAGAAAGTTTTGTTCAATCCTTTCCAGGATATAGAGAAGACGTTGAGGGCTTAAAACAATTAAACGTGAGTTATCCAGAATAGGATGAATGCAAGAAAGCACTACTATCTCCGTCAAAATCCTCTTTTTCTTGAGGGCTTCAGCGGTTGTTTCTTGTTGGAGGCGTGCAGAGATTGTTTTCAGTAAGTTGGATATACTTTCATGCGACTCTACGTATAAGGAACATGCGTCAGCGTACCCTGCACATGTTTGCGAGAAGCTTTGGATAAGATGAACGGCATGATCTTCAGCTAAGGCGTCTCCCATCCTTCTCCTCAATATTTGCATCACCTTGACCATATTGGATGGCAGGGTATGAGGAGGCTGGTAATCATCGACGACTACTAGCTTCTGGCTTGCAACAATTTGTAAGGGGGAATTTTTTATAAGATCGGAAAATTTCACTTCCAGCAGGCGTATCTTTGCAGCGATTTCTTGACAGCGTTGCCCTTGAGTACCAACTTCGCTCATTTTATCTAGATGCGAGGTGGTCGCAGCAAAGATAGTAGCAGCTTTTTGAAAAAACGCCTGACGGGCTTCGCGATCATCGCTCTCTTTGCTTTGATAATGTTCTACTAGGGGAGAAATGGCTTTATGGAGCTGATCGATCCGGGATGTAAGAGCTATTAAAATTTGTTCATCTCGGTCCTGTTTTTGAAGCAAAGAAGCGCTTTCCATGTTGATTTGCTCATAGGCGACAATATAAGGAGAGAGGAGTTCAAAGCTCTGTGTAGGATTCATAACATATAGGTTGATGATGAGGGAAAACGGCGCAATGTAACAAACATAAAAATAAATAATATTTTTTTAATTTAAACACTCGTCTAAACCCTAAAATATTACTAGTTTATCTTGTTTTTGTCTTGATCAAAATCTTCGACTGAAACTGAGAATCCCACCAGCTGCGGAAGGTAATCAGTCGATCGGTTTGAACTTCTTAACGAGCTTCAGTTCGAAAACAGCTGCCAGTTAAACTTCTCTATGAAGGTACGAAGGACTTTTGACTCTGAGATTCCGGTCAAATACTGCACATTTTCGACTGGTTTCTTTAACGCCCTGATGGAGCATCTTTTGGTAGAGTTATCTGAATTAAATTAAAAGAAGGCGGGCGATCTCTTCCACCTTGACCTGTTCTTTGTCAATAAAGGCTGCGTTGATCTCTGCATAGAGTTCGCCTGTGGGACAAGAGTGGTTGACGATAGACTGCAGCACTTTGGCAATGACAACGGCGTTGCCTTCATCTTTTTCGCCATATTCGATTTCGCCTAAATGACAATGCTTGGTTCCTTGTGAAATTGCCGGGTTGATTACCTGAAGGAAAAAGAGGGAGGCGATGCGTCCCAAGCCGATGCCGTGATGTTTATTTTCCACTTCTGCATAGGCCGTGCGATACAGGTTTCTGAGGGGCTCGGGAAGGCGAGACTTCTGCAAATGATTTTTCAACTTAGAAATCAACCGGAGCGTCTGTTCTTTCGCTTTTGTTTGATTGACAAACCTGAGAGCGAGCCCAGATTCCTTTGTTCCAATGGAGCCGACTCTCTTGTGAAAAATGCATTTGGAAAGAATCTGATCTAAGCGTTTTTGAAGATAGGCATTCAGGTGTTTGTTTTGGTAGAGGCCCACGAGATGGCCCAATGTGGTACCGGTACTGCGGAAAAGGGTGTTGGGCTCTTTCGTATCGTTTACCTCTTTGTGAAGATAGGCTTTGACCAGCTTTGCTATCGTAGCTTCGGGACAGCTTTGAAGAAGAGTGTTTGCCGCTTCGTAGTTCCACTCCTTGAAGTAGGTATCGGAAATTTGGATAATTTCTACGGCAGTATGGGGTTCCTCGTCGATGACTTTTTCTAATTCTTTGACATTGCCGATGAATTCTTGAAGAGATTGCTTGAGCGATGCCGTCTCCCTTTCCAGGGTCTCTTTCTCTCGATTGATTTGATCTGGGCTGGCAGTTTCCTTCTGCATTTGTGCCACCCTCTCCTGGACCTGTTTGACCCTTTCAACTCTGCCATGGTAAAAGGCCATCTTGATCCCTATAGACTGAGTGGATATGATGGATTTGCGGCGGGCGATGGTTCTTACTTTCTCTTCTGAAGCTGCCTCCGGATTTGTTGGCAAGGGTAGGTTTCTAGGAGACAGGGTTTTCTCTTTCTCAGGCGAGCCGCCAGAAGGAGGGGTTCTGTTTCCTTCAATGTTCATAGTTACATTCATAAATTAAACCGGGTTATTTGTAAATAAAATTGTATCATTTATTGTATTTTATATCTATATAAATTACAGATTGATTTTTTATTAATCAACAATTTACAAATTAGGATATAATTATAATAGATTTGAGTGAGGGAAAAATATGAACAATCAGTCAAATATGGATTTTAAAAATGCCCTTTCAGTGGCATGGAGCGACCTCAAAGCGGCGACCGATGCCAACATTGTGAAACCAGGCCAGTCTGTTCTTGCGGATGGGCTGGGATTGGTCTCGCGCCTTTCGAACTACGCCTGGATGAAGGCGGATACAGGCAGCTGGTTTAACAAAGTCGCCAGAAAAATTTACCACAAGATCACTGAATGGCAGGAAGCGCTCAAAACGGCTTCAAAAAAGCCTGCCAAAACCACCCATCTCAAAAGCGATGTGCGCCTGCTGGGAAATGAGCTCGGGCGAGTGATCAAGGAGAAGTTTCGCTTTGCTGTGGATGTCATCTCTCGGGCTTTTGGTGGCAAACCGCAGCAAATTCCTGCAAAGCCGCTTCCCCTGCCTCCGCAGAAAAAGGTTGCGGAATTGGAGCAGAGGTTGGCCGGGCTCGAAAGCGAACGGCATGCTGAAGATCGCGATGGGTTTCATGAACGCATTTTCCAAACTTCAAAGGATCTGTATCAGCTGCGCCGCGCTTTGCCAAAGAAGGAGCTGGCTAAAAACCATCCACTGCGCATTGAGCTGCGAAGAGCGGAAAAGAGGCTGGAAGAGCTGAATCCTCATTTGCCGCGGGTCCGCGACATTGTGAAGGCCAAAGAGCCTTTGAAAGCGACCTTAGCTGAGACAGTCAGCGCCCTTTGCGAGAAGGGAGCGATGACAACCGACGATATAAAGCGCGACAAGGTTCTCTTTAGTCTTTCGACAGACCAGGAGGCGAAGGCGCTTTATGCTAAGAGAGTGGTCAAGTCGGGACGCACGGGTTTCCATCTGTCGACAGTGACCGGCATCGAGAGGAGCTGGCAAGAGCTGAAAGGGACAACAGAAGGGGTGACGCGGGACTTTGATGAGGCGGGGGTTAAGCGTCATGTCGTCTTTCTTCCACAAGAGGGAGAAGTTTACCTGAAGGAGCAGAATCTCAAGCCCGGCAGTTTCAAGGTGGCCTCTTTAGCAACGCCCTTTTTTGAGGTCAAAAAGCAGGAGCAGAGAGGCGAGATCGCCATCCTGCAGCCTTTGGATGACTCCCTAGTTGTCAAAGAAGTTGAAGCTGAAGAGTCGCCTGCGAGCGGCTCCATGGTTATACTTGAAGTCGAGCAACCTAAGCTCGATGTGGCCGCGGAAAAAATTGTTGCGCAGGAACGGGAGCGCAAGGACAAACAAAAAGAGGAATTCGAGAGAGAGGCCAATTTCTGCAGAGAATTAGGGAAATTGCCGGGAGTCTGGCCGACCCATAAAGTGTGCACAGTCGATGGCGAAATTGCCATCTTTCAGAAAGCGGCAGGGTATCGGTCAGGCGAAAATGAGCGTGTGATCGATCTCGACGGGATGCAGGAGCGGCTCAAACAAGGTAAGCTCTCCAGCGAAGAGCAGAAACGTTATCTGGATATGCTGGATGGAGCTTTAGAGGGTGTTCAAAGCCTGCACGACAAGGGGATCATCCATCGCGACCTGAAACTAGCTAATATGCTCGTGTCAAAGGATGGAAGAGGCTATGTCTCCGATCTGGGGACGGTTGTGCATAGAGACGGCGATCCCGAAAAGAAGATTGCGATCGGAAGCCCCAGCTTTATGTCGCCCGAGGTGGGTGTGATTGCCCATCTGAAGAATGAAAGCGACGCCTGGAAAGAGGTCGATACCGCTGCGGATATCTGGAGTCTCGGCGTTATCCTCTGGGAGCTGGGTTCGGGAAAAGATTCGCATGAGCATCCCTCCATTCAGCTCACCAGCGAATATGCCACGGACAACAATGTTGCCAGAGGCACCGCTCTTCTTGCCCCGATTAACCCTGAAGAGATTCAGAATGATAAAGACAGAGAGGATGCTCAGAAAATAAAGAAGATCTATCAAGATGGTTATCTGGAGCCGCAGGCGGGAACGCTGGCGCATCTCGTCTGGCGCTGCACGCGACCCGATCCTGCCGCACGTCCTGGCATCGATGAAGTGCGCGAGTTCTACCAGATCTGGTCACAGCATGCCAAGGAAAAGCTGGACCGCGGCGAGATAAAGTCGATTAAAGAGTGCTTTTCAGATGAAATTGCGGCAGCTCGAGTTTGAAACCATGATCTGCCGCAATATGCTTAAGCTCTGTCTGCACGCTTGCGAAGAATTTTAACCCAGGCAGATTCTCTGTCGATGGAAAATTGCGCTTCGAGCTGGATTTTAGTCAGGAACCGCTGGGCAAAATCGCGGTAAGCGTTAATTGTCCAATCAAACTCATTGCGTTGGTTTGGATTCTCGCGCAAGGCTCTCAAACGATTTTTGTAATGATCCACCGTGGCTGTATAGGGGGCCAGGCATTTTTGGAATCGCTTGATATCTCCGGCGTGATTATCTTTGAGACCCTTTTGAAAGTTGGTGGATTCAGAGGCAATCTCGTTGGCAAATGCATCGATCTGTTCGATGGTCTGGATTTCCCGGTTTGCTCTTGGAAGTCTGGCTTTAAAATCAGTGAGGTTTTTTTCCAATTTAGCCAGTCTCTCATCACCTTCCTTAAAAGCTTTTTTAGCCAGATGCTGACGGAGCATGCCGATAGCTCCCAATCCGATCATCAGGATAGTCAAGGGGAGGTAGGTGAGCGCTTCAGCGGCTGCCAAAGAGACCAGTCCAAGCGTCAGGCCCGTGGCTGCCAGGATGGCGTGGCGATGCTGGCGAATCCATTCAAAGGCCGTTTTGGTGCCGTCTTTAACGCGGCAGATTGTCACATTAGCTGTTGGGAAGGTAGCTGCTTCATTTACAGCGCGAAGCGGGATAAATGGGGCGGATTCGACGGGTCTCATGGCGTGTCTCCTGGTTAGTTCTATTATTTACCAACTGCAGCATAACTCTGCGTTTCGTTTTCGTCAATTTCAGAGCATATCAAATAAAAATATAATATTCAATCAAAAATCAATCTATTACATTTATGTTTTATATATTAATAAAAATTTTCATATAATTAAAATATGCGATAAAGGAGTGTCTATGCCATTAATCAGTTTCAACACTTCATTTCCATTAGTAAAAGAATATTTGGGTGTGAAATTCAGCAAGGATGAGCCCTTTTTAAAGTTTCAAGACAAAACAAATGTGAGCAGCTGTGCGCTGAATGCTTTGACGGGTTATACCAAACCGGAGATGGAGCAGGAGATCATTCTGGACCTATTGATTCGAAAACTTGAGCGGCAGGACATATCCGATCCTAAATTGATGGATGGCCTGGATCGCGAAGAGGCACAGTTTGTGCGCAAAGAGGTAGATCATCTTTTAAGCCATATCTTTCATAAGATGAAAGATAAAGATTTGAATCCTGAGGGCATCCGAAAAGCACGCCACAAATTAGCGCTAGAGCTTAGCCGCCATAAAACCAATCATTTCCATCATTCGATCGACATCATCCGAGATTTCGATAGTAAATTGGCTGTGAAAAACCAGGAATTGGCAGCCAGGGAAAGGGCTGAGCCAATCCCACCAGAATCGCCCAAAGCCATCAATAACGCCATTGCACAGATGGAAGGCAGCAAAACCAAGAGGATTGGACTTAGCCGGGAAGCGATGTCGGCATTTTATCTCAACAATCCTGTTGAAGTTTCTGCAAAGCCTTTGAATCTTGGAGCTGATGTGAGAAGGCATGTGAATTATCTATCGGCCAAGATCGGGGGTAAAATTTTGTTTAAAGATTTTGATCCAAAGCGCGATTTTAAGAACGTCGAGGGATACTTAAAAGGGTTTTTTGAAGGTCTGAATATTCCAGAAAAGGCGCAGGGGAGCATTTTGGCTGCCTGGGAAGCTTGCAAAAGCACAAATTTTGATGCCTCCTTCGACAAGTTTCATGCTCAGCTTTCGAAAGGAGAAATCCAAGGAGAGACGGGCAAGCAACTGGCGCGACTTTTCACCGGGATGTCGCAAATCCATTATCTAGGCCCTGGTGGGGCTCAAAAGCGTCTTTTTAGAGCTTCTGAGATAGAAGGAGCGAAGGGCATCGCCTATCAGTTTGATAAGGATGGCGGCATTGCCGTCAAGTCGCACTGTACCTTTCACAGAGCAGATTGCGAAATGAAAGTTGTCAATACCATGAAGAGCAGTGCGGCAAACCCGTCAGACTGGACCTCAAATGTCGAAGTCATCGTTGAAGTACACATCGGCCGCAGCGACAAAGAGACGCGAGAACGGCTCAGGCAGATCAACGCACAGGTCGTGCAGCCTCTGCTGGAGAATGGGATTCATGTCAGGGTTGTTGCTTAGATTGGGCGGCAGCTTTCTTTAGATATAAAGCACCCCGCGCCGGGTCTAATTTATATTTAAAGCCCGTTTGCAACATTTGTCCTTTTGTGGAGAGTGCTTTGGGATAATTGAGCGATGCGGCGCGATCCAACCAGTCCAATGCGAGGCTATCGTTAGTCTTCTTGTGAATAGTCTTGTAGTACTCATAAAGCATGTAACAGGCCGCAGGGTCATTGTTGTTGGCGAGCTCTATCAGGTCTTCGATTTCAGTTAAAGGCACTTTCCCAATCTCTACATTTTGAACAGCCGCAGGGTAAACTCGCTGGGTTGGCGCTGGCGAGGGTGATGGTACGGAAATCGTTAAGGATGTTGCCTGAATCACTGGAGGAGCCACTTGGGCTATTTGTGCGGCGGCTGCAGGTGGATTTGATCTTCTGTTTCGTCGGAAAGAAAGACCCTCAAGATCTTTGAATTTTTCCGAATAAAAAATATAACTGAGTATCTGACCTATAGACATAGACCTCCTTGATAGTGTCATATGGCATTGAAATAATCCCAAGCCATATTATAGGCGCTTTGCGATGCTTGATCAACAAAATTGGGTGTTTGCCCGATGTAGACGAATTGCATGACAGCTTCCACCTGGCTATGCGTAAGATTAGCGAGGCGCAGGTCCGGGCTGACCGAGTCCTTCATAGGATTTCTAAAAAGGGCTGCGAAAAAGGGAAGGGCGCTGGCAAGGATGAAGCGGTGCGCAGGAATACCTCCGAGATCGTCACAACCATGGACGATGATGTCTGGATGCGTGCCAGGATTGTTGTATAGAGGCCTAAGCGATAGATGCAGTTTGCTGGTTTTTTGAAGAAGCTTCTGAGTGGTTGGGTGGACGAGTTCACGGAAAGTCAATTGATTATAGAGCCATTTAAGGCGCAATTTCGCTTCATTTGCTTTATCGCTTGGGATGGCGATAATGGGTAACTGATCCAGATAGGGTCTGAAAAAGGGATCTAACCGCAACAAAACGCTATGGACGGAAATGACTTTAGATCCAATCTTCAGGCGCGCATCGGAGAGGTCTGGGTTGTCATACTGGTCGCTGAGAGGGCAGCCTTTACCCCCTAGGCTGACTGCCAGTCTTACTTTTTCTGGCAGGGAGGTGATTTTCCGGCGGGCTTCCTCGGGAAGGTTGTTATCTGCTAGAAGCTCTTCAATGAGATCTGCCCATTCGATAAAACTTCCATCAGACGCCTGTCCTCTCTGGATGGCCCTCCGCATGTTGGTTCTAGCCTTATCGTCGAAAAGGGCGGCTACGAAAAGGGGTTTGCTCAAGGCCATGATATGGGGGGTAGCTTTGTGCAAGCGGATGGCTGAGAAAAGATAATTGCACATCGCATCATCAAAGGATTGGACCAGCTCCCAAGCCTTTCTCCACTGGTTGTGAGCAGCAAATGTCGTCAAAGTCTCCAGTTTGTTGCGCATATCCTTGGATTTGCCTTGGTACCAGTCGATGGCCTGGAAGCATAATGGCCACTTGATTCTTGGGTTTTCCTGACCCCCTTCCCATTTGCTAAGAGCCTCGAGATCGATCCAGTCCAGCACCAGCCAGATCTTCCAGGGATTTTTTTCCAGCCCGTCCAGCATTTCGCGCACGATCCAGCCATTGGGGTTATGTGAAGGGATAAGCTCTTTAGCGAAAAATCCTGCAGATGCCTTTGCCAATTCGGCGATCACCACGGGATTTTCCAGCGCAGCAATTGCTTTTTCTACGGGGAAATCATAGGGGATGATACTCCACGTGCTCAGAAAAGGGTTCCAAATCTCAACGGCCTGACATATAGATTCTGGATCGAGGGAGCGGATAAGCTGCGACTGGATGTTAGGATCGTAGATTTTGGCGAAATTCTTCCGAAGGAGTTCCCTGGGAAAATCAAGCAGTTCTCTTGCCTGCGCTCGATAAAACAGCTGTCGGGTCAACTGCTCGATCAAGGGAGCTTGCTTCTCTTCAGAATGGTTCCACAAATGGTTGACGAACAGGGCAAACTCCAAGCGGCTCAATTTCAATTTCTGGCAAAATTCAAGGCTGCTGTTCAGCTCCTTGCCGCTCAAATGATTGATGGCAGCATGGAATTTCCGGCTGCGCAGCTTCCAGGCTAAGAAGGGCAGCATATAGCGTGGACAGCTTTCCAGGGGTATTTGCTGCATTTGTTCGGGCGAGAGAGACTGGAAATAGGCCGCTTGCCTGTCCATGTTGCTGGAATGAAAGATTCGATCTTTAACAGGCACCAGATTCCGCTTTTCCTCCGGCGAGCAAACTGGGCGCCAAGACGGGCTTTTACAATGATTTTTTCTCTGTTCACTCAGCTGTTGAGCGCCGCTCATCAATTGGAGCGTCGCCCTATCGAAGGGCGCAATGCTGAGCAGATGGATGCAGATGAAGTGAATTTTCTCCCAGCGTGCTTTTTTGGCTAACCGGCCAAAACGTGCGACAAAGTTTGGATATTTTTGCAAAAGTAGGTTGTAAAGTCCGTCGACGGACATCCGAGTCTCAAGTCAGGTTTTGTTTTTCTTTGACTGTACACTTTTCTATGTCAAATCTCAAATGTTTCGTGAGTCTATCGACCCAATCAAATCGACCCAAATCGCTCTTTTTGGATCGATTGGGTCGAAAAATTGATTGTATTGGCAATAGTTAGCCAATCCTCATATAGCGCTTGACCGACCAGTGCCAGAAACGGTTGGCCACAAATAAAGAGGCTGACGCCACTGCCAGAAGAGCCGGAAATGCCAGACTGTCGGCAGGGTCGACGAGGACCCTGGTGGGGAAGCTGGCGATCATGCCGACGGGAATGACAAGTAGGATGAGATAACGGATGCCACGTCCATAGAGGCGATCGGGCCTCTGGCCCATTTTGAAGAAGGTGAAGTAAAGTTCGTGAAAATGTTCTGCTCGCGTGATCAAGAGGGCGACAGTATTGAAGATCAAGCGTGTGGAGTAGAAGATGGAGAGGGCGGCGGGGATGACGAGCAGAAGCAGCCCAGAACGAAGCCAGGGGAAGCCGCCAGGAAGCAGCGATAAACTCCACAGAAGCCATGAGGAAGCGAAGAGCGCGTTTAAGATGAATCCGCACTGGAGCTTTTGGGAGGTCATTAACTGCTGCGCGCTGACTGGTCTGAGTAACAGAAGGTCCAGATCGCGTTTGACGATTTTCTCTGTAAAGACATCAAAATTATGGGCGAACAAGATCATCTGCAAGGCGTCCACGGTGAAGAGGACTCCCAGAAAGACTCTCATTTGGGCGATGCCCCATCCATTTAACTGGTCGACATGGAGATAGAGGGCTTCAAACAGCACAATCTGCACCAGGTACCAGAGGATGTCGTTGAGGAATTGGAGTCCCAGATTGAAGGGAACCTGGAGGTCACCGATGGCGCTCAATTTAAAGAAGGCCCATTCCAGGGCGGCCATTTTTTTCAGCGATGTCCACATGGTTTATGCTCCCGTTCCACTATAGCGGCGCAGTCCCTTCTGCCAGACAAAGCGGGCCAATAGACCAAAGAAAATCCCCCCGGCAGCCAGGCTGATAAATCCTTGCATGAAGACATGGGTGGAGATGCGTCCTGAAAGATAAGCGGCAGGCAGGTAAATGCCGCAGCTGAACGGAAGGGCGATGACCCATTCGCGGATAGGAGATGGGAGCAGGTCGAGGGGCATCAATTCGCCTGTCAAAAACCAGATAAGCATGTTTTTGGTGTTGTTGAGGCTGTAGACATGGTCAAAGAAGAACGCCATGGCGGCGACGGCGAAGTGGAGCGAAAAGAGGAGCAGTACATAGCAGAATCCCATCAATAAGGCCATGGGAAGCCTGTCAGCATGGAACGGCAGGTTCCAGATCCTGGCGATCGCGAAAATGATGGGAGTCATCACTACGGCTGTGATGAGCTTTTGTCCCATCAACTGCCCCAGATGATACTCGTAAAAGGAGCTAGGACGCAGAAGCAGGGCGTTGACCGCTCCGGTGTTGATTTCGGAAATCATGGCGCGCTCGAAGCGCCAGTTGACGCTTCCCAGCTGCAGGGCCAGCCAGAGGAAATAGCCTAGATAATAGGGAGCAGGGAAACCGGCCAGAAGCTGGTTTCTAGAGGCCTTGATCAGGCCAGTCCAGAACGCTGCCTCTACTAGAAAATAGCAGAGGGGAATGACCGCAATCGCCATGACGAAGTCAATGGGATAGGCGATTCTGGTTCTGATTCCGAGTCTGATACAGGCCAGATTCCTTTTCAAGAAAGAGACGAATGACATCTTCAAATTCCGGTTCTTCAATTTTCAGGTCTCTCACAGAAGTCTGTGAGGTAATCTTTTTCAATATGTCTAATAGTTCTGCCGACGACAGGGAGTGATCAAACGTGAGCGCGCCAGCAGGGATAGTGAGATCAGGGTTAAGGGATAGGGATTGAGTTAAAGGGGCTGTGAAGTCGACTACAAGCCTTTTTGTCGAAGGAGTTAAGGACATGAAATGTTCCACGGTCCCATCGTAGGCAATAGCTCCGTGGCTCATGAGCAGCAGACGGTCTGCGAGAAGGGCAATGTCATCCATGTAATGGCTTGTCAGGATAATCGTCACGTCAGTGCCCTTCAATTCTTCCAAAATAAACTGTCTGATATTCGTTTGGGCGACAACGTCGAGACCGATTGTGGGCTCATCCAGAAAGAGGATTTTAGGCGAATGGAGAAGGCAGCCAATGAGCTCCATTTTCATGCGCTCGCCCAGACTTAAGCGTCTCAAAGGGACGTGGAGGACGTGCCGACAGTCTAGTCGGCCAGCCAATTGATCAATCTTCTTTAGAGTGGCGGCTTTATCCAGGTCGTAGATCGTCATTAAAAGCTGGAAGCTGTCGCTTGCGGGAATATCCCACCAAAGTTGGTTTTTCTGTCCCAAAAGAAGACTGATCTGCCTCAGGAATGCATGAGGACGCTCCCAGGGGGTGTAACCTAAGACCGATGCGCTGCCGCTTGTGGGAAAAATCAGGCCTGACAGTAGCTTGAGCAAGGTGGTTTTGCCGGCGCCATTAGATCCCACCAGTCCCACAATTTGTCCACGGGTGATCTGCAAATCGAGAGGAAGCAGAGCATGCTTTGTTACGGATGTCTTGGAAAACAGACCCTTAAACGAGGCGAGAATACCCGGTTCTTTGCGGTTTAAGCGATAGGAACGCGCCAATTGATTTGCTGTGATAACAACGTCTTGCATTTTATCCTGGAAATATTCAAATCGCTTTGAGAGTGGCTATTATAATACAGTTTCCATTCGCAAATGATCAATATAAAAGTGAAATTAGGAGGGCAGAGTTAACAAGCTGAAATAAATCAACCTTTTGGAGCATCCGAGTTGCTGTACACGATATAGGGTGCAGCTCTTTCAGCATATCTTAGCTGCTCTTCAAGTAATCGGATTAGAGCAACGGCTTCTGCTTTGGCTTGCGCTTTTGTTTTTTGGGCGGTTTCTTTGAGGTTATCCGTTCTGTTCGAATGAGCAGCAGGATAACCAGGGAACTGTGAGCCTTGCATGTCCATTCTCCTTTTTATTGAAATACTATAGGATTTTCTTATTCTAGCAAAAATATGTTTAGATCAAGTACAGTATAAAAAAAGTTTTTATGGTTATTTTTAGCGTGAAAGCTCCCGCGGTTAAGCGATCGCAAGTGGGTCAATATTAAGTCAATATGGACCCACTTGCGATCGCTTAACCCCGGGGCTTTGACGCAAAAATTACCGCAAAAACTTTTGTTATACTGTACCAGGATAGCGACATGAACATTGTCATTGTGGGAGCGGGCGAAATCGGCAGGTATTTGGCCTCGCTGCTTTCCAAGGAACAGCACAACGTCGTCCTGGTCGACAAAAACGCGAAGATCCTCGAAGAGGCCTCTTTCAGCATGGATGTGGCGACAAGGCAGGGGTCGGGAACGGACTGGCAGCTGCTTGATGAGCTGCTGGAGAAATCGCCCGATTTGATTCTGGCACTCACCAACAACGATGAGGCCAACCTGGTCTGCTGCACCCTCGCCAAGCAGCTGGGCTATCCGCGTGCCGTGGCCCGCGTGCGGGACAACCGCTACTTCAACAGGGCGCGGCTCGATTTTGCGCGCCTTTTCAATATCGATTCTTTTGTTGGTCCCGAGCTGCTGGTCGCCCATGACATCCTTAAATACATGATCAGCCCGGGCTCGCTTTCCGTGGAGCATTTTGCCCACGGCGCCGTGCAGATGCGCACCTTTGTTGTGCCTGCCAAGTGGCGTAAAGGGCATATTCCGTTGAGCCAGCTGCAGCTTCCGGCAGGGATGGTGATTGGTTTGCTCGCCCGGCTGTCACCCGATCCTGAACAGGAAATGATGACCATTTTTCCTCATGGAGAAGACTGCATCCTTCCGGGAGATGAGATCACCTGCATTGGAGAGACGGAGGTGGTCGCCAGGGCGCACCATTTCTTTGGCCTTCCTGAGAGGGCGGTTCATTCTGTTGCGATAGTAGGCGGAGGGCGCACGGCCGTCAGCCTGGCCAGGCTGCTGGAGCAACGCAATGTGCATGTGCGGATCATCGAAAAGGATTACGAGGTCTGCTGCAGACTGGCAGAGCAGCTTCCGAAATGCGTCATTCTCCATCACGATGCCGCCGATTATGAATTCCTCAAAGGGGAAAAGATTGGTGAGGCAGAGGCCCTCGTTACCTGTACGGGCAACGATGAGGTCAACGTCATGGTGGGATTTCTCGGCAAACAGGCCGGATGTCAGGATATCGTTGTCATGCTCTCCAACCGGCGTTATTTTCCCTTTGTGTCGCAGCTTGGTCTCCACTACACGGTTTCCCCGCGCCTGAGCGCCGCCAACCATATCCTTTCCCAGGTGGTTTCGGGAAGGGTCACCTCGCTCGTTTCCTTATATGAGAATCAGGCCGAGATCATGGAAATCAACGTGTCGATGACCTCGCCAGTCGCAGGCATCTCCCTTTCCGCCTTAGGCCCACTGCTTCCCAAAGATATGCTGATCTGCATGATTCAGAACCGCGGGCGGATTCTCATTGCCCATGGAGCCCGCGTGATCTCTCCCGGGGATACCGTCATAGTGATCACCCATCCTCGGCATGTCCAGGATTTAAAAAAGATGTTTTGATTATGTATTACCGGAGCATCATCAAGACCGTGGGATTATATCTCTACGCCTTTGCAGCCATCCAGATAATCCCTTTGTTCCTTGCCGCCTACTACCAATTTTGGGCCGATCCTGCCACTCATCCTCAGCCCCATTCGACTGGATCATTTCTGTTTACCCTACTGTTTACGTTGGGTTTGGCCTTCCTCTGCCATATGTTCGGACGCCAATCTCAAGAGCGTCTCTATCGGCGTGAAGGACTAGCCATCGTAGTCTTGATCTGGCTGCTGACGCCCGCCATTTCAGGTTTGCCTTTCTGGTTGAGTGGCACCTTGAAAAATCCGCTCGCGGCCTATTTGGAAGGGGTAGCTGGCCTGACAGCTACGGGAACATCGGCCATCGAATCTAAGCGCTACGATTCGTCAGGTCATGAAATTCCCATCGTGAAAACGGTCAAAGGGGCGTTAAACACCACCTATACCTATTATGGCACGGTAGATCCCGTGCGCGATCCCGTCACGCA
>JAJFUZ010000200.1 GCA_021372155.1 Parachlamydia sp. | reverse complement strand
TCGGTTTGTAATTTAGAATCACCATCATTTTCACTCCCTATGTTCAACTCATCTGGTATCGAGCGTGACAAGCGTGACAAACGTGACACCCCTATAGGGGTGTGTCACGCTTGTCACGGTATGTAAATGTCCGTGACATGTCACGCTCATGTCACGCTCATGTCACGTGTCACGCTCTCGGAAAAGAGGATTTTTGGGGTTCGAATAGAAAAAATATAGGCGTGACATGAGCGTGACATTTCAACCCTTTTTAAATCATCAATCGTGTCACGCTTTGTGATAGTCAAATTTAAGCTATCGGCCACCAATAATCCTCCTGGTTTTCGACATATCCCCCTTCCTTAAGCTCTTTAAACCCTCTATTGAAAGCTTGCCTTTTGGTATCAGCTTTACTTGAAGAACTTGCTTCGTAAACCGCGTTTCGCCAAACGTCAAAATGAATACCTCCAGCGAGCCTCGGATCGTCTTGAATGAGCTTCACAAGTATATCTAACGCGGTTTTTGCTGAATTACTTAAACCTTGTGATTTATCTATCGAGGGAGCAGCGTTTGTCTTTTGTAAGATACACGAGGTCATCATTTCTCCGTCATCTGCATCAATCCAGCCTGTAAGTTGTACTGTGATTGGCTTAAACGAAATGCTTGCGGGTTGGTCAAAGTCTTTGACTTTAGTGGCTTCTAGCAACCTAGTATCTTTTTGCTTTGTTAATCTGAACTCCCAGTCCGCAGCAGCGTGTAAAACGGTTGACCCTCGAGCTCTATCGCGATTGTTTAGCGGAGAATGATGTACGATTAGGACGGTGCAGCCATATCGACCTTTGATAGAGATATCGATTGCATTCACAAATGCGGTCATGTCAGGTGTATTGTTTTCATCACCATTCCCAAAATTTCGATTGAGGGTATCAATGATAACCAGAATAGGCTTGCCATGCTTTGCTTGAAGCTCATCAATGCTTTTGATGACCTGAACCACACTATCGACATCCAAGAATTGAGCGGATCGGGATGATACGAAAAATGCTAGATTTTCTGCCTCGACATGATTGGCTAGCATCCACGCACGTAATCTCTTTGAAATTCCGGAGAGACCTTCACCTGCTATATAAAATACAGACCCAGGCTTTCGAATTGGCGCCCCATGCCAATCCCGACCAGAGGCAACACAAAGGCCTATATCGATTGCTGCAAACGATTTCATGCTTCCTGGCTCTCCGAAAAGGACACAAAGCGATCCCACATCCATGTAGTTTTTTATTAACCAGTTAGACTTTGGTGGATTCTGCAGTAAAGAATGTGCAGAGTTAAAGTGAAAATCATTCTGAATATTGTTTGAGGTGTTTTCACTCTTTTGCACGTGCAGTCGAGCTGCATTGCGAAGCTGATCAGCTTCTGATTTCTGCTCGCCTTGTTTCTTTCGCCTTTCTTCGAAAGATTCTTTTTTGGCAATTACCTCTGGTGAATTCTCATCCAACTCACGTTTTTGGATTTCTTTTTGAAACTCATGCTCATCAACGACAAGCTTCATTTCTTCCTTAAAATGTTGCTCTTCTATGAGGTTGATGCGATTGTAGAGTAGGTCAACTTTTTGCAATGATACCGGCTTTTCGAAATGCTCATCCCAGTGGGGTTTTAAATCGGCTTTTATCTGTTCCTTCTTCAATAATGAAGCAATTTTAGCCTCAGACGAGATGGGACATGACCAACACATACCTCCATTGACAAGACTATTCCACCAACAGCCCAGATTCTTCAAATCGGTATTGAAATGTTTTAGTGCTTCGTAGGCTCCTTTAGCTGGTCGTATCTGTATAGCGTTGTATTTCTTTCCATTAATCAATTCATCTGCTATAGTCATGTTCAAATCCGTTTGTAGCGTGATTGAGGGGGCGATTGCTTGATCGGCCCCCTTCATTTTTTAAACTCCACAAAAATTTTGTGTTTTTTATAAATCTCAAACCGCTTCTTGAAGCTTGCGCCAGAAAAGCCGCAGTCATCCCGCAAATCGTATATGAGGGCATTTTTCTTTCCTGGATAAGCACGTACTACCCTTCCAATCGCCTGCATGAGCTTGATCTCGCTGGAAATCGGCGATGCCATGATCAAGACCTCCCAGAAAGGAACATCGAGGCCCTCCCCCAATAAGCCTGTCGTACCTATAGTGAGAGTGGCTTGTTTGATCTGTTCCATGGCTGATTCTCTATCCTTTACCTTTCCATGTACAAAAGCATGCTCGACACCTCGTCGAGTGAATATCCCATCAAGATCATCGGCGTGGGCGATGCGGTCGCAAAGAATCAGCGTTGGAGCTTTCTGCTGTTTTGCCAGCTCAAAGATGAACAGGTTGCACTCGATGCTGGTTGCCATTGCATCCAGGTATTCATTCCATGAGCCAACGTCCCCGGGCTTGAAGCCAGTATCGATAGCTTTAACTTTAGGAATGACTGTTGCCTGGTTTTTTTCGACCTCCTTTCTCTCGATGGAGGCTATCTGAGGCCCCATCCCGAGGAAAATGAGTGGCATTAAGCCGTCAGCTCGCCCAAGCGTTGCCGAGAGTCCATAGCGATATTTGGCATGGAACCAGCCCAAGACATCGAGAAATGTTTCTGCCGGGACATGATGGCATTCATCTACGAGAATGAGCCCAAACTCCTGTGCAAGTTCCTTAGCCTGCTCAGACCGCGAAGCTAGTGTCTGGACCATAGCGACCGTGATCTGCTCACCAATCGACCATTGACCGTCCCCGATTAAACCCGCTTCCAAACCCAGATACTTTCGAATCCCTTCTACCCATTGCCTTCCAAGATCGGATCGATGGAGCAAGATGAGCGATTTCTGCCCGCGCCTTCGGATGAGCTCACAACCCATGGGGCTCTTGCCGGATCCTGTTGGGGAGACAACAACTCCCTGCACAGCCTTCAATGCGACATTGACGGCTTGTTGCTGATACATTCTCAGTTTTACTCCTAGCAAAGACTTGAGATAGACTACTTGACGTACTATGCGAAGGTCTTCGATCTCAACCTTCAGCTCGGCTTCCTTACAAAGTTGCAAAAGCTGGGTGCCATAGCCCAGTGGAACGATCATGTCACCATCGATATAGCGATAAGTCTTAAGAAATTCAGGCGTTTGCCAGTTGCTGTATCCATGCTTTTCGTTGGATTCATATTTGGGATTTTTGAATGTATTGGCTGCGACGATCGATGGTAGGATATCTTCTGGAAGTGATTCGATTGAGATATTCTCACAGACCCTGAGCTTAATAGCTTTTGCTAAATTGTTCTCGTCGGCTATGATGTCGCTTGAGATTTTCCGTGTATCGTTTATTTTGGCCGTTGTGGTGGTTGCTACAGCGGCCTTATTTATTTCATGCATAAGCCTCTCGTGAGGGCATCATAACTGTTCTACTACCCATTAATGCTCTCTCTAATGAATCTCAAAACTTCAGTTCTAGATACTATGTAGCGGGCTTTGCTGACTTTAATAACTTTTAGACGTCCTTCACGAACCGCTCTTTGAACGCTCGACTTACTTCCAAAGATGTTAAGATCTACCAAAATAGGTAGTTCAAGGTACGGAGCATCGCCCAAGAGCGTACTCAATTCTTGGAGAATCGGATCGAGAGTGGCTGCTTTAGTCATAAAAAGACCCCTTAAATGCAAGGTGAACAGCTTTTAAAAATTCGGTTTAAAAAAATGATAATTTAAGGTTAGCTTGACGATAACACTCGGGCTTTCATCAAGCTCGACGACTAGGGACGTGTACCAGACGATCCCTAGTCACCTTTTCATAATCTTTTTTTATTCCAAGCGCTTCATTCAGATCTAACTCGAAAGTTGAATACCTAAAAAATTCTATTCAAGCGCTTTTTTTAGCTTTCGAATCTGTTCTCTCGTCGAGAGTGGCATTCCGGACAAATTCATTGAATTTTGTGACATTGATGATATACCTGCCACCTACCTTCTTAAAGCATTGAATAGCAATTGGATGTCGTGAATAAACCCACCCATTTACCTGCGACCTTTTCGGCCACTCTCTTGATGCGCAAAATTCCCCTACTAGCTGCCAATCTTCTAAAGCTTCCATATAAATTTCCTAAGTTTTTATACGTTTCAAAATGTCTCCTAGCGACTGTTGCGATCGACATTTAAGCAAACAGCTAATTTGTTTGCAAGCGTTTCATGCATTTTATGGCATATATAATGGCATTCAGATGGCATATAAATTGATCCTGGTCCGCATGTGGTCCAGTAATCCTCATACAATACCGATGTTTCAGAACGAATTTGATGGCTTTGAAATGTCTTGAAAGGCTATTTTTCTTGTGAAAAGCTAGGTAGTGTTTGAGGGGTTAGAAAGAAGCTTGGTCCTGTAAATCCCTCGACTTCGGTCTTCGCTGGTTCGAGTCCAGCCGCCCCCATCTCTAAATATTCAATAATATACGTGATTTTGCTAGTCTGCCATTGATCAGTTAATGTCAAGTTTTGTGATGTCTGAGTAGTCTTCAGTGTCTTTCTGTGTCAGAACCTTCGAGGCTCAGTTTTAAACTCAATTTCGGGATCTATAATAACGTTATACTGTATGGCTTTTTTTTCTATAGATTCAGGCTTCTCTTCATGCTCGCTGGTTCTTTCCACTTCTGAAGCCAACACTTCTTGGAGCCTTTCAATGGATGCTCTAAATTAAATAAGTCTTAGCTTTTCAACCTGTTAAAGACCTCTTCTACATGGGTAATCCAGCAAGGAGAGTTGCATATACCCGTATATACGTTAACTTCCTAGGCAGGCGCCATATTACACTTCGCGAGACCAAGAATGGCGATCGAGAACTAATCAAACATCGTAAAGAAGCAATCAATCGGGCCCAACTGAGCGTAACCTTTGTGATTTTATCTGAGGTTCAATCCGTACTACTCATCGAGCGAAAAACCGCTATTTTGATAGGTCAGCATTTTCCCTATCTCATCTTTATCAATCTATTTGCGACGAGCAAATAGTTTTAAGACGCGCTTGCGTATTAGAGGCAGTCATAAAAAATTACCTCTCTACAGCAAGATGTTTGATTAAGCCAGAGAAGCGTGCAATGCTTTCAAGCTTAGCTCAATAAAATCCATCAGGGAGTGAAGAATAGAGATAAAAAGTCAGAAAAGTCCCTTAATTTTCTTGATGATAGTTAGGGCAACTCTGATCACTATCCTTGTGAGCATGAAAATGCATCACGCCGTTAAGTTTAGAGCGCACATTTTTAATGTTCGAAAAATCAACTTGTGCGCATGCCTACGGGCATGACCACGAATAGCAGGCTGGGCTTAAATAGTCTTAAGAATCGAACAGTCAAACAAGAAAAAGGGAACAAAAACTCCGGAGAAAGCGAAATAT
Source organism: Parachlamydia sp. (assembly GCA_021372155.1). Classification (GTDB taxonomy): domain Bacteria; phylum Chlamydiota; class Chlamydiia; order Chlamydiales; family Parachlamydiaceae; genus JAJFUZ01. The sequence goes on along the minus strand of JAJFUZ010000200.1, from coordinate 16,422 downwards.
GACTTGACGAATTCACATAGCAGGATAGGAAGAACAATGAGGCGAGTCAACTTCTCCAGGTGGATCTGGTCCTGCAGCATAGTGAACCTGCACTTCAGGAATCTGAAATGCAGGTTCTTGGAAGCCATCATGTGTGCTATTTCCACTTACTATGAATTAGATTATGCGTCCATAGCCGTGCTATTCACTCGCTCCTTTATTGTTCCTCTAGACGTTTTCTCTCGAGCATCATCTGACGGAATAATCACCTGTTGTCCGGTAGGGGGACAATATCTGAATTCGGGACATTCAATAGGTGACTGGAGAGGCTTGCTGACATCAACAACGGCGCCAGGACCAACTATGATGTTAGTAGCTCCGGCAGGCCTTCCCCACCAGTTACGAGGGGCAATGTAACTAACATTTGCATCAATATCTAAAATGTCAGTTTCAAAGTTGACGATGTTATTCTGAGTAGCGTTAATAGTAGCATTGCCGGCTGTGCTACCGGATCCTATAGGAATACCGAGAAGACCGACTGATCCAATAACATTTTGTCCATCGAAACAATTGTTTTGAGCATTAATCACTAAGCTGGTCCACGACACAGGGATCCTTGGAAAAACAGCAATAGCTGCGGATCCAAATCCAGAAAGTCCAGTATACTTATTATCCTTAAGCGTAACATCAGTGCTTATGTTGATTGGATCGGTAGGAGCAGTAAAAAGTGTGCTGGTATTAGCTGCAAAGAAGGTATTAGAACCGGTGGCAATGTTATGGATGGCCTTTAGCGTTGATTGACTATTACCAGCACCAAAAGTGGCTAACGTATTAAATATGTTATTGAACACATTTTTACTAACCACACCGGAATCAACACTGTTAACTGACTGAGTTTGGAATCCTTGCCTACTATTTTGACTTGTTTGCAGAGGTTCCTCGAAGTAACAATTCTCGACGATGTAATTAATCGTAGATCTTACACCAAGAGGCACGTTAGCAAGAGTAGTTGTTGTTAGAGCTACAACGTCGAAACTATTAGATGTAGTACCATCACTAAAAATGTTACGGAATGTTGTTGATTTAACCGAAGCTCTGACATTAGCACCATCGGTAGGATTAATCATGACTCCACGAGCACTGATGTTGGACGGGGAACGAGGTAAGTTTGGAGCAAAGTCGTGAATATCGGCATCTTTGACACAAACCTTATAATTAGTGCCAGCTGTAGCGGCACCCGCACGAATACCCACAATATTGTTTGAAAGACCGGCAGCTGGAGGATTGAAGAGACGAAGTTGAGTCGCCTCATAATTGTCGACAATTAATTTACGATTAGCACCTACAACGAGTTCAAAGATACCGTCACCAGTGAAACCAGATTTAACAGCTACATTAGTGAAAAAGGACATACCATTGTTAGTCAACTGGCCGAGAAAAGCTGGAGCTAACACGGTAGTAGTGGTCAGAAGTTCGTATATCAGAGGCACAGTAACGGATCCTTGATTGAAGCCAGTAACAAGAACATTGCTGATACAGATGTTCTCGGAGTTGCTATAGTCTACCGCAGACGCCCATGTGTCTTTGAAGTAAATGTTTTTAATGACAACGTTACCGCTTTCAACAATAACACCGTTACCTCCATTGCTCGCCGTTGAGGAATTGGTAATGATTGGTTGATCATGTGCTAGAGAGCCGTCCACAGGACTCGTTTCTCCAATCAGACTCTGACCATCACGAAGTGTGATACCACCATCCAGGACAAATGGTGATGCTCGGACAATTAGAGTTGTCCATGATTCGTCAGCCTGAGCTTGAGCTAAGGAATTGTAAGGATGAGACTTAGAGCCGTTTCCGACTTCACAGAGACCCGCTTGAACATATTTCGTTTCATGGAAGCGTTTCTTGCAAGAAGCGTGCCTTGCCTTATTTTCTTTCTTGGGAGGGGCTAGTTTGTGAGAGGAACAAGAGGGGAATGAAGACGAGGATGACTCATGCTTACGTTGTTTTCTATCATCCTTTTTTGCAGCCATAAGCGGCGCCTGAAGGCTGCAAATCACTGCTAGCAGGCTTATAAAGCCTATTATGTAGCTTTTTAACTTCATGGGTAATTCTCCAATATTGTTGATGTCCAAAAAAAATTACACTACCTATTCCGGTTTTAAAAAAAAGCAAAAAAAATATCTAGTGAAAGACGAGATTGTGCGGCTGGTGATCAATGCGCAGTCAGGCCTTGTGCGTGTGAATGTGCCGCCTGAAAGCATTGCGCGCTTCTCTAGCTTAATCAAACATCTTGCTGTAGAGGTAATTTTTTATTACTGCATCTAATAGCCTCACTGTTTTTAGTGATCCACTTGCCTATATAGGCCACCCCTGTTTTTTCTTAGGGAAAAGCAGGGGTGGCCATTGATCGACTATTCGAGATATAATCTGATTTTGCCATTTTTTGATCTGTTAGGTGCTGAGATTCGACAAATTCAGTTGCAAATACTCTTAAGTCTGATGAAAGAAGCGACGAGGGAACGTCTACAAACAAACTCAGGCGTATTGTTTATGCTTTATGCCAGGCTTATTCTTCCCAGTGGAGAGGATCGATTATTCCCTGCAAATAAGGGGACAGAAGACGTTTCCCAAGTCGGTGGATCTGGTCCTGCATGACATTGAAGCTGCTCTTCGTCCTTATAGAACCCATTTTTTGTCCAAGGCGCGAGCTGACAATTTTCATATCGCACAAGATCATATGGTGACTCAAATTCTGGCGAAACTTTGGCCAACCTACGCTGGCAGCAATACGTCAGGCAGCTTGCATGTGCTCATTGTCACAACTGCCATCAAGATTTTTTAATCGCCATTTCTTGCAAAGGGAGGAAGATCCTTCTTGCAATACACGGATGGCCGAAACAGCGGCTAATCTATTAGAGAATTTAATTCCTGAGATTCCTGTTAGACAATGGGTTATCAGTTTTCCCAAACGGATTCGCCATTACCTTCAAACAGATGTTATCCTTCAAGCGGTTCTACCGAATCGCCGAAACGCTGCGCGTGCTTTTGTTTATGACGCTGGAGATCCTGATTTTAACTTTTTACCCATTGATGCTTGCTTTGCTTAAAGTTATCTGTAGCTGGCCATTTACGATTTTCCTCACAGGCACGAGTGGCCAATTCTGGAGCATGCAACCCGCGCGGATTTTATGGGTAGCTGTGCTCCGCCCAGATTCAAGACGGTGCTAGTCTTTGTGGATCCACCCTTCAGATTGAGTGCGGCTATGGTTATAGGCTTTTTCATATTGAGCGGGTTAAGCACATGGCCCTGCGGATGAGCACAAAAGAAGGCCGGGCGATCGGTGTCTTGGAAGCCCTGCGAATATCGATCGAGGCTGCCTCTCCTGTCCCTAATTCACAAGGAGATTTATTTTAGTTACCCTATGCAACTTGACAAGTTGCTAGGTTTTTTGATAGCATTAAATTATAAGCAAAGCAGAAAAGCTGATTCAAAAAGTCTTGAGTGGCAAAAATGTGTCTTATCAAGAGGCTGCGAATCTGTTGCTCAGTTTGGGGTTTCAGCTAAATCAGGGGATAGCACCACAATTTTAGAAAAGTTGGCTATCCCTGAACTGTCGCCGTATTAATCTGTTCTCAATTAATATAACAATTAAGCAAGGCGAGTCATAAAATGGAGCCACCAAAAATTGCAGTATATGATCCTGTTGCCTTAGCCCAAGAGGCACGTGAACTGAAAGAATTGATCAGCAAGAAGTATTTACTGTCCAAAAAGACCAAGGTAAAAATGGTAGAGATTGTTGATATTTTCTCGCGCAAAATGCCCAATGGAGTAATTAATCCTGGATTAACGGGGGCTTGTCGCAGCCTAGCAAAATTATTACAGAAGAAAACGGGCGTCCTAAATAATAAATTATATAACCTCACCTGGTCTTTTAATACCGATCTCACCCGCATCTTATTGCGCTTAGTCGATCGACCTTTCACCCTCATGCGCGTTTGCAAACTTTGGCAAAGACTGGTTGCAGAAATGGTGATAAAGGATATCGAAGATTCCGTCCCTGCAGGTTATTTTAGACCTTTTGATAAGACCAAAGAGCTTTATCCGCAGGTTTGTGAGTTCGTCAAAGAAATTAGGAAAGCTTATAAGAAAATACAAATCCCTATTGAAATACAGACATTTAACAGGTACCGCACAATCACTTTGCTTGGCTGCCGCGTAGCAGAGAGAAACCTGGTGGAATTACCTCAAAACGCACTCATTTTTCGCGGTTATTTAACCCTTCAGTGAGGTTGTGACAAAAGCTCCTTGACAAAATGCTTTGCGATTAAAAAGATGCGGATCGTATGATCGCCGCATGACATACCGTCCAGCTACCTTCTTAATGCATTTCACTGCTATTGGATTCCCTGTATAGATCCAGTGGTTAATCTGCGTTAGCTTCGGCCAAGTTCTTTCCCGGCAGAAATCTCGAACCAGATTGTGACGTCTTCTCGGGCCCGATCAACTGCTGACAGGGCCAAGTTGTTGCTGCATTACGGAAGGCGAATTGTAGCAATTAAAGGATATGACCTTTCCACTCTCGAGGTGAAAAACATCGACACACGGGACATCTATTGCCCTGCCCGTGGGAGCTATAATTTTAGAACCAAGGGCCAGCTCACCTTTATGCGTCCCTCGAATTCTAAGCTCGACGACGACGACGTTCTCCGCGACGTAGATGCTCAATAACTCACGGTGGACATCAGGAAATGCACTTGCGAGGGCGGCAATAGAGTCACCAATGGCCTTCCCGAGAAACTTTGTGCCGGACGGAACGTCATACATGTATCCTTTCTCCGAGAAAAAGGAGACAAACTTCTCGGTATCCAATCCTGACCCCTCTGCGACAGCATAGAGTTTTCTGATGATTTCTTCATTGCCAATGTGGCTCGCGTCCATCTCGGCGGCCCGCGCCAGTGCTTGCGTGTCGATATACTCCCGGATGTTCGTCAGTTTGCCATTTCGAACGGTAATGGCGAAGACCCAATCGTCCTTGAACGTTTTATTCGTGGCTATGATTCTCCCGCTTGCGAAACCGACGACCAGAACCCGGTCTCCCTGTGCTACGAATTCGAGGGGCTCTGTTGAAGTTTCCACCGTTTCGGAAGCCTTCTGAAGCAAATCCGTCAATCCCGCGTGCCCGCGGTGCGTGCCGACCAGCGACCAGTCCTCGCCCGGAATGATCCACTCAATATCTTCGGCAGACAACTCCAGCAGACCTTTCTTATTAGCGCGTCCCATTGCTGCAAAAAAATCCTTCACAATCTGGACATTCTCTTGTGTGCTCATATATTTTCTCCTTTTTTGTTTTTCGTTATTTTTTTCTGTTTAATTTACGCTCTTCCTAAAAAAGCGCCTCGGACCCCATCTACCTACCTAGCACTTCCTATCCAATACTTTTAGCATTTCTTTGTGCTGTTTAACCATCATGCGAAAGGCCGCACGTTCTGTCATAGCTTCTTTTGAGCGCATTCCGTGTTTCCAGGAACCCATTTTCTGCCTTAGCTTGCCCTCAGCGGTACATCACTCTCAAAAGTGTTTGGTGTGATCGATCGGTTCTCTGAAGATATAGACCTCTCGTTATCGCCTACTTTTTTGCAACTTCCTGAAGCGGGTACAACCCGTAATCAGGCCAATAAATGGATGGCAAGAGCCGAGGCTGCATGCGAGGTAGCTGTTCAAACCCAGATCATGCCAACATTGGAAGCCACTGTAGTCGATGTACTAGGAAAAAATGAGCGAGCGCGATTTGAGTATTTGAAAGAATCCAACACGAATTCGCCAGCATTTCTCTTTCACTACCCCTCGTCGCAACCAATAGGGTTTGAGTATTGAGGCCAGTTTGTCATCGCGATCATCATGGTTGCAGCCAATAAAATAATGTCTGTCTGCTTTTCACACTATGAAGATTTCAAAAAACTTCGCAGTGGTTTCTTTCACCATTTTTTGATAAGGTATCGAGGAAAAGTGGGAGGATTTCAATGAATAAAATCAATGGCATTAGTCATATTACTTTAATCTGTAAGGATCTAAATAAATCAGCAAACCTACTTATCAACCTGTTTGGAGCTGATGAAGTCTACTCCAGCGAAAAACAGAATTTTTCAGTTTCGATGGAAAAATTTTTCCTCATTGGAGATTTATGGATAGCTTTAATGGAAGGTCAATCTATAGAACGCTCTTATAATCACATTGCCTTTCATGTTAACGAAGAAGATTTACCATTTTTTGAAACCAAAATTCAAACTTTAGGCCTAGATGTTGCTCAAAGTAGACCTCGTCGACTAGAAGAGGGAAAGTCCATTTATTTTTATGATTATGATAATCACTTATTTGAACTTCATACAGGTGATCTGGCAACCAGATTGAGATATTATCAAAGTGCTGTTGAATAATAACTAAAAATAGCATATTATTGTGTAAGCAATTGGAAAAAATATGCAAATCCCTATCATCACAATTTATCAAGGAGAGACTTCAAAAGAGTTCGACTTGATTACCAGTTCTCTCCAAAAAGAAAACATAAATTTTTATAAAAATATAGACCCTTCAGGACATCCCGGCAGAGGCTATCGAAATTGGGATAGGGATTACTTTCCATTTGAAATCAAAATTCTGCAAAAAGATGAAACATTCGTACGACAAATTATCGCAGATCTGGAAATTACAAAACAATTGATTCGACCGCAGCCTCGCACATTCCTAAATCGTCACGTTCTGATGTGCTACTTTTGGATTGTAATTTTGTTCCTATGCGAAATTTTCATTATCATTTTCTCTTCTTGAAGTATTGTATTTCCTTTTCACGTTTCAGTGCTTCTTGCCGTGTTGCAAAAGTGCCAAGGTTTTTACGTTTGCCTGTCTTTGCATCGCTTGACCGCGAATAAATGCGAAACATCCCTGATTTAAGTTTACGAATCATTTTTGCCTCCTATCTTAAGCGGTTCAATCCACTACCTTCATTCTATATGATCAAATATTTTATGATCAAATTTACGCGACTGAAAAAATCTGGCGCAAAAACTGCACAAAGCAGCACAATTCAGAGTCGGTTAATTTTTTTTCAGTGAGCTGGACACAATGTTTGCTAGATTCTTTTGGTTGTCTTGTGCATTACTTTTTAGCTGCTCGGCGATTTTTGCCCAAGCACCGAAGTCTCCAGCACATGAGTTAACCACCGAAGATGTCGGAGCATTCTTCGATGGGTTCATGCCTGTGCAAATGGGACAGGCCAATATCGCTGGTGCGGTGATTGCGGTTGTGAAGGATGGCGGATTGGTATTTGCAAAAGGCTATGGGTATGCCGACACGACAAAAAAAGCTCAAATTTCGCCTGCAATGACCCTTTTTCGTCTTGGATCCGTTTCAAAATTATTCACTTGGACAGCGGTGATGCAACAGGTGGAGCAAGGCAAATTGGACTTGGATCGCGATGTGAACGACTATCTTGATTTTAAGATTCCACCGGCTTTTGATAAGCCTATCACTTTGTGCGACATCATGACACATCGAGCAGGTTTTGAAGAAACGGTGAAAGATTTGTTTGTAGCTTCTCCAGAAGACCTGCATCCCCTGTCGCACTATTTACAAGCGCACATGCCTGCCAGAATTTTTCCAGCAGGAACGACGCCTGCCTATTCCAATTATGCGGTAGCTTTGGCGGCTTACATAATTGAGCGTGTTTCCGGGCAGAAATTTGATGATTATGCCGAAGAGCATATTTTCAAACCGCTTGATATGAACCATGCGACATTTCGTCAGCCGCTCCCGGATGCTTTTAAAGCATCGATGTCTCAGGGATACCTGCTTGGTTCTGGCGATCCAAAGCCGTTTGAGGTAGTTCAGGCAGCCCCTGCGGGCTCTCTTTCCGCATCCGCAGTGGATATGGCGCATTTCATGATGATGCATTTGCAAAATGGGCGATATGGGAACGCGCAAGTCCTGCAGCCAAAAACGGCCATTCAAATGCACGCAAGACAGGAGGGATGGCCGAGTGCAGTGAATGCGATGTGTTTAGGGTTTTACGAACAGTCACAAAACGGTTATCGCATCATTGGACATGAAGGAAACACGATTTTATTTCACAGTCATCTCTATTTGAATCTGGAGCCAATACGGGACTCTTTATCTCCTTAAACAGTGCAGGTCAGTCCACGCTGGATCTGCGTGGCATTTTATTCGATCAGTTTATGGATCGCTATTTTCCAGATCAGGAATCTGAACAGCTGACAGCATTTCAAGATACGAAGAGCGTCATAGGGGCTTATCAGCCCAGCCGCCGCTGTGAAACAACTTTTCTTTCGGTGTCAACGTTGTTCCGAGAAACCAAAGTAACCGCCAATGGGAAAGACAATACGATTTCGATGACCGGCTTCAATGGATTGAACCAGCAACCTCTTCATTTTCGAGAAATTGCACCCAAGGTATTTCGCCAAGTGGATGGAAAAGCTAAGATTGCTTTTATCAACGATGCCAGTGGCCGCCCTGTTGCGCACACCGATTGTCCCTTCATGGTCTTTCAACAAGTCAATCACATCCTTGATAAACAGAGCGTGAACTTCTTCTTTCTCGGATTTAGCTTGTCCGTCGTCGTGCTGACACTTTTGTCTTGGCCCATTGCTGCAATGGTCCGCAAATATTACGCCCAACCGATCGAACCGAGTGTGAAAAGTCTACGCAATTGGATGCCTGCTTGGGTGCATCTGGTTTGTCTGAGTATCGTGATTTACATTGTCGGCATGCTGGCTTTTGCCAGTACTCTCAGCGATTTTTCAATGTTGTCAGAGCGGAGTGATCTCTGGCTGCGTATGCTGCAAGTTATAGGTTTAGCGGTTGGATTGGGCTCTTTGGCAGTTATTTATAACTGCATCAGATGCTGGACCGATAAACAGCGCTGGTTTTGGAGCAAAATCTGGACAACGTTGCAAGCCCTGGCATGTGTGGGATTTTTCTGGTTTATCTCCCATTGGAACTTGTTGAATTTTGATTTAAAATATTAAAGGTTGCAAAATGGTTTCATCAAAAATTCCAGAAATAACCCATCAATATCCCTTATAGATATCTTTTCTATCCCCGATCTCTAAAACCAAAACAATGAGCTTATCATCCTGAATCGTGTAAATGATTCTATAAGGCCCAACTCTTATTCTGAATAGATTTTCGGATCCCTTCAGCTTGATTTGCCCTTTCAGGTCTTGGATTGTCTCCCAAGGACAAAGAGGCTTCTTTGATCGCTTTGAAAAAGCTGGGAGAACCCGTGCCTGCCTCTGATGGTCGTGTGCATCTTGTCTACGAGCTTCTCGTCTGGAACGTGTCGTCTTCATTGACATCGGTCACGTCCGCTTTGCCTTCTATGCCCACTTCCAACCTGAAAGCCTGAAGGTTAAAATGGGCGAGAAAGTCGAGCGGGGACAAGTGATCGCCCTCTTGGGCAACAGCGGAAACTCGGATGCCCCTCACCTGCACTTCGCTCCCGGACCCTACACAGCTCCATTGCGTGCCGTTTGTGTTCTCATCCTTCACCACAGTTGGCACGATCACCAACTCCTTTGAAAAAGACATACAATTAGCTGGAAAGCCAACGCAGATTGGGCCTGCGCGAGCTGGCTCCCATCCAAGCGAATACCCTCTAGAAAACGAGGTGATCACCTTTCCACGACCTCAACCATAAAATCAAGAAACTTACGAACTTTGATGTGGACATGCGCGGCTGGAAAATAAGACATGTGAATCGGGATTAATTTCTTTTGTTCCGTAAATTTGCTTAAAATCTCGACAAGTCTATTCTCCTTCAAATCCTCGGCAATGATGTAATCGTGCAGCTGGGCGATGCCTAAGCCATGCAAGGCGCATCGTCTGATCGCTCTTGTGTCGTTCAAATATAAGCAGGGTTCGAACAGGATGGTCTCCCCTGTTTTGAATTCGATTCTGTTATTGGGTTGTCTTTGCGTACGGGTGATGATCCGGTGCTGGGTGAGATCGGAAGGTTTCTTCGGAATCCCCTGTTTCTCTAAATATTCGGGCGAGGCGCAAAATACCCAGCGCGCATAGGTCAATGTTCTTTGAATCCAATGCGTTGGAATTCCTGACGAAAGGCCAAGGACAATGTCCACATTTTCTTTTTCCAAATCAGGCAGGGTTTGGGTTAACTCAATATCCAGGCGCAATTTGGGATAACGCTCCAGAAACTCCTTTAAATAAGGGATCAGATACAAATTTCCAATTTGCGGGCCGCATATGATTTTTAATGTACCCGAGACTTCTTCTTTGGTGTGCGAAACGGCTGCCTCGGCTTGCTGGTAAGCCTCCAGGATGCGTTTGGCATGCTCAAAGTATAACACTCCTTCAGAGGTTAAGGCAATGCGTCGAGTCGAGCGTTGCAAAAGTTGAATGCCAAGCGCTTTTTCTAAACTTAAGATATGTTTGCTGATGGCGGCAGGTGTGATTCTTAAATGCCGCGCCGCATCAGCCATCGTAGCACGTTTCACCACCTCGAGGAAAGAAACCAGCCAGACTGGATTGATCACACCACACCTTTCATTATTAACGTTTTGTTGATGGTCATTAACAAGATGCTATATTGTATATTATTCGTTAATTAACCACAATTGTGCATGTGAATTAAATTTACAAATGAGGAAAATATGAAACAGATATTCTTATTGATGACATCTTGTCTAATATCATGCATGCCCTTGTCAGCGATGACCAACATTGTAACGGATCAAGCTCCAAGCGCCATCGGCCCCTATTCGCAAGCGATCTGTGCGGGTTCGTACATTTTTGTATCCGGACAAATTGCGATCGACCCAAAATTGAGCAAATTAGCTGGTGAAACGATAGAAGAACAAACCAAGCAGGTATTAAAAAACATCGAAGCAATTTTAGCCGCTCGTGGTTTGACATTAGAACAGGTGGTAAAAACGGAAGTCTACTTAAAAGATTTGAAGGATTTTTCTGCCATGAACAGCATTTATGCGGAAAAATTTTCGTATGCCATCAAACCGGCTCGCGCGACAGTGCAGATCAGCAAACTTCCTCTCGATGCTCTTGTTGAAATTTCATGTGTGGCTTGGATACCCGATGTCCTGAATCCATAGGTTATTAGAGATAGGGGTCAGGCCTGACCCCTATCCTAACTTGAAAAATTCTAGTATAAAAAGCAAAATTCCTTCCCGAAGGCAATGGACGCCTGGGAAGAATTTTGCTTCTATCCATCTTGAAGCAGAGCGGTGTTCAGAATGGGGAACTGTTTTTTTCGAAAATCAATGAGTATGGCAAAGCTTCTCTGAAAGAAATGGAAAATCCAGGTGTTTTTAAATTGTATGTCCTTAAGGCTCTAAGCTGGACTAATACCCACCGACAAGATCTTGATCTTGTTCTCAATCAAGATTGAACTCTTGCTTGACCTCTCTTTTAAGTTTCTGTATGTGATGATTAAAAAGGGGTCATATGCCACAGAAACTGTCGGGCAAAGTTGCGATCGTCACGGGGGCTTCCAAAGGGATTGGCGCTGCGATCGCCAAGCATCTGGCTCACGAAGGCGCGGCTGTCACCGTCAATTACTCCTCGAGCAAAGCCGAGGCGGAAAAGGTGGTCCAGGAAATCGTCCAACAGGGCGGCAAGGCTATCGCTGTTCAGGCGAACATGGCGAATCAAGCCGATATCAAACGCCTCTTCGATGAAACAAAAAAGAGCTTTGGTCGGTTGGACATTCTGGTGAACAATGCCGGCATCTATAACCCTGCTCCGTTGGATGAAATCAATGTCGAGCATTTCCGCAAAATGTTCGATATCAATGTTCTGGGACTCCTGCTCGCCTCCCGCGAAGCTGCTAAGATTTTTGGTCCAGAAGGCGGAAGCATCATCAACATCAGTTCCGTCGCAAGTAAATCATCTGTGGCCAATTTCTCTGTCTACAGCGCGACGAAAGGGGCAGTCGATTCCATCAGCAATGCCCTGGGCAAAGAACTAGGTCCTCGGAAAATCCGTGTCAATTCGATCAATCCCGGCATGGTCGAAACAGAGGGCTTGCATGCGACAGGAATTACGGAAAGCGACTTTCGCAAACAGATCGAACGCGACACTCCATTAGGCAGAATTGGCCAGCCAGAAGATATCGCTCCAGCTGTTGCTTTCCTGGCTTCGGATGATGCCTCCTGGATCACAGGTGAAACGCTGGTGATCTCAGGTGGTCATCGCTGAGTATAAATTAAACAAACAAAAGAGGTTTTGTATGGGAATGAGCAGAATGTTTATGTTGTGGGTTCTCGGAGTACCGATTTTCGTCATCATCATTTTGAAAGTCTTAGGGATTATCTAGACCTCGGGCGAAACTTTGGTAATCTAAAGGGGCATTTAAGCTGCGCAAAATTCCCAAGGTCATAGAAATCACACGGCAGTTTCATGACTAGAAAAAACTGATTCCTACATTTGCCATGCGGGCTGGATTCCTGTGTCGGCAAAGATTGTCGAAGGAATCCGATGCACCTGATATGATCAATTCAGGGGCAAAATGGGTGGATGAACCTGTCGTAGTCGATCGAAATATAATCTCCAGCCTCTTTCCGGACGATCTGCCCCATTTTTGTCCTGCCATTATTGCGTATTTGAGTCAAAAAAAATAACTCGATTTAGCTCGTCTGAAAAGATTCTTGCGCAATTTCTCAAATTCTTTCTATGGTCAGGTATATGGGCCTCAAAGAATATAAGAAAAAGCGTTCATTCGAGAAAAGTCCGGAACCAACGGGCTTAAGCAAAACAACGGGCTCAAGCAAAACCAGCTCTTCGCTCATTTTTGTCGTGCAAAAGCATGCCGCTTCCCATTTGCATTATGATTTTCGCTTGGAAGTTAATGGGGTATTAAAAAGTTGGGCCGTGCCTAAAGGACCTTCTCTAAATCCCAAAGAAAAACATCTTGCCATGATGGTCGAGGATCATCCTTACGATTATCACGATTTCGAAGGCATTATTCCTGAAGGAAATTATGGGGCTGGAACGGTGATGGTCTGGGATACGGGCGTCTACTATCCGGTAGATGAAAACTATCAAATTGCTGGAGATAAGGCCATCGCCAAAGGGATTGAGAATGGCAAAATTATGTTTGGGTTGGATGGAAAAAAGCTGAGAGGTTTATTCACTCTCGTGAAATTAAAAAATGCACAAAAAGATAAGGAGCGAAAAGACAATGAATGGCTCCTGATGAAAATAGCGGATGATTTTGCTACGGATACAGATATCTTAAATCAGGACCGCTCCGTTCTAACAAAAAGGACGATGAACCAGATCGCCAGGCAGGAACCAAGCAAAGACAAAAAAAAGGAATCCCCCTCTCACCCGCAAAAGAACCAGATCGCCAAACAGGAAGCTAGCAAAAACAAAAAAAAGATATCTCCTTCACAACCGCAATTGACCAATTTGGACAAGGTCTACTGGCCCAAAGAAGGGTATACAAAAGGAGATCTCATTGATTATTACCGACACATCGCCCCTTTGATTCTGCCCCAATTGAAAGACCGCCCTCAAAGCCTGCATCGCTATCCGAATGGGATTGAAGCTAAAGACTTTTTCCAGAAAAACATCGACGATCAGATGCCAGATTGGGTATCAAAAGTGATGGTGAAGCATTCCAAAGAAACGATTAACTATCTGCTCATCCCTGACGAGAAGACCCTGCTGTTCACGATCAATTTGGGATGCATCGATTTAAATCCCTTCAATTCGCGCATCCAGTCCTTAGAAAATCCTGACTATCTGGTCATCGATCTGGATCCCGAAAATGTGCCTTTCAGCCAGGTAATCGAAACGGCGCAGACGCTGCACGAAATTCTCGAAACACATGAAATTCCTTCTTATTGCAAAACATCAGGTGCCACCGGGATGCACATCTATTTGCCTTTAGGAGCTCAATATCCCTACGAACCCGTCAAACAATTCGCACAGTTGCTCGCCTCTCTCACTCACGAGCAGCTTCCAAAAATTACCTCATTGGAACGCAGCCCTAGCAAACGCCAACGCAAAGTCTATCTGGATTATTTGCAAAACAACTTTGGTCAAACTCTTGCAGCGCCCTATGCGGTTCGGCCGCGACCCGGAGCTACAGTGTCGACACCCTTGGAATGGAAAGAGGTCAAGGAGGGTCTCGATCCTACCGACTTTACCATGAAAAATATTCAGAGCCGGCTTAAGAAAAAGGGCGATCTATTCAAAGGCGTATTGGGTAAAGGCATTAACCTGCTCAAATGCCTGAAAAAGCTAAGTCAATAGATAGACCTACCTGACATACCAAGGCTCGTCGCCTTGGACGTCTAAACTTCTTTCCAGGGATTGATGATTATAATATTTAATGCTTCAAAATCCTTAACATTTCGTGTGACAATGTGCAAATTATGCGTGATTGCAGTGGCTGCAATTAGACTGTCGATTGTTGGGAGCACTCTTCCCTTTTGCTCTGTCTTTGCGATAAGCTGTCCCCATGTATTAGCCACTGGACCATCAATAGATAATAAACGATGCAAAAATCGAGAAATCAAAAACTCTTGAAACCAACTTTCAAGTTGTTCTTTTCTCGATGAATCCGTTATTTTCTCAATAACTTTCTTAATTTCGCCAAATGTTAGAGCACTAACATAAAACAATTCTTCGTCATTACTTAAAATCCAATTAGTAACATTTTCTATAGGCTTTTTTTTGATCAATTCAGAAAATACACAGGTATCAAGCAAATACATTAGAATTCGATCTCCCGGGGATAATCCTCCTTCCGCTCTAAATCCAATTCGACTCCGTAGAGAGGGGAATTTCTAAAAAAATCCACGAGATTTCCCTTAGGTTTGCTTAACTGCTGGTATTTCGCAAATGATAGGATAACGACCGCAGGTTCTCCTCGCTTTGTCACTTCTTGGGGTCCGTCGTTCATTGCACATTCAACCAGTTCACTGAAATGATTTTTGGCGTCTTGAAGCTTCCATTTTTTCATAGCCATATGGATATCTCCTGTCTAGCTTGTCTAGCCTAATTGTAACAAACGTGGGATATCTCGTCAAATGGTGTGAAGGCATCGCGATCTGCATGGAGTGTCGAGTTTGGATTTAGGGTTGAATCGATTTTGGAAACGATTTTTTAGCCTCTTTACAAGCTCCTGTACAACCGGTTTTAACAGTCATGATGATAACTTACAGACATTCTCTTTCTTCAATGAACGTATTTTCTTCATGTCAGATCGATAAGGCTCAACCTTCATGAGATTTACACTATACATATAGCATGCAAGAGCTTTCATTTTGTTCTTTGAAAAGCGCCTCTACTCCTCCATCATGACAGCATCATTGCACTTCAAATTTGTTCTTTAGCTTCATGACCATTGCCATGACATGAAATGCTGAACCCTTAGCGCCTGCGTAATTATCGGGAACAAAGGCGTACCAGCTCCAATATTGTGCAAAATCAAATTGCTCCTGGAAAGGCTCAAGACCTGCTTTTAGAGCATCCTGGTTGATCATATGCTTTGGTTCGTCATCTTTCACAGGGACGACGCCAGGTTTTGGTCTGATCAAAGGGATTTCATCTTTTGTGTCAGAGTAGTAGACTTTTCCTTCTGGTTTTACCCAGCTGGCCAGATCAAGAAGATGCTGGGTAATGCAGCGAACAGCACACGCAGAAATTGCTTGGGGCAGATCATTGCCTGGACAACAAGGCTGGTTATGCTCTGTTTTCACAAAATCTTGAAGGGCTGTCCACATGATTGAGCCTAATTGGGTGGAGACACATGAAGAGACAACATAGTCAAATTGATGCTCGGGAAGTTGCCCTAAACGCTTAGGTACGGATGAGTTGAAAAAATTGCTGGCCTCTTTAAGGAGTTCTGACAGGGGCAATTTTTCTTTTGTATTCAAAAATTGTGCAAAGTTGGCCACACAACCGGTCAAATCGCCTTCGACAACCACAACTTTTTCTCTGAGCGATGCAGGAATTGTTTGGAGTGCCCTTGCAACCGCTTCCTTATCTATATCCTGGACAGTCACTTTGTCAAATTGACGGCAAAGGGCTTCCAAAGGGATTTCCGCACCGTTTCCAATTCCGACTATCAGAGCATGACCGGATAAACCCTGACACCCTCTTAAAATCGCCTCCTTGCTTGTGTTGATATGCTCTTTATAATAATCCGCCAAGCGTGTGCATCTGGAGTGCATGTCACGATTGAGGCTCGCGTAAACATCTTGAACTCTTTCACCAGCATCGTAAGGACGGGCAGAAGCTGGTGGTTTAGCTTGGGCAATGAGATATAAATGTGCCAGCTGTTGCAACAATTGTGGATCGACTGACTTTGGTTCCATTGTGTTTCCTCCAAGTAATATAGAAACTATAACCTAACTTAGTCTTTTAGACAACGGCATTGCTGT
>JAJFUZ010000198.1 GCA_021372155.1 Parachlamydia sp. | reverse complement strand
GTGACGGACAAGGATCCCTTGAAGGTAACCACCGCACAGCGCATCCTGGCCTGCTACAACCTAGCCTCGATTGCTTTTTCGCTCTCAATGCCTCAGGCTCAGTGGGGTTTGATGGCAGGCAGTCTCTTGACAAGCGCCTATCTGACGGGTTCGGATCTTCGTGGTCAAGCCATCTTCTGGGCTGGTGAGATTCTTTCAACAGCCCTTACGGCAGGATTGCAACAATATCCCTTTTTAAAAGCAGTTGTCGACGTCTGGCGCATCGCAGCTGTCTGCGCTCCCTGTCTCTATGCCATTGGGCGGTCCTTACGCAACATCAATTATGAAGGAACCAAAGCGCTCTACTGTGCGACAGTCAACAGCGTCATCGCCGGCAGCACCGTTTACCGCGCACGCGACAGCCTGCGCTATCTTGCAAATAAAGTAGTTGCGATCAAGGATGGTGCCTGGGTCAATCTTCTTCCAAAATATGACACGGTCAAAGAGAAGCAGCTGGAGGCTAAAGAGGCCAGGCTGAAGGAACAGGAAAATCTATCGAATGAAAGGCTGGACGCCAGAGAAAGGACTTTGCGGCAACAGTTGCAGAGTATGCAAAACCGCGAAAAAGAGGTTCAGAAAAAAGAGGGATTGGTCTCCACGCAATCTAAACTGCAGGAAAATCAGGCGCAGACTCTGACTCAGCTGGAAAAAGACCTTCAGGAAAAGGAAAAGCTGTATTCAGAAAAAGTGCAAGAATTTGATCAGAGCATGAAGCAATCGGACAATCGGCATAGTGAGCTCGATCTGCGAGAAAAAAAAATCAGCGAGCGCGAACGCGCTTTCTCCGAGATGAATCTGTTTCATCGCATCTTCTATAACTTTTACAGAAGACCATCTGACAACGCGAACAAGCACATCACCTTTGGAACCACCTACATCAATGACAATAAGATGCGGGATGAGATGTCGAAGCTCGTCGATGCCAATCAGGCAGAATATGCGCAAAAGTGGCGGATGACCCATCACGTCGTGACAGATAACCTGTTAAAGCAGCAATGTACCGTAAAAGGTGCAACGGTGGATTGCTCAGCTTATTGGAATAAAATTGCCGTCCTCAAAGGGTGGCTCGAGAATCCCTCTTCCACAGGCAAGGAGGAGTGGTATGTGATGGCAGACGACGATATGCCCGTAACAAATATGCGGATTGACCCATACATGGCTATCGATGCCTTGAGAAGGGGCAAAGATACGAGCGTCATCGTAGCAGAGGATGTCCATCCCTATGATGGCAATAGAAAGAGCTCTGTCAACACCGGATTGCTTTTCGTTCGAAAAGATGAGGCGGCCCGCAATCTGATCAACGATATCTGGGAAAGGCGCAACAGCCCTGCTAAAAGCCCCACATCCATCTGTCCAACGCTGGGCTACTGCGGCCAGCAGCAGTCTCTGCATGAACAGGAAGCTTTGTCCAACATCCTCAAAGCGGATCTCAGCCTGATCGACCGGGTCATATCCGTTGTACCTCCTCGCGACACCTATGCCGGTACCGAAATTGCCCTGAACACCTTCGAGCGTTCTGGATCCTTTATCCGCAAAGAGCCCAATTGGGAAACCGAGTGCTTTAACTATGACGGCCTGGATAAAGGTTATCCAGAAGGCGCTTGGCGGCCAGGCGATTGGATGGGGCAAACAGCTGGTGTCCCCGTATGGGGCTGGTTTTGTTCTGATAAGACAAATGGGCTTCCGCCTGGACCGATCCGCAAAGATAAACTGGTCAATATGATCAGCAAGGTCAAGCGTTGAAAAAGAAGGGACAAGATGATAGACTTACTTTATGTCTATCATTCTTGTACTACTTTTTCTCGTTGCTTTGATTGCGCTGGCGTGGAACCTCTCTTCTCACCTGCCTTGCCCAACGTGGCTGGGCTGGCTCGTCGAGCGGGACAATCCCTTCACAAAAACAAATCGTGCCAGTGTCATTATTGAGCATCTCAGCCTGGAACCGGGCATGACAGTCCTGGATGCCGGCTGCGGCCCTGGTCGGTTGACAATCCCATTAGCAAAGGCAATCGGCGTAAATGGAAAAGTGACGGCGCTTGATCTCCAGCAAGGCATGCTGCAGCGTGTCGAAGAAAAGGCTCGAAGTGAAGGCCTGCACAACATTCAGTATGTGCATGCGGGAATCGGAGAAGGCAAACTCAATCACAGCCAATATGACAGGGCGTTGCTGGTGACGGTTTTGGGTGAAATACCCGATCGTAGCCGGGCTTTGAAAGAGCTTTTTGATGCTCTAAAGCCTGGAGGCCTTCTTTCAGTAACAGAAGTGATTTTCGATCCCCATTTCCAGCGCCAAAGCACGGTCCTTCAGCTCATGCAGCAGCAAGGTTTTCAGAAGAAGACGACATTCGGCAATCGCTTCGCATATACCATGTTGTTTGAAAAGCCTTAAACGATACTTCTTTTTCTGTTAAAAAAAATACTTTACATGTAGGGTGCGGATAAGAACACCATCACTGGAGGACTATGCTGCAGCAACTAGCGCTAGGGGAATTTCATCCGGTTCTCGTTCATTTGCCCATCGCCTTTGTCATCACGGTATTTTTTCTCGATTTGTGTGCCTGGATCATGAAGCGGCAATCGCTCTTGACCATCGGGCATTG
>JAJFUZ010000177.1 GCA_021372155.1 Parachlamydia sp. | reverse complement strand
TGGGTGAAGTGTCCGTTTGCGATATCGTCGAGGGCGGAACTGTCGGCAGGGGGCTGCCACCCTTCGGGAAAGCCCATGTCGCTTTGAGTCTCGTCATAAGCTGCCTGCTTCATTTCGTTTAAGTAACCCTGGAGTTCGGGGCTGAGTCGGCTTTGAAACTGGGGATGGTAGTAGGCGAGTCGCAAAGACTTGTATTCCGAACCGGAAAAATTCTCTTTAAGGTGGCTTTCGAAGTTGTCATTGAGATTGTCGCTGATATGAGCGTTGAACTCTCCTGTGCGGGGCTCGGGAGGCTGCCAGTCGGAGCCGAGGTCCATCTCTTCGCGCGTTTGCTGGGTGGCTTGTGAGATCAGGGTACTGAGCAAAGCGCGCACTTTTGGGTCCATGGGGACTTGAGGGTTGGCATGGGCAAAGCGCAGCATGGCGCGCGCTTCGTGAGAGTTGGGGGCGATCGTTTTCAGAGTTCCGGGAGGGAGCTGGCGAAGCAGGGTTTCCAGGTTGTTTTTGAACTGCGCCCCTGGCTTTGGCGGTGGGTTTTTGGGCGGCTCATTGCTCGCGTTAGGATCATAAGGGTCGAGAACAGGTGTGTCTACAGGGGGAACATACTCTTCTTTAAAGGCGCTCGTGGAGGCTTGGAGCATGTCGCGCTGAGTGACATTTTGGGTGTGGTGGCCAGTGGTCTTCTTGATCGAGATATTTGCCTTGTCTTTTTCCCCATATTCAAATTGCTGATGGTGCTGATGCTGGCGACTAATATCATAGTCTGTCATAACACACTCCTTGTGTTATCCTCGAGGCATCGTCCAAATAAATGAGCCAACGCCGAGGTTTCGCGACAGTAAACCCACGGTTAAGAATTAATTATCGCGATGCTTATCTAATATAAGTATAAAACTAATTATTTAATTTATCTATAGAATTATTGAATTTTATGCCACATTTGATAATATTCAGTTACTGAGTCGGCATAGGGGATCAGCCGCCTTTTGACGAAGCGCAGCCAGCGGAGCGACGACTGCACGAGGTTGAGTTTGAAATAAACATTCGGAAAGCGGACATGGTCATGTCTAAGAATCGAGGCGGCCAGAAGCTGGATGGCTATCCCGGTCAACCGAAAAGCGGGGTCGAGATAGAGTTTGGAATACCAAAGCGATTGCGGTGCATGGGATTCCGCCAAAGACCAGCCGACTAGCTTTCCCTGGTAGCGCAAACCCAGACTGTTGGGTTCGAAAACAGTTTCCTCGTAAAAAGGATAGATATCGGAAGAAATATCGCCTTTTTCCCAAAGTTTCTGGATCGTATGTTTATCGTCCTGGGTGAGCTTTTCCCAGGGAAAGTAGGCAAAACCTTTTGGCAAACGGTAGGCCTTTAAATACCAGGAGGGGGAGAAGAGGTGCGAGATAAAGTAACAAGAGGTGAGCACAACGCGCGGGCTCTCCCAATTGCAGGCTTGCAAAAGCGGATGGATGGGCGAATGGGAAGGGTAGACGGCCATGAGTACGCCCACATTTCTTTTTGCCAGTTCGCGCTCCAGCTTCTCCAAAAGTTCTCTGCCAACAGAATTTAATGTAAAAGCAGTAAGGACTTTTAATTCGGCAATTCTGAAATTGGGCTGAAGGATGGCAGCTGCAAGGCCGATCGGAGTGTCACCCTCCAGGGCCCCGAGAAGGCATAGATTTTCAGGATCCAGTGAATGGATGTCCAGGGGAGCCATGTCATTGAGCATGCCTTTTTGCAGCAGCGGCTCAAATTCTGGTGAAAGTTGTTTAAGAGCGATGATCTTTGCCACATCTTTTTTTTACAGCGGAACGTTTTAAAGAGCAATCGCACTGGTTGATAAATCTATCGGTTGCTACAATAAGCATCTTTTATGAAAACCCAAATATGAAAACACAAGCTTCAAAATTGTTAATCGGTGCACATACTTCTGCGGCGGGCGGAGTCCATAACGCTCTGCTGGAAGGACAAAAGATCGGGGCGACCACCATCCAGCTGTTTACCGCCAACCAGCGGCAGTGGAAGGTCAAGACACTGGATAAAGTGGAGATTCAGCTGTGGAAGGAGACGCTCCAGGCTACGGGCCTCAAAGAAATCATGAGCCACGACAGCTACCTGATCAACCTGGGGGCGCCAGATCCGGAAAACCTGGCCAAGAGCCGGGCTGCCTTTGCTGCGGAGATTGAGCGTTGCACGCAACTGGATGTCACCTATCTGAATTTTCATCCTGGAGCTGCCCTGAAGAGCGATCCGCAGGAGTGCCTCGACCGCATTGTGGAAAGTCTGCTGGAGTGCCGTCCTCTGCTCGATGGGCACAAGACGCGTTTGCTTTTGGAGGCGACAGCCGGGCAAGGCTCAGCCATCGGCTGGCGCTTCGAAGAGCTGGCTTATCTGGTCGAGAGGTTGGAAAAGAAGCTGCGGGTGGGCGTCTGCATCGACACTTGCCACATCTTCGTTGCCGGGTACGATATTCGGACAAAAGAGGGCTGGGACCATACCTTGAAGGAATTTGATAAGATTGTCGGCCTGAAACATCTCTACGCCTTTCATCTTAACGACTCCATGAAACCGCTTGGCAGCCGCGTCGACCGCCATCAGGACTTGGGTAAAGGCCAGATTGGCATGGAATCCTTCCACTTCCTCATGCGCGATGCGAGGACGCGCGACCTTCCCAAATACCTCGAAACGCCTGGCGGAGTCTCTGTCTGGGAAAAAGAAATCGAAACTTTAAGAGAACTGGCGACATGAGAACAAGAATCAAGGAATTGAAAACAGTGCGTCCCGGTCGTCCTACGCCTGTTGGTAGCGAAGTGACTGTCAAGGGATGGGTGCGCACCGTCCGCAATCAGAAAACCTTTTCATTTATCGAAATCAATGACGGGTCGACCTTCTCCAATTTCCAGATCCTCGCAAATGCCGACCTGCCCAACTATAACTCCATTCTCGCCCAACTTTCGACGGGCGTGTCCATTTCTGCCACGGGCATCGTGGTCGAAAGCCCAGGCAAAAACCAGGAGTACGAGATCCAGGCCAAAAACATCTCCATCATTGGCAGCTGCGATCCTGAAAGTTACCCACTCCAGAAAAAGCGCCACTCCTTTGAATTTCTGCGCACAATCGCCCATTTGCGGCCTCGCACTAACACCATTGGCGCCGTGACGCGCGTGCGCAACGCCCTGGCCTTTGCGACCCACCGCTTTTTTCAAGAGAGGGGCTTTCTTTACATCCATACTCCCGTCATCACAGGATCCGATGCGGAAGGGGCCGGCAAGTTGTTCCAAGTGACGACGCTCGAGTTGGATAAGCTTCCCAAGAATCCTGAAGGCAGGGTGGACTATGCGAAAGACTTCTTTGCAAAATCGGCTTTTCTGACCGTTTCCGGCCAGCTCAACCTCGAAGCTTATGCCTGCGCCCTTTCCGATGTGTATTCCTTTGGACCCACCTTCCGGGCCGAACCCTCCAACACCTCGCGCCATCTGGCTGAATTCTGGATGGTCGAGCCGGAGATGGCTTTCGCAGATATTAATGATAATCAGGATTTAGCTGAGGCCTACCTGCAATCAATTCTCAAGTATGTCCTGGAAAATTGCCAGGAGGATCTCCAGTTCTTTGAAAAGCATGTCTCCAAGGATCTGATTACTCGCTTGCAGCATGTGGCCGAAACCCCCTTCGAACGGGCCTCCTACACCTATGCCGTGCGCGTCCTGGAAAAATCGGGCAAGGCCTTCGAATTTCCAGTTAAATGGGGCTCAGACCTTCAGTCTGAACATGAGCGGTATCTGGCAGAGGAGTATTTTTCCAAGCCTGTCATCATCACCGACTACCCCAAGCAGATCAAAGCCTTCTACATGCGCGGCAACGATGACCAGAAGACGGTCGCTGCCATGGACGTCCTCGTGCCCAAGATCGGCGAGATCATCGGCGGAAGCCAGAGGGAAGAGCGGTTGGATGTCATGCAGCAGAAGATCAAAGAGTTTGGCCTTAAGGCTGAGGATTACGGGTGGTATCTGGAGCTGCGTAAGTATGGTTCTGTTCCCCACGCAGGCTTTGGAGCCGGCTTTGAGCGCCTCATTCAATTTGTCACAGGGATGGAGAACATCCGTGACGTCATTCCATTCCCACGGTTTCCTGGAAAGGCTGATTTTTAGAGGCAGATTTGATGCAATCGGAAGGTCAACTGGCATACCCTCATCCAGCAGGCCCAGCACTCTCTCACTCTTGTGATTTACTACTAAAGGAGCACGAAAAAGCTCTCCAGCAGTTCCTAAAAAGCCCAATGCCAGCATCCAGTTCTTTTTTTAGACAATCTGGATGTTTCGCGAAGAGCAGGTTGATTCTCCAGCGCTTGTGCTGGATTTGGAAAAATCCGAACAACTGCGTCGATTTTATGAAAAAGAGCTCAAAGGTTTTACGCCAAAAAGTGTTCATTGATTAAAAAGTGTACATATGTTACACTAAAATCAAAAGGAGGCCATTATGCAAAAAGTGAGCTTTGTTGAGTTTAGAAAACATCTTTCCGAGTTTGTAGGACAAGCTCGTTTCGCCAACGAACGCATTGCTGTCACACATCACGGCAAAGTTGTCGGAGGTTTTGTATCTGCTGAAGCTTTACATTTACTCGAAGAATTGGAAATGCAAAAAGATATAGAAGTTTTTGATCGTGGTATGGAAAGCATTAAAAAACAGGGCACGATTTCATTAGAAGAATTTAGAAAAGGGATTGGACTTGAATAAATGTATAATGTCAGGCTCGAAGTCGATCTTGCAAAAATCTGCAAAAAATTTCCACTAAAAGATAAGGAAGCGATTTTCGAGGCAATCAAAAGTCTCGAAATTAATCCACGACCTAATGGGGTTATCAAACTTGCAGGTCGAGATGGGTACCGCATGAGAGTGGGAGACTATCGAATCATCTATCATATCAAAGATAGAGAATTGCTTGTTCTAGTCGTTGACATTGATGGAAGGGCGGATATTTATAAGAAACGCTAGAGCTGTCCAGTCTGATCCATCATAAATTAACCCACTAAGCACTCTGCGTTGCGGCGCACCTGCGTTTTCCTGTAGAAGAGCTGCAGGTGCGTTTTCGTCGCATGGGTGATGATCTGTTCCGCTTGAAACAGTGTCTGGGTAAAGGTGTGATGGCGCGTTTGGAGCGAGCGGTTGATCTGATCGATGTTGAGAAGGGTGATGTTCTCAGAATTTTCCAGGAGCGGATGGACATTGCGCGGAACCGAGAGGTCGATGAGCAGTTTAGGCTCTGCAGCTGATTTGAGAAGGTCTTGGGGATGGATAAGCGTTTCAGGGGACTTTGTCCCAAAGATGACCCAATCGTAGTTGGGCCAAGAGTGCAGTTGGCACCAGTCGAGAATGTCGAGCTCGTGATGGGCGGCGAGAGCTTTGGCGCGGTCTAATGTGCGGTTGCATATGGCAATGTTGGCGTAGTGCTTCGCTTTGAGGAAGCGCAGAATTTTGATGTTGATATCCGATGCGCCTACAAAAAGAATTTTAATGTCGGAGGGAGCTTTCTCAAAGAGCTCGAGGCCTGTATTGAGGATAGCATGCTCGATATCGGGCAGGCCTGGTTTGATGGGAAGCTGGGTCCGCACCTGCTTGGAAATTTTGAGGGACTTCTGAAAGAGATAGTGCAGTTCACTCGGCAGTGTAAGAAAAAGCGAGGTATTTTCGTAGGCGGCCTTGACCTGCCTCTGGATTTCGGTCTCAGCAACGATGGCGCTGTCCAGGCCAGCTGTGACGCGGCAGAGATGCAGGAAACAGTCGATGCCGAAGAAGGAGTAAAGCTTTTGGTCAAAGTCCTGTTCCACCTCCTGACGCAGGATGGTCAGCAGATAGGAATGGGAATCGGCCAGGTCATCGGATGAGAAGTAGACCTCTGTGCGGTTGCAGGTGGAAAGCAGGATGAA
Organism: Parachlamydia sp.; assembly: GCA_021372155.1. Classification (GTDB taxonomy): domain Bacteria; phylum Chlamydiota; class Chlamydiia; order Chlamydiales; family Parachlamydiaceae; genus JAJFUZ01. Next base: position 3,163 of record JAJFUZ010000177.1, on the reverse strand, counting down.
GGAGTGGCGCAAATGGAGAGAATTTCCTGCTGAAAACCTTCTCTGGCATGCTTTTGCGAGCAGCTCGCGCAGCTGCAGGTCGGCCAGCTTGTGATTAATTCCGAGAACGCCTATACGCATAAGGTACCGCTTATATGAAAAAGTATAATTCTAGACAAGAGAGCTTGTTGCAAAACTTGCTTTGGAGAGCAAATTCGATGATTCGGCAAACGGTTCGCATTCTTCGCAAGTTGACATACTTGATCAAAAGTAGGCAACTTGCGAAGAAAGCGAATCCGTATGACGAAGCGCGAATTTGCTCCCAAATGGAGTTTGCAACAAGCTCATGATGCAATCGATTAATCCGGCTCTGGACAAAGTTATCCAGGAATATCCCGCGCATTCCTCGGAAGAAATAGAAGCGCGTGTAGGAGATGTCTATCAGGCTTTTCCTGGATGGACAGCCACTCCATTTAAAAAACGATCCGTCTGCATGTATCTCCTGGCTAAATTGCTGAGGGAAGACCTGAAGGCTTTAGCGCGCCTCATCACGCTGGAAATGGGCAAGCCCATCGCGCAGGCCGAATCTGAAATTGAAAAGTGCGCGACGATCTGCGATTTCTTTGCCGAGTATGCTGAGGAATTCCTTCAAGAAGAGGTCATTGCGACCACAGCCAGTAAAAGCACTATCCTCTTTGAGCCTTTAGGAGTGATCCTGGGGATCATGCCCTGGAATTTCCCCTTCTGGCAGGTGTTCCGCTTCATCGCTCCGACCCTCATGGCAGGCAATGCCATCCTGCTCAAGCATGCTTCCAACGTCTCAGGCTGCGCCCTGGCGATTGAAAAACTTGCTGAGAGGGCGGGTTTTCACCCTATCTTCAAAGTGCTTTTGATTTCCCCTCAGCAGGCACAGAGGCTCATCGCCGACGATAGGATCAGCGCTGTGACTCTCACAGGCAGCGAATCGGCAGGCATAGCTGTTGGGGCAGCCGCGGGCCAGAAACTCAAAAAAACCGTCTTAGAGCTCGGCGGCTCCGATCCCTTTATCGTACTTAATGACGCAGACCTCTCCACATGCATTCCAAAAGCCATCCGTGCCCGCCTCAATAATGCCGGCCAGAGCTGCATTGCGGCCAAGCGTTTCATCATCGAGCGATCTGTTTATGAAAGGTTCTGTGATCAACTTGTCCAGAAAGTGAAACATGTAAAGATCGGCGATCCTCTGCATCCCGAAACCGAAATGGGTCCACTTGCTCGCCACGACCTGGTTGACAATATCCACTCCCAGGTGAAGCGCTCTCTGGCGATGGGGGCAAAGCTCCTGGAGGGAGGCAAACGCATCGAACGGGAGGGCTTTTATTATGCACCCACTGTTTTGGCTGACGTGAAAAAAGGGATGCCTGCCTTTGATGAAGAGACCTTCGGGCCTCTCTTTGCCCTCACGATTGCTGAAGATGCTGAACAGGCCATTGCCCTCGCCAATGATAGCTCCTTTGGCCTTGGCGCCAGCCTCTGGACGCAGGATCTGCAGCAGGCCAGCCATCTCGCCCGACGCATCCAGTCGGGCAGCGTCTATATCAATACCCAGACGGTCTCCAACATTCACCTTCCCTTTGGAGGCATCAAGCGCTCGGGGTATGGACGGGAGCTTTCGCACTATGGGATCAAGGAATTTGTGAATATCAAGACGGTCTATTTTTTTTGAAGAGGATACCAGTCCGCTAAATATAGCGGATATGAATGCAATTCATGATTCACTGCTAGTGGTTTGGCGCTAAAGTTAACTCGATAAGGAGCGCGATATTTATCGGCAAAGATTTTCGCGCTTTTAGCATGAGTGACCCATCCCGATTTAACTTCAATGGGAACAGGTAGCCCCTCTTCTTCATCCAAGAATTCCACTTCAGCCAGCTTTTCCTGCCAGCAATAAAGGTGTCGATGACCATGTGCAAGAAACGTCTGTGCGACGTAGTTTTCTGCAAAGTAACCTTTATAAGATCCATAATCATACTGGAGTATGGCTTGAGGGCTTAAATTGCTCATCGCACCCAACATGCCTATATCAAAGAGATAGAGTTTAAATGTCCCTTCTGTGGCATATGCGGAAAAAGGGAGATTGCCACTATTGATAATCGGAACTTTAATGATAAGTCTTGCAGCTTCAAGCCAATCAATGGCATTGACGAGTCGGCTATAGCGGTCAATTCCTGGTACAACCCCTTTAAATTTGAATTTGCTTGCAGCACTATCTTGCGATTGGGCCATCTGAGCAGGGATAGCTTGCAAGATTCTTGCGATATGCATGGCATTGACCTTTCCAGAATGCTTCGCGATATCTGCCATATAGGTGTCAAGAATAGCACTTTGCTTTTCACGCACTTTGATGAAAGCTGTATGGAGATTTTTCTTTTCTTCACAAAAGATTTTCACAACTTCAGGTAGCCCGCCCACAATAAAATAATGCTTGAGCAGCTCGAATATGTGAGAATGGGCTGATTCTGGAATACGATCATTGCGTTTAAGGTTGCGCAGAAGTTCCAAAATGCGCTGCTCATCCAAAGCCATGAGGAATTCTTCAAAGGTCATGGGACAAAGTGTGATCAAATCCACTTTGCCTACAGGAAAGGAGACGGGTCCCAAATAAATGCCAAGGAGTGAGCCCGCGGCACAGAGCGACATCTGGGGCATGTCTTCAGCAAAGTATTTCAAGCTTGTCAAAGCAAGGGGGCAAGCTTGGATTTCGTCAAAGATAAGCAAGTCATGTTTTGGGTCGATCGAACGATTAAGGAAATATTCGAATTCGCGTATCAAATGGACAGGATCAAGGCTTTTATTGAATATTGTCTCTAAACCACGCTCTTTTTCAAAATTGATTAAATGAATAGCTGGATAAAATTCTCTCCCAAATTGTTCCAAGAGGGTGGTCTTTCCAACCTGCCGCGTGCCTTGCAGGATAAGAGGCTTTCGATCTGCTTTTTCTTTCCAGGCAAGCAGCTTTTCTAGAAGTAAACGTCTCATTCCCCCTATTTTCGTCAAATTTGCCGTTTTTTGTCACATGATTTTCGTCAATTTTGACGTAAAATGACTGAACTTTTTCGATATATGGAACGATAACAGAATATTTAGGCTAAAAATGGCGCTACCAGCGTGCGCAGTTCATCGAGGCTGAGCCACTGCTTGTTGC
>JAJFUZ010000165.1 GCA_021372155.1 Parachlamydia sp. | reverse complement strand
ACCGACATAGTGTTTCATGGGTTGCTCCTTTGTTTTTGGGTCCCTAAAGGGCCGTTTTGCATTGGAGAGCTTAGCTACTCCGTTTTAGAGGAGCAACCCTCTTTAAGCGCAATTATCTCATGTATTAAGTCAATACAACCCATTCTTCGATCTTTCAAGCGCGAGAGCTTTCGCTGCTGCCGCAGAGGCAAATTAAGGAGTAATCTTGGTCTTAGCGTAGAATATCGCCAGTTCATATAGAACAAGCAGAGGAATTGCTACCATCAGTTGAGTCGGCACGTCTGGGGGCGTCAAGAGCGCTCCTAAAATAAATGCCAGAACAATCATGTAGCGCCTTTTCGAGCGCATCCACTCCTCTGTCAATATGCCCGCATGGACAAGCAGAAAGAGGCCGAGGCCAATTTCGAAAATCAATCCATTAGCGATCATAAGCATTAAAGTGTAGTCCAGGTAGTGCGACAGCGACCAGAGGTTGCTGCCGATGCTGGAGTTAAAGACTTCCAGGTAGCGGTTTGCAAGCGGGATCGTCAGGAAATAGGCAACGCAGAAACCGGCGATTAATGCCGCTGTGGATCCTGTCAGAAAGAGAAAAAGCAGCCGTTTTTCAGTGGGATGGAGCGCTGGAAGAACAAACCGCAGGATGAGGGTGGCCCAGAGGGGCGATGAGAGGAGCAGACCCAGCCAGAAACAGACTTTAAAGGCTGTGAGCATCCCTTCGGCAGGACCGAAAAGAACAAGCCCGCTGTTCTGAATTTTTTCGATCTCAAGAAAAGCTCCAGGTGGAATGGCATAGACCTTCTCCTGGATGAGGCGAACTGAGGGTGAGGGGTGAATAGCAGATTCTGAAGAGGCGGCATAGGTGACTTCATGAGGGCTGGAATTGAAAAGGCGTTCGCGCCTGATTTCCTGGCGTTGAAGGCCTTCTATGTGATGGAGCGGACGCGTAATCCAGGAAAAGATGTTTTGATAGAAGCAAAAACAAAGTGCGATGCCGATTGCGAGCGCCAACAGGGAGAGGATCAAGGTGCGCCGCAGCTCGGTAAGATGCTCAGAAAGAGCCGCCTGCATCACTTATCTTTGGGTTTCTCTTCTTCGATCGTAATGACTTCGTCCTCTTCGCCGCGACACGCCTTTTTGAATTCTCGAATGCCCTGGCCCAGGTTGCGGGCAAAGTCGGGCAGTTTTTTTCCACCAAAGAGGATGAGGGCCACAACCATAATGACGAGCAATTCTCCGGTGCCGATCATGGCGCCTCCTTAAAAATGGAATTGAGATGGCGCTCCTTGCGTTCGACGTCGATTTTCTGCAGGAAATCGTCCACTTGGATGGCGCCGATGACCTGATTGTCGCGTGTCCTGAGAGTCACTGTTTTATTTTCCAGTTCCTGGTCGCCCACGACGAGGATGTAGTTGACCTGGCTTAGCTGGGCGTTGCGCACCTTTTTGCTGACAGATTCCTGGGCATCGTCGACATCGACGTGATAGCCTTGCCGCTTGATCTTTGCGGCTACCTCATCGGCAAAGGGCTGGTGCCTGTCCGCAACGGTCAGGATGCGCACCTGGGAGGGGCTCAGCCAGAGCGGAAAACGTCCAGCGAAGTGTTCGATCAGGATGCCCATGAAACGTTCAATGGAGCCGAAGATGGCGCGATGGATCATGATCGGCCGCTGCTTGGATCCATCCGACGCTGTATACTCCAGCTCAAACCGCTCAGGAAGGGCCATATCGAGCTGAATGGTGCCGCACTGCCAGGTGCGGTTGAGTGCGTCGCGGATATGGAAGTCGATTTTGGGTCCATAGAATGCCCCATCGCCCTCGTTGATCTTATACTGCTTTCCTGACTTATCTAGAGCCCCTTTCAGGCCATTTGTAGCATTGGCCCATTCTTCTTCCGATCCAATGGTATTTTTCTCGGGTCGGGTCGACAGCTCCAGATGGTACTGCAGGCCGAAAGTAGAATAGAGATTGTCCGCAAATTTCAACGCGCCAAGGATCTCGCTCTCAATGTCGCTTGGCTTCATGAAGATGTGCGCGTCGTCCTGGTGGAAGCTGCGCACGCGGAAGAGCCCTGACAAGGCTCCAGAAGGCTCATAGCGATGAACGTTGCCGAACTCGGCGATGCGCAGAGGGAGTTCGCGGTAGCTGTGGACAGTGCCTCTATAGTAAAGCATGCAGCCAGGGCAGTTCATCGGCTTGATGGCAAAGTCGCGCTTTTCGATTTCCGAAGTGAACATATTGTCGCGATAGTTGAACCAGTGGCCGGAGCGCTCCCATAGTTCCCGGATCATCATGGAGGGCGTTTTGATCTCCACATAGCCTGACTTGTCATGCAGCTCGCGCTCGTAACTGATCAGCTGGTTCCAGACGATCATCCCCTTAGGATGGATGAAAGGCATACCGGGAGCTTCTTCTTTGAGAGAGAAAAGATCCAGCCTTGGCCCAATGACTTTGTGATCGCGCTTTTTGGCCTCTTCCAGCTGCTGCAGATACTCCTTGAGCAGCTTGCGGTCTGGATAAGAGATCGCATAGATGCGGGTCAGCATTTCCTTGCTTGGATCGCCTCTCCAATAAGCCCCAGAAGTCTTCATCACCTTGATCGCCTTGATCTTGCCCAGATTGTGCAGATGAGGCCCGCGGCAGAGGTCGAAGAACTCGCCTTGCCGGTACCCTGTCAAGGCATCTCCCTGAGCAAAGCTTTCGATCAATTCCATTTTGTATTTGTTGCTGCCAAAGGCTTTGAGGGCCTCCTCTTTGCTTGAAAAGACCTCGCGCTGCGACACATAGTTTTCGGCGACAATGGCCTGCATCTCAGTGTCAATGCGCTCAAAATCTCCATCGGAAATGGTCAGGTCGGCAAAATCGTAGTAAAAGCCATTCTCGATCGGCGGACCAATGGTCGGCTTGGCGTCGGGCCAGATGCGCAGGATCGCCTGTGCCAGTACGTGAGCTGAGGTATGCCAGTAGACTTCCCGCCCTTCCGGGTCATTGAAGCTCCACAAAATCACCCGATCCCCATCGCGAAGCGGTGTAGAGAGATCGCGCGTCGTGCCATTGATGGAGGCTCCCAAAGCCTGGTCAGGGCCTTTCTGATTGAGTTTATCCGCCAGATCCTTGGCGGTGCTTCCTTCTGGAAGCTCGATTTTTGAGTTGTCTTTGAGCAGGACGTGCATATTTATCCACAGGTTTTCAAGAAATAATAAGGTTTAATCTACACTTTTTTTCTTAAAAGTGCAATGAGACTTTATCAATTAAACTCGTTTGAACAGTAGTGAAAAGTAAAATCTTGACGGGCAAAGGTTAATTCGGCATTTTCTCTTTATCTTAAAGAGGTGAGATATGAGAACAGTTATATTTGTGCTCTCGTTGTGTTTTTCTTTCTCAATAGAGGGGACAATTTCATGGTCTGCTATTCAGGAATTGGCGCTCCCAGGCGTTGTGAATTACGAAGTGGCAAGTGATCCACAAGGCAACGTATACGCTATATGGCATAGCAAAAATGGAGCAATTGAAACATCCTATAAACCTTATCAAGGAGAGTGGACAGAGTCTGTTCTAATCGCAATGGGCAGCGATGAATCGCAACTTGCAATTATGAGTAATGCAATTGGTGAAGTGCATGCCCTTTGGGTTGAAAAAGATGATCATAACAAATGTTGTCTAAAAACAGCTTGCAGATCTTTAAATGAAGCATGGTCATCCCCTAAAACACTAGCCACTGGTTTATGCGAAGGCATAAAGTTATCATGTGATTCGGTTGGGACTGTTTATGGTATCTGGCGAAAAAAAGAGAAAAAAGGCGGCTTTTTTACAAACGACAAACATAGCATCCAGGTGGCAGAAAAAAAATTCGACATGGACTGGAGTCTTCCAACAGATTTGATATTCATGGGAGAATTTGGAGCACCAGACATTCAATCAGATAGCAAAGGGAATGTTTATGCTGTCTGGTCAAATTTGCAAGATGTGCCTTATATCCAAGGAGCTCAAAAGCTTTCTGGTGGTGTATGGACAAAACCATACGATATGTTTATGCGTCCTGGTCTACTGTGGGGGTATAATACGATGCCGGCATATCGACCACATCTTAGAATTAATTCCCTAGGTGACGTATTAGCTATTTGCTGCTTCATAGCCGACAACAGTTCAAAAATTTTATTTACAGAAAAAAAATATTCAGAATACAGTTGGTCGACACCCCGCTTTATTTCACCTGATACTTGGTATGCTCAATATTGTTGGTACCCCGATTTTGCAGTAGATAGTCGTCCCTGAAAAAGACCGAATTTTCACAAATTTAAACGACGCTTTTCGTCATTTCCGACAGCCTGAGTTCTTGGTGAATGCTAAAATTCATCAAAAAGACTCAATCCAACGATTTTTAGCCCGATATTTTGGGAATT
>JAJFUZ010000010.1 GCA_021372155.1 Parachlamydia sp. | reverse complement strand
AGGTCAATGCGCTTAAGCTGGCGCTGCATTGCGAATCTTCTGCAGCATGGGTTCCAGTTCTTTCAATAGCGCCTGCGCACGGTGGTCCCAGGTATGGTTGTGCATGACCTGCTCACGGCCTGCTGCGACCACTTTGTTCCTTTTTGCCTCATCGCTCAAATATTCATTGACAAGTGTGTTAAGGGCTTCTTCTTTGCCATAATGATACAGGGCGATACTGGCGCCATCTTTGAAGTTCTGGTGCAGATAAGGATTATCGTCGGTGATAACCAGGGCGCCAGAAGCAAGGCCGGCGAGGATGCGCTCGTGAATCCCATACTTGATCCAGGCACAGCTGTTAAGGACTATTTTGCTTCTCTGCATTAATTCCAAAGCCTGGTCATAAGGAACAGAGTCATGGATGACGACATTGGACTGTTTGCCGAGCTGCTTCTGCCAGCTGGTAGTCTGTGAAGACGATCCGAAGATGGAGACTTTGGCATCTTTGATCCCCTGCACCATCTGGACGCGGGCCCTGCCGCGGATATACATCTCTAAAACGTCGAGTATTTCGATGAAATTGATCTGTTCGGGATTGATCTCGCCCCCTTTGGCGACATAGGCATCCAAAGAGGAAACAAACGCCTGGACATAGGAGAGCTTGTCGTCTGTCATGGCTCTCTCTGCAGCCTCATCCAACACCTGACTCAGACCCTTGGGATATTGTTTTTGCCATAGCTGGCGGATTTGTTCATAATCGATGCAGGAAGAGAGGAGCAGGACGTCATAAGGTCGATCCTGTTCGTAAGATTCAAACCCAAGATTCTTCTCCACTCCATGGGGCATAAACAGGATATTGGAGGCCTGAATGCCGCGGAAAAAGTCGCAGGCCTGCTTATCGACAGAGGCGATGATGGTAAAGGGGCTTTTGACAAGCGAGACAAACCCATTGGGAGAATCAACGACGTAGGCCACGTGGGGAATGCGGATCAAGTCGCAGAAAAAGCGTCCCTCATCGTCGGGCAGCAACCCGTTGAAAGAGATGGTGCAGTCTGGTGGATCCTGGAAAAGTTCTGTAAGGAAAGGCTTAGGATTGTTGTGTTGCGCCTCCAGGAGACGGCAATTGACTCCCAGCCGCAAAAAGGCTTCCTGTAACTTCTTTGTGAAGTGGTGGAGAACGCCATACTGGCTGAAATTAGGAGGCATAAAGAGATCGATGCGTTTTATCATACTGCGTTCCTTTTTAGCGCATGGGGATCCATTTTTTGCGCGCGCCAAGCGTCTTGGCCTTGCGCTCGCCCGCGAGATTCTCGCGCTGTTTGGGCTTGGGAGGGGGGGTCCCTACCGCCCCCTTAATCTTTTCCCCCAGCTCATCCATATTTTTTTTCAACAGTTCTAAATCGCCTGGGGCGGCATTCTTTTGCACCAGTCTTTGCAGTTCATCATATGAAAGTCCGCTTTTTTTGCTAACGGATTCCATCTGAGATTGCAAATCCTCATTCATTTCGCGGATCTGTCTCATCATCTCGTTGACCTCGGGATCACGATAAACACCGGGTTGGCTGGTCGGGATTTCCTTCGGAGAAACCTTTTTCTTAACCGGGGTTTTGCCCTTGCGACCCAGTTTTTTTGCCGCTGTTTCAAAAATATTCTTATCTTCTTCCATGCCGATGCCCCAATCTTATTGTAACATCTAATTTTAATTTTTACAATTTACCAAATTTTCAGCATTCTTCAGTCTCGAGTAAAACCCTTTGAAATATAAGGCCATAACAGGTATTCTCTTTTCACAGGAAGAACATAAGGGATCGTGATGAGTTACCTTCAAGAGTTTCGTGCGCAAATCAATAACCGCGATTTCGCAAAATTCTGGCAGCTCTGGGAAGAGTATTGCACAAGTGATACTGTCGATACTGAAGAGTTCGCACAGATTTTGCAGGGAGTCAAGGGCTCCGATCTTGCCAAGAGATTTGGACAGTATGTCGAAACAGCCCTACCACTCTGGGAAACGATCAAGGACAAAGAGGCCTCTTACGAGATTTTGAAACTCCTGTTTGATCTGCAGACCAGCAACAGTCCCGCTTTAGCGGATCTTGCTTTAAAGTCCCTGAAGGAAAAGTATCCGAACGATCCAAAATTCAGCGACCGTCTGCGCCTGGTCGGCTTGCGCGCAAGGGACAACTTCCAGGGAGCCCTCGCCAACTACGACCTGCTGGCCCACATGGAAAAGGGCAAATTTGTCTACCATACAGGAGGCTGGGGAGTCGGCCAGATTGTTGACTTATCGCCTGTCCTTGAGCAGCTGACTGTCGAGTTTGAACATCTGCCAGGCAAAAAATATTTCACATTTGCCAATTCCTTCAAAAATCTTCTCCCGCTAGCCGACGACCACATTCTTGCCAAACGCTTTGCCAATCCCGACCAGCTGGAAAAAGAGGCAAAAGAAAATCCAGTTTTTGTGATTAAAAGCCTTCTGAAAAACCTGGGGCCCAAAACTGCGGCAGAGATCAAAGAAGAGCTTTGCGACCTGGTCATTCCAGAAAAGGATTGGACGAAATGGTGGCAGGGAGCGCGCTCCAAGCTCAAAAAAGACACGATGGTCGAAACTCCCAAGACTTTGCGGGAGCCTTTTGCGCTTCGCCACGCGGAAGTGACGCACGAAGAGCGCCTCCACAAGGCAATAGGCAAACACTCATCCATCGATGAACTGATTCAGACAGCCTATAGCTTTGTGCGCGACAATCCAGGCATGCTGAAAAAGCCCGAAACGCGCGATTCGATCCAATCCAAGCTGACGGCGGCTTTGGAAAGCCAAGAGATCAGCAAAGCGCAAGATCTGCAGATCTACATCTTCCTCGAAAGCCAGTTTGACACACACGCTGACAAAACCGTCAAGCAGCTAATCCAGGAGCTGAGTCACTTTGAAGAGGTTATCGATGCCATCGAAATCATCGCATTTAAAAAGCGGGTCCTGACGCTAATCCGAGAGCATCGCAAAGACTGGCCCGAGATCTTTCTGGATTTACTCTTCTCCAACCAGCAAAGCACCCTGCGCGACTACATCATCAAAGAGCTGAATCAGGGCCCATCTCAAAAGCAGCTGCTGCCGAAGCTGCGCCATCTCGCCCATCACCCCATGGAAGCGCCCGAGTTTCTCGTCTGGTACTTCCAGAAAGTGATTGATAAAGACAGCGTTGGTCTGCCATTCAGCGATAAAGAGGGACAGGGTCTCTTTTTTGAAGCTATCCTCATTCTATTTGCCGTACTCGATTCAAAGCCGGAATGGCGTATCCTAAGCAAGAAAATATACACGCTGCTTTCAAGCAAGCGCTATGCTGTCGTGAGATCGGTGATTGAAGGCACAAGCCTGGAATTTATCAACGAGTTCCTTCTGCTTATCGCCAAATGCCACTCCTTCACCGATCACGATATCAAGATCCTTCGCTCTCTTGCCGCTGTGGTTCATCCCTCTCTCAATGCCAAAATGAAAAAAGAGGCCAGCACGATCGACAGCCATACAGTATGGACGACGGAAGAGGGTTATAACCGCACCAAGCAGCGCCTCCATCATTTGACGACGGTCGAAACCGTCGAAAACGCAAGGGAGATCGAAGCAGCCAGATCTTTGGGAGACTTAAGAGAAAACTCCGAATATAAGTTTGCTTTGGAAAAGCGGTCGCGGATCCAATCAGAAATCCGCCATCTTTCCGAACAGATCAACCGGGCGCGCATCATCACCCGGGATGATATCTCGGAAGATGAAGTAAGCGTAGGCAGTATCGTGGAAGTTGTCGATTCCAAAGGGAACCCATCCACATACACGATCCTGGGCATCTGGGATGCCGACGCGGATAAGGGCATTCTCTCCACCCAATCTCGCCTGGCGCAGTCCATGACCGGGACAAAGGTGGGCGAAACTTTTAAATTCCGCGATGAAGATTATACGATCGTCGGGTTGAAACGCTTTGTAAACAAGTAAACACCATGGAACTTGTTCTCGCATCGACAAATCTGCACAAAATTCGCGAATTTCGCGAAATGCTGAAAAGTTACAAAAATCTTGATGTCCTGCCGCTGATTAATTTTCCCTCTTATGTCCAGCCTCCCGAAACTGGAGCGACTTTTGAAGAGAACGCCGTTCTAAAAGCCGTCCATGCCGCTCAAGCCTTGAGCAAATGGGTGATGGCGGACGATTCCGGCCTCGTGGTTCCAAGCCTCTCAGGATCCCCAGGAGTCTATTCGGCGCGCTATGCAGGTGAGGGGGCAACAGATGCCGACAATCGGCTCAAGCTGTTGCGGGCTCTGGAGGGCAAGCAGGAATTTGAGCGTAACGCCTATTTCGAATGCTGTCTCGCACTTGCAAATACAGAAGGCATCCAGAAGGTCGTCACAGGGACATGTGAAGGCATTATTTTAACCGAAGAGCGCGGCAGGCATGGTTTTGGGTATGATCCTCTCTTTCTCAAGAATGATTACGACAAGACCTTCGGTGAACTGGAGGAAGCAACAAAAAATCGTATTTCCCATCGACGCAAAGCCCTGGAAAAGCTGACAGGCACCCTCGAAATGCTGCTGCGGGAATAAACGTTGCGCTATTATGTCGACGGCTACAACCTCCTGTTCCGCCTGTTTAAAACAGATGAAGAGCTTCAGGAGCGCCGCGACAGATTCCTGGAGGCTCTTCAGGAAAAGGCCGCCCTCATCAATCTGCAGGTCACCGTCGTTTTCGATTCGCAATACCATCCCGGAGAGGGCACACACACTCACTTTGGAACTCTCGACATCATTTTTACCGACGCAGAAATCACGGCCGACGAATGCATTCTCAATCTGATCAAATCGGACACCCGCAAAAAGATAGTCGTCACCTCTGACAAAAGCCTGGCGATACGGGCGCGCCATCTGGAAGCAAAAACAGAGACTGCTGAAGAGTTCCTGGGATGGCTCAACAAACGCTATCACAACCGCTTCAAGAGGCAAAAAAAAGAGGCCAAGCCCAAACCCAAGACAGTCGCCGCTCCACCTGTGGAAAAGCCTGCAAAAAGAAAGAAACCAAGCCCCAAAGCCACTTTAGCCGAATGCTTCGACTACTACCTTGAGGTCTTTGAAAACAAACTGGAAGAAGAGTCATGACCCTGTCTCGCCTGTTGACGCTGCCCTACTTCATCCTCCTCACCATCGGCCTGATGGTCCCTTCAGATGCCCAGCACGGCATCCTCAGCATCAAAAGCCTGGCCTTCCTTAGCGCGATGGGAGCCATCGGCGCCTACTCCGCTCTGCGCCAGAAGGTCACGGAAGGGCAGCTCAAGCTTCTCTCCTTTGCCTGCGCCAGCCTCTCTGTCCTCCTCGTATGGCTCCTCATCAGCCTCGCGCGCGAACAGACCACCTCCACCTCCCAGTTTGACCAGTTCAAGCTCTTTCTGATCACACTTGCCGTTCCCCTCACCACTCTCTATCTTATTAAGGAAGGCATCGCCACCCCCCAGCAAATCTTCAAGACGGCCATCTATGCCAGCTTTGCCTATGCTCTTCTAAAAGTCCTCCTGGTCGCCCTCCACCTCCTCCACATCATCAACGCCTGGTCCCTGATTGACAGCCTCGGCATCCGCTACATGCGCATGGGCATCTATGGAGGCCTCGACCGGTTCCAGACCTCTGTCGACATCGCCACACCCTTCCTCCTCTTCTTCCTCCTCAACGCCTCACGCCTCCACCTCTCCTTTTCCTCCACCTTTCGCTACAGCTACATCGCCATCAGCCTTCTCTCCACCTTCCTAAGCTTCTCGCGCTATCGCATCTTCATCTACATGGCCAGCTGTTTTCTGTACATCCTCACACTCAATCCCCGCCAGCTCATCAAGGTCGCCATCCTCCTTTCCCTCGCCTCCCTCGCCGCCTTCTTTGCCATCGGCCCCGAAAAAGTCTCCACAATCATCCATCGCCGCGTCTTCAGCGTCAGCAGCTTTCGCTCTGACGAGACCCGTGCAAGACAAGGCCGCGCCCTCCTGGAAGCCTATAACGAAGTCCCCTTCATCGGCAAAGGCATCGGCGGCTACGTCCCCGACCACATCCGAGACAGCGTCCTCCTCCACTCCTACGAAGTTCAGTGGATGGCCTTCCTCATGCAGTTCGGCCTGCTCGGCATCCTCTTTCTCCTCGCCCCCCTCATCCTCATCAGCTGGCGCCTCATCGAAGCCCCCTTCTCCCGCGTCCGCTGCGCCTTCCTCGGCACCTTCCTCCTCTGGCTCCTCTCCGGGTTCACCAACCCCTTCCTCATCTCCCTGACAAGCGGCATCATCTATGCCCTCTTCTGCCTGGCCCCCGAGGCCATGCACCACTTGCCGCTGTTTACTGGAAATAGGCCTTGCAGTATGATAAAGACGACCAGCGTCACAAAATTCACGCCTAAATAGCTCAGTTGGTAGAGCAGCGCATTCGTAATGCGAAGGTCGTCGGTTCGAGTCCGGCTTTGGGCATTCCCTTTCAGCTCTTTAAGAATAACCGTTTATCATTTAGTCTCCTTGTTCTCGTCTTTGACTTTTAATCCTTTATATCCTCCATCCCTTCGCCTAACATTTTTGCATCTGTACAAAAGAAAAAATGAGCCTTTTCTTATCCATTCTGCTTCCTTCATGCAACACTTGCATTTCTTGAATAGAAAGGCTAAGGTTACCCCAAACTGTCCGTTTCGAGGGCAAGTTGTAGTAGTGAAAAATGATTGATCGCACAACAAAAAAGTGGAGCGGCTGTGTCTAGCACCCCTAATGGGTCTCTGCCGAAGTAAGCATGAACCGTCGCATTTTGCTCTTCATTCTCCTCGCTCTTATTGCCATTAGCATCACTTATTATATCTATCGGAAACCAACAAATGGGACTGAAGAAGCAATTCCCACGGTCACTGTTAAAACAATTCAGCCGCAAAAAGTGCGCCTTTGGTCGGAATTTTCCGGCCGCTTGCAAGCTGTCGATACCGCAGAAATCCGACCGGAAGTAAGTGGGAGAATCACTGAAGTGCACTTTGAGGATGGGGGACTTGTCAAAGCCGGAGATGTCATTTTTGTAATAGATCCCCGTCCGTATGAAGCGGCCGTTGCCAGGGCAGAAGCAAAAGTTGCCACAGCAAAAGCGAATGCCTATTATGCCAAGCTTGAAATGGATCGGGCTGCAAACATGATCAAAACACAAGCTGTAGCTCAACGTATTTACGATGAAAACTTTAATGCTAATGAAGTGGCAGTTGCTGCGATAAAGTCAGCTGAAGCCGATCTTAAGCAAGCAAAGGTGGACCTGGAACATGCTTATGTACGCGCTCCAATCTCGGGCCGTGCAGGACGTGTTGAACTGACAGTAGGAAACTTGGTGCAGCCAGGTATTAATGCTCCTTTAATGACACGGATTGTCGCCAATGATCCCATTTACGCTGATTTTGAGGTGGACGAACAAACGTATTTGGATAGCGTGAGGAATGTGGCGCATAACCGCAAATTGGAGCGGGAAATTCCTGTAGAACTTTATATCCATGGAGATAAGAAAGACGTTTACAAAGGAACAATATACAGCTTTGATAATCGTCTTGATGTGGCCTCAGGAACTATTCGGGCCCGGGCAAAATTTGATAACAGCGATGGGGTGTTAGTACCCGGCATGTTTGTCACGGTGGCGTTAAGCCTGGGTGAAGATAATGAAGTTCTTTTAGTCCCACAGCAAGCTATCAGCACAGACCTAAATAAAAAGTATGTTTACCTTGTCGATAAGGACAATAAAGTTATTTATCGAGAAGTGGTTTTGGGCAAAGAATATGGCAATCAACGCATTATACTTAGAGGGCTAGAGCCAGAAGATCGGGTTATTGTAAATGGAGTGCAGCACATCAAAGCCGGCGAATTTGTTAAACCCGAAGAAGCGAAAGTGCCATGACGGACGGTTTGGCAAACACCTCTTCGTTAAATATTTCCCGCTTTTTCATTGACCGTCCCATTTTTGCAGGGGTCATTTCGTTTGTTATTTTTCTAGCTGGACTGCTGACTATTTTTGTTTTGCCAGTATCGGAATATCCTGAAGTCGTTCCCCCCACAGTAGTTGTGAAAGCGCAGTTTCCGGGAGCTAACCCAAAAACGATCGCAGAAACTGTCGCAACTCCGATTGAAGAACAGGTCAATGGCGTTGAAAATATGCTGTATATGTTTTCTCAATCGACTAGCGATGGATTGATGACTTTGACGATCACCTTTAGACTAGGGATGGATCCCGATCTCGCTACACAGCTTGTACAAAACCGCGTTAATCAAGCGTTACCCCGTTTGCCAGAAGTTACCCGGCAACTGGGGGTGTCCACTGTAAAAAGCTCCCCTGATCTGACCATGGTTGTCCACTTGACCTCTCCAAACAATCGCTATGATAAGCTTTATCTCCGCAATTACGCCCGTCTGAATATCAAAGATCGGTTGAATAAAATCCAAGGTGTAGGGGATGTGGGACTTTTTGGATCGGGAGATTATGCGATGCGGATTTGGCTATATCCCCGAAAAGTTGCTGAACGAAGACTTACAGCACAGGAAGTGGTCGAAGCCATCAAAAGGCAAAACGTGCAAGTCTCAGCAGGGGTGATTGGCGGTCCCCCCTATGCTAATCATGTGGACTTGCAACGCCCGATCAATGCGTTAGGGAGACTGCAAACCCCTGAAGAATTTAACGACATTGTCATTAAGCAAGAAGATGGGGTTGTGACCAAACTAAAAGATGTCGCCCATGTGGAGTTGGACGCCTCAGAATATGCTCTGAGATCTCTTTTAAACAATAAAGAAGCGGTCGCAATACCAATCTTTCAAACGCCTGGATCCAATGCTATTAACATTTCCAATCAAGTGCGCAGCACAATGGAGGAATTGAAACAGAATTTTCCCGAAGGTATCGATTACACCATTGTGTATGACCCCACAATTTTTGTTCGAGATTCCATAAAAGCTGTGATCCACACGTTATTGGAAGCTTTGGCTTTAGTGGTCATTGTGGTGATTGTCTTTTTACAAACATGGCGTGCCTCGATCATCCCTTTGCTAGCTGTACCGGTCTCCATTATAGGTACCTTTGCAATCATGCACCTCTTTGGATTTTCGATTAACGTTCTTTCCTTGTTTGGACTTGTGCTTGCTATTGGTATTGTGGTGGATGATGCCATTGTTGTTGTGGAAAACGTGGAGCGCAATATAGAAAACGGGTTAAAACCGTGTGCAGCTACTGTTCAGGCCATGAGTGAGGTGACAAGCCCTATCATTGCGATTACATTGGTGTTAAGTGCGGTTTTCGTCCCTATTGCCTTTATCAGTGGATTGACAGGGCAGTTTTATAGGCAGTTTGCCCTCACAATCGCTTTTTCTACTATTATCTCTGCATTTAACTCTTTAACATTGAGCCCAGCATTAGCAGCCATCCTTCTGCAGGAGAAGGGCGCTGCCAAAGATGGCTTATCCCGTTTTATTGAGCGCCTATTCGGTGGCTTTTTTAATTTGTTTAATAAGTTATTCCGAAGCGGTTCTGAGCATTATGGCAAGGGGGTTGTTGGAGTTATTAACCATAAACAAATGGCCTTTGTCGCGTATGTTTTACTGCTTTTGACTACATACGGGATATTCCAGCTTGTGCCCTCTGGATTCATTCCCACCCAAGACAAACAATATTTGGTCAGCTTTGCCCAGCTTCCAGAAGGGGCTACACTAGATAGTCGTCCCTGAAATGGCAAGAAAAATGCCTTCACAAGCTGTTATAGGATTTACATAAGTCTTGAATTCATGCTAGGATTTTGCAGGAAAGGTAACAAAGTTAATTTAAAACCCAGCAAAACCCACATGAAACCACGCC
>JAJFUZ010000134.1 GCA_021372155.1 Parachlamydia sp. | reverse complement strand
GATTTAGCATTCAAAATTGCTTGAATAGCTTTCAGATACCTCTGATAGAGAGGTTCGCTGCCCACAACGTTTTCAGCACCACGGAGCACATTAGAAAGTATGAGGTCCTCTTGATAAAAACGTTCTAATTGAAATTTCGCTAATTCTTCCGGGGTTTTGATAAGCTCGACATAACCTTGCTTTCCAAGAGGCGTATTGCCTCCGTCGTCAAATGAGAATCCGCGCACGATTGGGCTTTCATAACCGCCCTGTAGAATGTTAATGGGAGTCTCACCTAAATGAATGATTTGAAGTTCAAGCCACTGGACCATTTTGCGAAAGTAGGCAATGTTAGCGGGTAAGCTGTTTTCGACGAGTAGGGCAAACTCAAGGTCGGAGTAAGGGCTCATTTCCTTACGTGCTAAGGAGCCGAGTCCCATCACAGTATACTCGCATGGGGGTTTGCCAAAGAGAGCAAACCCGCTTTTGAGGATCTCATTCAGAAAAAGCGAAATCTCTTGAGTAAAGTCTCGCATGATCTGGGCAGGTGTCGTTTGTGGTATCTTGACTTTTAATTCTTGACGCTGAACCAGAAGTTTTTGACGTCTTTGCAAATATACTTTAGGATCTATCGGCTTTCTAACCTTGAAGAATTTATCTAAAAAACGCCTCTCCACTTCTGCCATAAAAGCGAGAGTGACAGCGCATGCCTGTTCTTTCTTCACCGAAATCGCATAGGCTCCATTAAAAATTTTGGCAGCAAAAGCCCATTGCTCTTTCTCAAGAAAAACTCGACCAAGCTCTTTTAGACTGTCTTTTATCAAGCCAAGGTCTTCTTTTGTTTCTGCCTCTTGGAGCGCTTTTGTGAAGGCTTCCACTGCAAGATCAAATTCTTTACGTCGCAGATGAAACTCTCCCCGCCATTTCCAAGTCATGCTACTGCCGGAGGGGCAATCTTTCACTTCCGTAGCGGCACATGGGCTTAAATAATACGGAATAGGGGGTGTGGGATAGCTAGGGGGTGGCGGAATTAGAATGGGCTGCAGGCCAGGTCCAGCGGCTAAGGGTTGCATCTACAACCTCCTTTCGTTAAATCACCGTATTCTTTGCAGATTGTTGAGAATGGCGGTTGTAGTAGGATGCTCATTGCCATAAGCCTTTTTAGCAATGCGCAGGGCCTCTTCCAAGTAGCCGATGGCTTTTTTGGTATTGCCTAATTCATGCCAGGCATGACCTAGGTTGTGGAGACAAATTGCCAATTCAGGATGTTCATGTCCATAAACTTTTTTGCGGATATGGAGAGACGCCTCATGGTATTCGACGGCTTTTTTTGCATTGCCTAAAGCTCGCCAAGCATTGCCTAGATTATTGAGACTGGCAGCCACGTGCGGATGCTTATCGCCATAAGCTTTTTTGCTAATGCACATTGCCTCATCATAGAGGCTAATGGCTTTTTTTGTTTCGCCTAAGGCTAGCCAGACTTGGGCAACATTGTTAAGACTCATTGCCACTAGGGGATGCTGATCGCCGTTGACATTTTTATCAATGCGCAGCGTCTCTTCAAAGTAACCCATGGCTTTTTTTGCATCGCCCAAGTCTAGCCAAGCATGGCCTGTATTGTTATAATAACTAGCCACCTCAGAATGCTCATCACCATAGATCTTTTTAATAATGGATAGCGCTTGCTCATAGTAATCGATAGCTTTTTTCGGTTTTCCTAAACTTCTCCAAGCAGCGCCTAAATTATTAAGATTTTTAGCCACCTGCAGATGATTATCGCCATACATCTTTTTGCCTATGCGCAAAGCCTCTTCATGGAAGCTGATGGCTTTTTTTGCTTCGCCTAAATCAAGCCAGGCGTTGCCAATATTGTTAAGATAGAGAGCCACAAGTGGATGCTCAAGGGCGTAGATCTTTTTAGAAATGCGCAGAGCTTGTTCATAATAGTCTAAAGCTTTTTTTGTTTCGCCTAAGTCTTTCCGTGCCGTGCCTAGATTGCTGAGAAATTTCGCCACTTCAGGGTGTTCCTCGCCGTAGACCTTTTTTCCAATACCCAGCGCCTTTTCAAGGAAGCCGACCGCTTTTTTTGCATCGCCTAAGTCTAACCAGGCAAGGCCCGTATTGTTAAAATACAAAGCCACATCAGGATGGAAGTCCCCGTAGATTTTTTGGCCAATATGCAGCGCCTTTTCAAGGTAACAGACAGCTTTTTTGGCATCACCCAAGGCTCGCCATCCATTGCCTAGATTGTTGAGACATTTAGCCACACTAGGATGCTCATCACCGTGGCTCTTTTTATAAATGTGCAGCTCTTCTTCAAAGTAGCCAATGGCTTTATTAGTTTCTCCCAGTTGATCACAAATTAATCCTTGAACATTAAGGGCACGACTCAGGATTTTCTCATCATTTTGCCGTTTGCCTAAAGCATAAGCCTTACCCGCATATTCTTTTGCTTGCACATACTCTGCTAAGATCCAATGAAGATGAGCTGATTTAATTAAGCCTTCCACATTGTCAGGGCTAAGTGCCACGGCTTGCTGGTAGCTCTTTTTTGCCTCGGTATATTGATGCAGTTTTTCATAGGCTTCACCTTGCGTAAGAGGGCTAGTATCATAGAATGACTCTTTGGATAGGGAGGCAAAATCACGGGTTTGGCAAACTTGCTTGAATAAGCGATGTAGGGGAAAGATCACGCGGTAGATTTCGATGATCTGATGGATGTCTTCATCGCTCAGCAAAAACACGTTTTGAGGCATATTGCCTTTTAGCTGCATGCTGGGATGGTAGACCTTTTCACACTCTTCGCCATAGTGAAGGTGGCAGCGGATGCGAAGGCGCATAATAGCTGTCATAGCATCTTGAAGCTGCTTAGCACCCTCTTCACTAAGAATATTTGCCTTGACTAGCGCATTAAGCCTTTTCCAGGTATTTTGTTCCTCGATTCCAAAATAATCTGCAAGGCCTGCAATTAAGAAGCTCGGGAGGCGGTAAAGTTCCGCTTTGATATTATAAATCGGGGCTTCTTCTTTCTTTTTATCGAGGCACGGCTCGAACTGGACGAGATGACCCTGCAGCAAATCAATAGCTCGCGCTTGAGCAATGTTTAAAAGGGGTTTAGATGATTTAGCATTCAAAATTGCTTGAATAGCTTTCAGATACCTCTGATAGAGAGGTTCGCTACCCACAACGTTTTCAGCACCACGGAGCACATTAGAAAGTATGAGGTCTTCTTGATAAAAACGATCTAATTGAAATGTCGCTAATTCCTCCGGGGTTTTGATAAGCTCGACATATTCTTGCTTTCCAAGAGGCGTATTGCCTCCGTCGTCAAAGGAAAACCCGCGCATAACGGGACTTATACGGCCGCTATCGAGAATTTTAAATTCTGTTTCACCTAGATGAATTACTTGAATTTCAAGCCACAACACCATCTTGCGAAAGTAGTCGAGATTATCTTTTGAGCTTTGTTCGACGAGCAGGGCAAACTCAAGGTCGGAGTAAGGACTCATTTCCTTGCGTGCTAAGGAGCCCAACCCGATCATGGAATATTCGCAAGGGGGCACTCCAAAAAGCGCAAACCCGTTTTTGAGTATGTCGACCAAAAGACGAGAAATCCCTTGAGTAAAGTCCTGCAAGGTTTGGACGGATGTCTCTTTTTGTATCATTACTTGCGCATCTTGACGTAGAGCTCGAAGCCTTAGCCGCCGTTCCAAATAGACATTGGGATCAATAACTTGTCGAATCTTAAAGGATTTTTCTAAATAGCGCCTCTCAACTTCTGCCATCAGAGCAAGTGTGGCATGACACGTTTGTTCATTCTTCGACAACATTGCATAAGCGCTGTTAAAAAATTTGGCAGCAAAAGCCCATTTCTCTTCTTCAAGGTAGACCAGACCAAGATATTCGAGGCTTTTACCAATCAATACATTGTTACCTTCTTTCTCAGCATCTTGCAAAACCTTACCAAAAGCTTCGGCTGCGGGCGCGAATTCTCTTCGTCCCAGGTGGTACTCTCCGCGCCGTTTCCACGTCATACTTTTGTCTGAAGGGCAGTCTTTCACTACCATTGCGATACCCGTGCTTGGATGATTTGGAATCGGTGGTGGCGGATGGCTAGGGGGTGGCGGAATGAACATTGGCAGCAGAACTGGCCCAGAAGCTAAAGGTTGCATCTTAAACCGTTCTAGAAATGGTTACAAAGATCTTACTTATCTTTTACGTTTGTGGATGTTCAGCACATCTAATCAAATGCATTAATCTATACCTTTTAGCAAGCGCTTGTCAAATATACTTTTAACACACAAGGGTTATGCCAAGTATGAAGCCCTTGCCGAAGGCTATGCCTCAAAAGTCAGATTCACTGGTGTCAAGAGTGTGGCTGGATACGACACCGATGACATGGAAACAAAGAGGTGACTTTTATTATTACAGTTCAGGAAATCGTGTGAAAGCGATCGCATGCTTTGAAGAAGCGCTGGCTATTTTTAAAGATAATGAGGATCATCGTCGTGTGGAACACATATTGACTAGTCTTAACACTGTTAAGCTGGTTGATAAAAAAGATGTAATAATAACAACGTATAATGAGGGAACCTTTCTTCTGGAAAGAAAGCTTTCTGATGAAGAACCGTGTTGCTGCCTACTAAGCTAAGCATTCTGGCGGCATTTGATCAGATGGATCAGATTATCCAATTAAGACTCAACGCTGAGCCATCGCAACTGCAACCTTTTTGGTTAACGCGTGATCACTTCCTAAAGTTTTGAGTAGGGCATGCAATTTTTTGAGAGCATCGGCTACATTTTTTTTCTTGTGAATCTCTAATATGCGGCTGACACATTCTTCCAAACCTGGGTGTTCGAAACAGCTGGCACCGATCCAGGTGGTGATTGCATTGAGGTATGCTTCCACCGCCTTATTCATCTCCCCAAGTCCTTCATGAACTTTTCCGATATTTTGATAGGTGACAGAGGTGCGAGGATGCGCTTTTTTACCATACATACTTTTTCGCATTTTCAAAGACTGATTTAATTCACTCATTGCTTCTTTGTATTTTGCCATTTCCACGTAGATCTGGCCAAAACAATCGCAACAATAAGCCATACGTTCATGCTCTCTTGAATAAATTTTTTGTATGATGCCTCGCGCTTTGCCTGCAGATTCTAATGCCTTGGAAAAGTCCTTTCGAGAACCATAAACGAAAGCTTGAATTAACAAGTCATCGGCAACAAAGCGATGCTGATTGCCATTGAGGCGTACATTTAATTCTAACGCCTTTTGAACAAATATAAGAGCTCTTTCTGTTTGATTCAAAAAATAGGTACAGCTAGCCAAATTTTCAAAGGATTCAATCATTTTTTCTTCGTCATTGTTTACACGATAAAACTCGTTCACTTTTTCGAAAGATTCTAAGGCTGTATAAAAATTCCCTAAACCCATCTGTTGACGACCTTGCGCAAACAAAAATTGAATTTGTGCCGACTCAGATTCGTCTGCAGCACATTTAAATGCCCGTAAAAGATGTTGCTCAGCGAGCACATACTGACCTACTCTTTCATAACTATCGGCCAACCACAAATAATAGATTTCAAGATCCGAATGTTCAATATTCCCAACCTTGGAATGCATAAGTTTTGTAGCATTTTCTATCGCTACATGGGCTTCCAGGTATTTTCCCTGGAATAGCAA
>JAJFUZ010000129.1 GCA_021372155.1 Parachlamydia sp. | reverse complement strand
GGCGTGGTTTCATGTGGGTTTTGCTGGGTTTTAAATTAACTTTGTTACCTTTCCTGCAAAATCCTAGCATGAATTCAAGACTTATGTAAATCCTATAACAGCTTGTGAAGGCATTTTTCTTGCCATTTCAGGGACGACTATGTAGAATCAGCAAGGTCAGAACTTTTATTTTGTCTAATTATAACATTGAATTGATTCATTTCTTGTGGAAATAATTTCTGCAACTTCTCTACGGCTGGCATATAGGCAAAACAACTGACAGGTTGTACATACCATCTCTTAGCTTTATCGATCTGTCCCGCCTTTTCCAAAACCAGTCCAGCTTCATAATACGTCAAGGGATTCTTATTTAACTGAGGATCAGAATCATTTAACGCTTTTTTAGCCCTTTCGACCCCTTCACATATCCCATTCTTTCACGGGAATTCGTGTACCGGTAGTTCGCAGGAGACCATGATTTTATCTTTTAAGGCAGGAATAATCGCGAATAGCTCTTTCGAATAAGGCCAAAAATTTTCGGGAATAAAAAGATGTGTAATATTGGTTAACGGCAATTCAACTGCATTTGGTTCGAGCAGGCGGGCAAGCTTGCGGCCCTCCACCGCGCTTTGCCATTGTCCCTCCAACAACAGCAACGAATCAAAATGCTTTCTCAAATTCTCTCCGAGAGGTGTTGAGCTTTGCATATAAGGGAGCACATCCAAACCAACCATTAACTTATAAGGCTCGTCAGGATGACTAAAAATGCTTAATTGGCATTCTTTCATGAAGTCGATGCGGCATTGGTCGCAGAATCTTGCGATGAGATTTGCATCAAAGTGTGTCAATTGCCGCAAAACCCTCATCACGACGTTAGCGTTCTCTTCATTCATTCCGTTCTCAATCACTTTGGAATAGAAGCTGTTGAGCGCTTGCTCTTGAGGAATGAAATTTGCTAATAGACGGGCATGGTTAGAAACTGTATGTAATTTTTTAAGTAACGCACGCCTCTCTATAAACAGCTTTTTATATTTAGCGCATAGCTTTTCGTAAGTTTCAGGAGAAGGGTCAATATGAGCATAAGCTTCGCTCGGAAGCACTTTTATGCTATGGAGACGTTTAGAATGCTCTGTTTCCTGAAAGCCTCCATATTGGATGGGGTGTTTCAATGAAGGACACCACAAGTTTTTCACCAAGGGGTTGTTGTCGTACACTTCGGAATAGACGTGCTCCATATGCATGAAAAATGGCCGCTCGGATTTCTCTTTCCACTGTTGCATCAAGGCCACATTTGCCCTTGTCACCATGAGAGATTTGATTTTGAAGGTATTTTCTATGATAAAGGATAGGCGTGTAGAAGTTGTCAGCAGCTGCGCGGCTTGCAAGTCGACTCCTATCTGTGTGGGATCGTGAGGGCAGATATAGGTGCGAATACCGTTCAGTCGAAACAATTCATCCAGGCAGCGCTTTTTAAATTCAGACCCGTATGCTACTTTGTCATCCTCATCGAAGCTATAATTATTACAAGTCTCTATCGTATGGGTGATAGAGGGTAAAAACTTTGCGACCAAAATTTCCGTAAGTACACGTGTCTCATTTTCGTTTTGCTTTAAGAGTTTCGTGTTTTCTTGCTTTTCCTCTTCCAGTTTATCCTGGGTCTTTATTACTCCAGCTTCTGCAATCTGATTTAAGGCAAAAAGAGCTGCTTCTGATCCAAAATCGACTATCCTTTTTATTAAAAGAGATAGGATGTGACACGATTCATATCTTTCAAGTCCGCCGTAAAGTGTGCTGGCTAAAGCAAAACAATCAACAGCATCTTGGACAGTTGAAATCTCAAAGAGCGATTGGACCTTCTCTTCAACACTTCTCTCGTCTTTCTTTGTAACCATCAATGTAGAATTTGGTTGAATGTTTTTATAGATCACATTTTCCTTCATAAAACATTGGTCAAGTGCGTCCATGATGAATGTGTAAAAAGGTCTTTTTTCTTTGTTTACCTCTTTTTCCCATCTGCAAAGTTCTAAGAGAACGCCCGGCTTAACAGGAGTTGCCGGCATCTCAAGTTTCTCCAAAAAATGCTTAAGCGCTTGGCGTGCTGGCAGACTTAAGCCGGTTTCTAAATCACCCTGTTTTAGACGATGTTCCAGCAGTTGGGCAAACTGGCTGCTCATGAATGGCAACAAGGCTACAGACACTTTTTCTGCCGGGCTATCGGTAGAGCGCCTGCACAGTTGTACTTGGGAGACGCGTCCTGAAGGATCGAGCTGACCAAAGACTCCAGCCTTTACAAACCGCTGCATGAGTTCGTTTGTTTTAACAGATGCGAGCTTTCCCTCTTTGACACCTTGATCAATAAAGTGTAGAAGCTTTACGCAAAACGCGATGTGTTCTTTCAGTTGCGGCTGCTGCCAATCGTTCAAGATATTCAAGATAGATTGCAGAACTGTGAATTGATGCTGCGCAGACTGAGCTTCTATGGCCTTCAGCATTTGGGGATAGCAGAGAGAAAGAGAATGCATATTGACGATGGAGACTGCAGGTAAATCTTTCGGAGCGCTCATGATATTAATTCCTTGTATGGAAATTCATTTTCAAAACGAAATCCTGACACAATCAGGAGTTTTCGTATCCATTTGGCTTAAGGCCGCGTCCATGGATGCTTCTAATGGTTCGCAGAACACGATGGGTTTATCTTTTAAAACGGGAATAAGATCGAATAGTTCAGCCAAAATAGCAGGGTCAATCTTTTTGGAAACATAAAGATGCGTCACATTGTTAAGCGGAAGTTCCTCGGAAGGAGTCAGTTCAAGTAGGCGCGCAAGCCGGCGGCCCTCCACGGCGCGTTCCCCTTTTCCCTCGGTTAAGATGAGCGCATCAAAGGATTTTCTCAGTGCCTCTCCAAGGGGTGTCGCGCCCTGCATGTAGGGGAGCGCCTCCAAGCCTATCATGACCTTTTTATCTCCCGCGCCATTTGGCTTCACATAAGTGCCAATGGCGCATGCAGACAGGAAGTCGCTGTAACATGCGTAACGGAACTCATTGATCAGTTTTGCATCAAAGTGGGTCAACCGCTGTAAAAGCTTCAAAAAGCCATTGACTGTCTCTGCATTCCGTTTATCGGGTTCCATGTTGCCATGATAGTGGTGGAGGGGCCATTGAAAATCGACAAGATCTTTTAAGGGACGGCCTGTCTTAGCGAGAGGGCCTAATTTTTTAAGAAGCTCCACCCTCTCCCTATTCAACTCATCATTTTTATCACCTAGCGGTTTGAAAGCTTCTTCATAAGATGTCAAGTGAGCAAAGGCATCGCTAAGAGGCTTTTCTTTGCTAAGTCGGCGTTTAGAAGCTTTCGATTCTTGAATGGAATCAACAATTTGAATGGTTCTCAAATTAGGAAATATCTTCTGTAATTTCTCCTTTTGCCATTGCTCCAACTCCACTTCGGTATAGACGGTATCAATCCCATCGAGTTGTTTTTTTTCTTCTATCTGGCCCAGCAGTGAAACATTCTCCTTAGTGATCATGAGCATATAGAAGTACATGCGGAGGAGATAGCCTTGTGCGTGTGATGTCATCAGCTTAAAAGCTTCCAGACCAATCCCATCTTTATCTCCATAAGAGCTGTAGGATCTGAGCGCATTAACGCGCAAAGTTTCATTGGCAACTATTTTCACACTCCAATCGAAATTTAATTTAAAAGCGTGTTTGTCGTCAGAGTATCCACCACAACATATAATCGGTTTAGTGTCCGGGTGCGATGCTATTTCTTCCTTGCTTCTCGCAAAAAATTTTCGGACCGAAACTTTGAGGACTTCCTTTATCTCCCGTTTTTTTTGCTTTATGGGATCTAGGATGCTATTGAGATCTGCCGCAATCTGATTTAAGGCAAGAAGACCTTCTTCTGATTCAAATGCTTCCAGCATTTTTGTCAACTTGTGCAGAAGGAGACAGGACTCTTCTTTTTCATATCCTCCGTAAACCAATTTGACTAAAGCGTAGCAATCGAGGGCATCTTGGACAGTTTGAATTTCAAAGAGCGATTTGATCATTTTTTTCTTAACATGCAGAGGCTTCTCTTCTATTTTTTCTTCTTCATCCGAAGACAAATCTTCAAGTTGGAGATCAACGCTCGCTTTTTCTACTTTTTCCCTTCCCAAGCCTGTGTCAAGTACCTCAGCAACAAGCCTGCAAAATGGTCCCCTTTCAGGCGCTTTGTGTAACTCATTTTCCAATCTGCAAAGTTCTAAGAGAACACTCGGCTTAAGAGGTGCTGCCGGCATCTCAAGTGTTTCCAAAAAATGCTTAAGCGCTTGGCGCGCTGGCAGGCTTAAGCTAATTTCTAAATAGGATTCTTCTTGCTTCAGACGATGTTCCAGAAGCTGTGCAAACGGGCTGCTCATGAATGGCAACAAAGCTACAGACACTTTCTCTGCCGGGCAATCAGACCGTCTACCTAATTGCACCTGTGAGACACGAACTGAAGGATCGAGCTGAAGAAAGACACCTGCCTCCACAAAGCGCTGCATGACTTCTTTTGTTTTCTGCAGGGCGAGTTTGCCCTCTTGGACACCTTGTTCGATAAAGGGAAGAAGCTTTCCGCAAAATGTGATGTGCTTTTTTACTAGCGGCAGCGGGCTATTTTTTAAGATTGTCAAGACATATCCCAAAGCTTCGAATTGCTGATTCTTGGACTGAGCTGCTACCACTGCTAGCGTTTGGGGATAACAAGCAGCAAGATTATATATATCGACAGAGATTAAGCCTTTCGGAGCATCCATTTACTTAAATTCCTTTTTTCGCAACAAATTAACATAACCATGATATATACCAAAATAGTTTTTTTATCAAAAGCGATGGTTAGGCTATGCGGTATTGTCACTCAATAGATGCTAAATTTTTCCTAAATTTTTCATTGTTTTCCTCTAGACCCTCTGTTAAGAAGAATTTTTTACACAAGACGGGTGATGGGCTACTGGACACGCAAAACAATCGCAGAACTGGAAGCGCAAAGCCTCGAAGGCCACCATCAGCTCAAACGCACGCTGGGCTCCTTTGACCTGGTGATGCTGGGCATTGGCTGTATCATTGGGGCCGGCCTTTTCTCCATCACCGGCATTGCCGCGGCCGAACACGCTGGGCCGGCGATCGTCATCGCCTTCATCATCGCCGCCATCGGCTGTGCTCTGGCAGGACTCTGTTATGGAGAGCTGGCCGCCATGATTCCCATCGCCGGCAGCGCTTACACCTATGCTTATGCCACGATGGGAGAACTGGCAGCCTGGATCATCGGCTGGGACTTGATGCTGGAATATGCGATCGGTGCTTCGACAGTTTCGATCAGCTGGTCGGCCTATTTCGTCGCTTTCCTGCAGGAATTCGGGATCAATCTTCCTTCAGCCATCCTTGCCTCCCCCTGGCAGCCGGTGTCTCTTCCCGATGGCACGTTCGAATATGGCTATATCAACCTGCCGGCGCTGGCGATCGTGTCCCTGATTTCCTTTATCCTCATTGTGGGAATCAAAGAGTCTGCTCTCTTCAATGCCTTGATGGTCATCGTCAAAGTCTCCGTTGTCATTATCTTTATTGGAGTGGGATTCCTGTATATCAACACGGACAACTATGTCCCTTTCCTGCCCCCCAATACAGGGCACTTTGGCGAGTTTGGCTGGAGCGGGGTTTTGCGCGCGGCAGGGATTCTGTTCTTTGCTTATATTGGATTTGATGCGGTTTCAACGGCAGCGCAGGAAGCCAAAGAGCCGCAAAAAAGCGTCCCGATTGGAATGCTGGGGTCCCTGGCCATCAGCACTGTTCTCTATATCCTTTTCGGCCTCGTCCTGACCGGCATTGTCCCCTATCAGGAGCTTAACGTCGCTGCGCCAGTTGCCCATGCCATCAATAAGACGCCTTACGCCTGGCTGCAAGGGTTGATCGAAATCGCCATTTTAGCGGGATTGACCTCTGTGATCCTGGTGCTGCTTCTCGGCCAATCCCGCATCCTCTTCTCCATGGCGCGCGATGGTCTTCTGCCCAAGGTCTTTTCCCGAGTGCACCCGCGCTATCATACGCCCTGGATCAGCAATCTTTTCCTGATGTGCTTTGCAGGCCTCTTCGGCGCCTTTGCTCCGATCTGGGCAGTTGGCAGCATGACGAGCATCGGCACCCTTTTAGCCTTTGTCATCGTTTGCCTCGGTGTCCTGATTCTGAGATACAAAGAACCTAATCTCCCGCGCGCCTTCAAAACCCCTTGGGTGCCTTACGTTCCTATCGCGGGCATCCTTGTTTGCCTGGGACTGATGGCAGCCCTTGGCATTGAAACCTGGATCCGCCTGATTGTCTGGCTGGTCATCGGCCTGATCATCTATTTCTACTACGGCAGATTTCATCGCTAAAAGATTTAGCGCACCAAAGCCCGCATTTTGGCAAAGAACCAGCGAATCCCTCTTGCAATCCCTCTAAATGGTGCTGTGAGAATACTGGCCAATGTCCAGCCCTTTTTGGGCGCAGATTTAGGGACATTTTTAGAATGAGGCACCTGCTGTTGCGGTTGGGGAATATTGAGCGCCTGGACCTGTTGGGGTTGAGCAGCTATTCTCGCAGGAGATGGCAACGGTTGAGGTTGCATGACTGCTTGAGGAGCTACCACAGCTGGCTGCTGTTGAACCGCAATTGGCGCCGGTTGTGGCTGGTGAGCTCGTGCCGCTGGACGAGCAACCAACGCTGGCTGCTGTTGAACAACTATTGGAGCAGGTTGTGGCTGGGGAGCCCTTGCTGGAGTGACAGCTGCTCCACCATTCTTTTCCAGTTTTGCCCTGACAAAAGCCTCATCAAGGGCGTTCATGAACTGATCCACTTCATTGGAACTGATCCAGGCATTTGTCAACGCACTGCGAAAATCACCTTTCACAGAGTTTTCGAATACATGTTTCGTTAGAGCATGCCTGGTAAGAATTGGATCCAGCAGATGCTTGACTCTCTCAACTTGAAAATGGCGCATCAGGACTTCTCTAAAACTTCCTACAGGCTGCTGATGGGCATACGGGACGTTCGGAGCAGGCTGAGGAGGAGTTGCAGATGGAATATCCACACACAAAAAAAGAGGATAATGATCAGAGTTTGCAAAATTTCCTTGGTTTCCTTGATTTCCAGCTCCCAATATTTGCAGATTTTTCGCAAACAGGTGGTCGATTTTGCGATTCGTTGCCGGCTCTGTGATGGTGCCTGGTGGAGAGGAATCGAGCACAAAGCCTTTTTGCATAAGTGCTGTAACGCGATTTTCGCCAGTTGTGCCGTTAAAATCTCCGCCGCCTAAAATCCAATGGCTGGGATCGGTTTGGTTCAATTCGTTCACCAGAGATGCCACTTGACTGTCGCCGAGATGTCGTTGAGGCCCGCCCCGGACATGTGTATTAAAAACAAGAATTGGTTTTTGAGTTGCCTTTTCAATCGCTCTTACCACCATGCTGATATTGGGATTTCCAGGATTGTGGATTTCCTTTTCAGTTCCCTGAATCACATCAAAGCGCGCCTTGCGCAGCAGGATGACCAGACCGTCATTCTTTTTGGTGCGGAGATCATGTGGGTTAGAGTGTTGACGATAAAGGATATGATATTGGCTTTGCAACTCCTGGAGGCGCTGCACTCCTTCAGCTGGGACTTCTTGCAAATTGATAATATCGCCAAACTGCTCCCTTCTGAGTTCATCGATGAGCGGTTGGCAACGGCTACCTGGTCTGAAATCCTGCTGTTGTCTTGAAGGATCGCGTACATCTGTTTGAATATTATAACTTGTAATACTTAACATTATAATCACCACCTAAACTTAAAATTTATCAAATTTTTACACATTACAGGCTATTTTGTACACAATAAAATCATTGCTAGCTGATGCGCTCATCCAGATAATTTGCTTGCATCGGCAAAATCATTTTTGTTAGGCTACCGTCTAAAATTAAGTCAACAAGGTCATGCTCAGGAGATTCCTCGATTATCAGCTTTCATTAACCGAACCAGGCAAGCCGCTGCACATTTTGCGACCGCTGGTTTCGGCAGGGGATACCTTTCTTTATGAAGCTCCTCTCAATACCTCCAAGGGACCCCATATCCGCGATGCCATCGACCTCAAGCGCTGGATGCTGGTGGTCGTATTGGCCTTGATCCCCTGCGTCCTGGTCGCGATCTGGAACACAGGTGTGCAGAGCATGGTCTACTCCAGCGGCGACTACAGATTGATGAACGAATACCTGAGCAGCGCCACCTCTCTCAAGGGCTACTTTGATTTCGCCTTCAAAGAAGACCGCTATCTGACCATTCTGAAGCTCGGCTCGATAGCCTTTTTCCCTCTTCTTTTCATCTCTTATGCTGTGGGCGGCCTGTGGGAAGCGCTCTTTGCTATTGTCCGCAAGCATGAAATCTCGGAAGGTTTTTTAGTCACGGGCGTTCTCTACGCCCTGATTCTGCCCTCGACCATTCCTTATTGGATGGCTGCTGTGGGCGTATCGGCGGGGGTGGTGCTTGGGAAGGAAGTCTTTGGGGGATCTGGGATGAACATCCTCAATCCTGCCTTGGTCTGTCGCGCCTTCCTCTTTTTCGCCTTTCCCGGAAGAATGTCCGGAGAAATCTGGGCGGGAACCAATCCCACGACTATCAGGCAGAGTCTGGTGACAATGAATCAGGAGGCCCACGCAGGCGCCTTCGATGGCTACACCCAGGCGACTAAACTGGCGCAATTTAATGTCACTCAAGAAATCAAGCGCATTCATGTCGACGCGATTGCGACGAATGATCTGGGCAGCAATGTGGGCACCTACGAGGCCATCCAGAGCCACTTTGACAAATGGAATACGCAAAATGCTACACTCGGTCAATTGACCCAGGAGCAGATGCATCAATTTGTGACCACTCCTGCTGTGGATGGGGGACTTGGCCTCTCCCCGGGCTACTATGAAGATGCCTACCACTTCTCGGGACTGCAATATGGCATCGGACATAACAGCGACTGGGGATTTTTTCTGGGAGACAAGCTCGGCTCGATGGGCGAAACTTCAGTCCTGGCCTGCCTGATTGGAGCTTTGATCCTGATCTGGACCGGCGTTGGCTCCTGGAGGACGATGGTCGCCATGGGCCTTGGCGCCTTTCTGACAGCCTTCTGTTTCGAGTGGGGCTCAAAGCTATTTGGAAGTGAGGGAGGCGCCTGGAACCCCGCTCAGTATGGCTTCCCCGCCTACAAGCACCTTCTGTTGGGCGGTTTGGCCTTTGGCATTGTCTTCATGGCAACCGACCCGGTCTCATCGCCTGCGACAAATCTGGGCAAATGGATCTATGGCCTGTTCTGCGGGGCCGTTGCGCTCGTCATCCGGGGAGTCAACCCGGCCTATCCGGAAGGCGTCATGCTGGCCATCCTGATGGGCAACGTCTTTGCTCCTCTCATCGATCATTATGTCTTGACAATTGCAAGGAGCCGACGTGTCCGACGCACCGCCTAGCACCCCCTCTTCCAATGTCCAGACGATTGTCTTCATGGTCATCCTGAGTTTTGTCTGTGCTCTGATTCTTTCGCTGCTGGCCAGCGCCCTGGCAAAACCCAAAGAGGTGGCGAAAGAGCTCGACCGCAGCAAGCAAATGATGATCGCCGCACACATCCTGGACCACGATGGACACTTTCTGATGCAGGACAGCGAAGGCAAATCGGTCCCTGCCAGATACCAGGATGGTCTTCTTGTCCCTGGAACAGGGAAGGAAACGGCGACGCGCGACCAGCTGATCGACATCTACCAGAAACGCTTCAAGCCGATTCTAGTTGATGCCAAAGGGGGGGTTACTACCTTCGAGAAGGAAGGAATCAATCCCGATTTCTATATCACCGAACATAGGAAAACGGGCTATTACAAGCAGCCCTATAAGCTCCTCTACGAGATCCTTCCCAATGCCAAAGACGAGACAAAACCGGAAGGCTATGTCATTCCGGTCAATGGCCTTGGCCTCTGGGATGCCATCTTTGGCTATCTGGCATTAAGTCCCGACGGCAACACGGTCATCGGCATCTCCTGGTACGACCAGAAGGAGACCCCAGGTCTTGGAGCCAATATCGCTGAAAAGCCCTGGCAGATGAACTTTCCGGGGAAAAAGATCTTTCAAGAAAGTGCTACAGCATCAGCAGATTTAAAAACCGCTCCCCTGGGAATCGTCGTGGTTAAAGGAAAAGTGACCGATGTTTATGGAGAAGCACCAAAATCCAAAAGCGCCGTCGACGGTATGGCCGGAGCGACCTTAACAGGAAATGGAGTTACGGACGCCTATCGCGATGTGCTGGCAGCCTACCGTCCCTTCCTGATGAAAGTGAATTCTGAATCTAAAAAGAACAAAGAATAACTATGGCAGCCGCATTTCCCTACTTTTCCAGCCAGTTATGGTCGAGCAACCAGATCCTGGTAGCCGTCCTGGGCATCTGCTCTGCGCTTGGTGTCACGAATCGCCTCTCCGTCTCCATCACCATGGGCCTCTCGGTTTCATTCGTCACAGCCTTTTCCTCGCTCATCGTCTCGCTCCTGCGCAAAATCACTCCGGACAGCGTGCGCATGATCGCCCAGCTGGCTATTATCTCTGTCTTTGTCATCATCATCGACCAGTTCCTGCAGGCCTATTTCTTCAGCATTTCCAAGGTCCTGAGCGTCTTCGTTGGCCTGATCATCACCAACTGCATCGTCATGGGACGCACCGAAGGCATGGCCAAAAATGTCCCTCCTGTACCCGCCTTTCTCGATGGCCTTGGAGCCGGGCTTGGCTACGCCGCTGTGCTTATTATTGTAGGAGGGGTGCGCGAGTTGCTGGGCTTCGGGCAGTTGCTCGGCTATCAGGTGATCCCGACAAGCTGGTATGCAACTGCGGAGCATCCCGACCTTTATGACAATATGGCCCTCATGGTCAGCCCTCCAGCCGCGTTTTTCCTGATCGGCGGACTGATCTGGCTCTATAACCTGGCAAACCAAAAGAGGTAAATGATGTGGGTCGGCCCCTATGACCATCTCAGTATGCTCGGCCTCCTCATCCAGGCCATCTTCATTGAAAATTTCATTCTGGCCAACTTCCTGGGCATGTGCACCTATCTGGCCTGCTCAACCAAATTGAAGACAGCCAATGGCCTTGGAATCGCTGTCGTCTTTGTTCTGACGATCTCAGGAGTTCTGAACTGGTTTGTCCATCGCTTCGTCACTGCCCCTGGCGCCCTCTCGTGGCTTTCTGTCTTCGGCATCCATGCGCAAAATGTCGATTTGAGCTTCCTGGAATTCCTCCTTTTTATTTCGGTGATAGCCGGCTTTGTGCAGATCCTGGAGATTATCATAGAAAAGGTCTCCCCCTCTCTCTACACCTCTTTAGGCTTTTATCTTCCGCTCATTGCCGTCAACTGCGCGATTTTAGGCGCCGTGCTTTTCTCAGTCACGCGCGATTATCCCTTCTATCCCAATCTGATCTACGTTTTTGGCTCAGGAGTGGGATGGTGGCTCGCGATCGCTCTCATGGCCGCCATCCGCGAAAAGCTTGCCGTCGCCAATGTCGTCCCAGCCCTCCGGGGCATGGGAATCACTTTTATTACAACCGGCCTCATGGCCATGGCCTTCCAAGGCTTTACAGGTATCAAGCTAGCCGTCCCTTCAGCGGATACCAAACCGCTCGTCGGCCCGCTTGT
The DNA here is from genome assembly GCA_021372155.1 of Parachlamydia sp. Lineage (GTDB taxonomy): Bacteria > Chlamydiota > Chlamydiia > Chlamydiales > Parachlamydiaceae > JAJFUZ01. The sequence continues at coordinate 4,684 of JAJFUZ010000129.1, read as the reverse complement.
TGCGGAAGAACATGAAAATCACATACAGTAGGGAACCTTCACCATGGGACTTAACAAAACATCCTGGATCATTGTAACCCTTGCGCTGGCCATTGTGGCCCTCATTGGTCTGAAGATGGCATACAATGACAGCAGCCTTAAAGCTCCTGATCCAGCCACCCCTGCTGCCTTGCCTACTAAGCCTCCTCAACCAATCGTCCTGCAGGTTGATGATAAAATTGCGCAGCCTCTCACGCAGCGCATCGGTCTCAACCTCTCCTTCTGGACTCCCTGGGGAGCCTCCCAATACATGCACAATGTGCTCATGAATCCTGGTTTCGAAGCGGGTGAAGTGGATCGCATCCTGGTGATCGTCCAACAGGCCGACAACAACAGTTTTTCCGATAGTTCAGGCCTCGGAATGGCCGACGACTACTGGTCTGGTGCCACTTTTGATGTGCGCTCCGGACAATCTGCTGGAACAAAAGGAACCCTGAAACGCTCTCTCCACTCGGGCGCGGGAGACCTTCCCAAATATTTCGCAGACGGCCTGCCAGCACTTGCAGTCAATGATGTGATTGTCCTCACAAAAAGCAGCGCAGCCGCTGTCCCTCCCCAATGGAGTGCTCCGAATCCTTCTCTTATCAAACTCAGCCCCGATCATCGGCCAGAAAGCACAGGAAACTGGAGTGTGGCCCTCTCCCCAGCCAAGGATGGTCCTGCAGAAGTGAACACCACGCTGGATGGAATCACGGATCGTGCGGGCATACTCCTGCCGATCAATCAACCCTGGCAGATCAGCTTCTGGACCAAAGCAGAGGGCGATCGCCCCGCTTTAGTGGTCAGCTTTGGACGCGAAGGATCCAAGCCATTACTCCACGAAATTGTGACCCCCTCCTCCGAATGGCATGAGGTCATTCTGCCGATTCCTGCTGACAAAAACAACCAGCCAGCCAGTTTGAAACTTAGCTTGATTGCTGCGCTGCCTGACACAACAGTCTATATTGACGATATCAAACTCGGACCCATCCAAAATTCCGAGACAGCCTGGAGCCAGGACACGATCGACATGGTGAAGCGCTTCCGTCCCTCCTGGCTGCGCGACTGGCAGGGCCAAATTGGCGATACTTTCCAGAACCGCATCGCAGACCCCTTCAGCCGCATCAGCTATGCATACCGCACACAGGGTGGCCCCGGCTCCCAGTATTACGGATATTCCATTCCTGAATTTCTTGACCTATGCTCCGAAGTCCAGGCAAATCCCTGGTTGATTGTTCCGACAACCTTGTCGGACGAAGAACTGGCAGCCTTTGGCCAGTTCCTGACCCAGCATTGTGATCAAACGCGCTTTTCCGAGGTCATCCTGGAATTCAGCAACGAACCCTGGAACAGAATTTTCCGCTCCATGGGCATCTCCAGCTATGCGTCGCACGGCGCAGTAGCCGATCGCGCCTTCCAGCTCATCACTTCAGCGACAAGCCCCCATGTCAATCTACGCAAAATGATCAAGGGCCAATATGGCAATCCGGAAGTGACAAAACAATTTCTCGCCAGCGCCGCAAATTACGATTCCATGGCCATTGCCCCCTACTTCTTCACGACAATGAACGAAGGAAGCGCCAACCTGCAAGCACTCTTTGCCACCGATAATGGCCTTCTCGAGCAAAATGCCTCCTATGCCGCCCAGGCTGGCAAAACCTTCGCCATTGCAGAAGTCAACCTCTCCACCATGCGTGGAACCGCAACACCCTCTGAACGCGAACCCCTCGTCGCTGGCGCCGCCTCCGGCTCAGCCCTCGCGAGCAGGCTGATTCAGGGCATGGCCCTCAACGCCTCTCCCCAGATGGTCTTCTCCCTCTCTCAATTTGACGCCCCCGCCTGGGACATCACAGGAATGGTGCGCCTTTGGGGCATCACGCGCGACATCAGCGCCACCAGGCGTCTTCGGCCTACTGGGCTGGCTGTGCAGATGCTCAACCAGGTCGCTGGCGGCAGCCTGCACGCGATCCAACCCATGGCATCAGATGAGCGCGCCAACCGCTTGACGACGGCTGCCTTCCGCAACGCGAACGCCTGGTCGGCTGCGATCGTATCTGCACATCCGACTCCAACTGAAATCACGTTGACCTTCCCCAGCGACGAACGGACACTGCCGGCTTTTGCCAATGTCCTGTCAGCCTCCTCGCCAACAGCCACAAATGAAGAGGGACAGAACGTCTCCATTGCCAAGGAAGCAATACGAACAGATGGACGCGCCATCACGGTGACAGTGCCAGCTTATGGTTTTGTAGTACTGACCCGTGATGAGGAAATGCCCAAGTATTAGAGCACCATCGCGATTAAAAATATGCTGACTGAGCAATAAGAGAATAATTGCCTGAATCAGTTCATCAATGATCGGAATCTCTTTTTTTTCTTTGCAACCTTACCTCAGGTGTTCTTGCCCACGCTACTCTCTCAAATATAAATAAATAGCGAATGTGTTGGGTCATCGTGATTATGAACCACAGTATACAGTCCCGTACGTATGGTGATGTGAGAGAACGGGAGCAAGAAGGCTCTCTCATACTCGATAATGGGTTAAAATTCATATTCTTTAAGAATCTGCTTTTAGAAAAATATTTTTTTGTTATTTTAAAGTAAAGGCAAGGTTGAGGTTATGACTTTTTCACCTAATTCGTTTTCTGGTTCCCCGATAAAACCTTCTCAAGAAGGCTGGAATAATTCTCCAAAAGGAGTATCTAAAAGAGGAAGTCACGACCAGCCGACAGGCAAATTAGGTTTCAAAAAAGTCAGACACGACAAATCCAAAAGGCTTTCCAGTAAGGTAGAATCGGCCAAATCGGCTCACCAAAATGATGGCGAGTCTCTCACTCTTTCTACGGAAAGTTCTCCAAAAAAAGTCACAAGGATCTCTTCAGCTGGAGTTAATTTAATCGGATTGCGCAATTTCTTTACTTTTCTGAAAAACTTAGATGAAAGAATGTTCGCGAAGGGATTAATAGAAGTAGTCAAAGCTTGTGAGGAAAAGGGTGTCGAACATTTGTTACAGATCAAGGTATTGGATTTAAGCGGTCTCAATTTGAAAGAACTTCCAGAAGAACTTGGTCTTTTAACTAACTTGGAAACCCTTCAAATCAGCGTCAATGACCTGACTTCTCTCCCTGATTCTCTTCGCACTCTTTCAAAACTTCGGTGTGTGGAAATGGGATACAATAAATTTCGAGAACTTCCTCCTGTTATTTGCCAGATCGCAAGAGAGAGGATGGCCAATAAAAAATATTTTGAATTATACCTAGCTGAAAATCCAATTAGTGAAATTGCGGCCGATCTTAAGCCCGTCATTCGAGTAAATCCCAATTATGCCGTCCATTTTATCAAGGGTTTATAAATTTTTAATTAGGGCACTTATATTAGCTGCGTTATTTTCAATGGTCCACTCCCGTACGGTGATGCGAGAGGACGGGAGCAGGAAGGCTCTCGCATACTCGATGATGGGTTAAAATTCCTATCCTTTAAGAATTCGCTTTTAGAAAAATATTTTTTTTTGTTATTTTTAAGTTAAAGGCAAAGTTAAGATTATGACTTTTTCACCTAATTCGTTTTCAGGTTCCCCGATAAAACCTTCTCAAGAAAGTGGCTCGAATAAGTCTCCAAACGGAGTATCCAAAAGAGGAAATCACGACCAGCTGACAGGCAAATTAGGTTTCAAAAAAGTCAGACACGACGCATCCGAAAGTCTTTCCAGCAAAGTAGAATCGGCTAAATCAGCTCAGCAAAATGGTGGCGAGTCTCTTGTAACAGCGGATAGTTCCTTAAAGAAAATCAAACAAAATCCTAAGTCTAAATTTAAGTTAGAAGGAATAGAAAGGTTTTTTGCCTCTTTAAAAGGTATCAGTGAAAAAATTAACAGAAGACCATTAAAAGAGCTAGTCCGGGCTTGTGAAGAAAAAGGTTTGGAATATTTGTTGCAGATTAAGGTATTGGATTTAAGCGGTATCAGCTTGAAAGAACTTCCAGAAGAAATTGGCCTTTTAACTAACTTGGAAACTCTTCAAATCAGCGTCAATGAACTGACTTCTCTCCCTGATTCTCTTCGCTCTCTCTCAAAACTTCGGTGTGTGAAGATGGCATACAATCAATTTACAAAACTTCCTCCAGTTATTTGCCAGATTGCAAGAGAAAAAATGGCTAATAAAAAATATTTTGAATTATACCTAGCTGAAAATCCAATTAGTGAAATTGCGGCCGATCTTAAGCCCGTCATAATGGTCAATCCCAATTATACCGTTCATTTTATCAAGGGTTTATAAATTTATAATTCTTGTCTCCTATATTATGGTACTTATATTAACTTCTTTATTTTCCATGATACAGTCCCGTACGGTGTTGTGAGAGAATGGGAGCAAGAAGGCTCCCTCATACTCGAAAAGGGGTTAAAATTCCTATTCTTTTAGAATTTGCTTTCAGAAAAATATTTTTTTTGTTATTTTAAAGATAAAGGCAAGGTTTAGGTTATGACTTTTTCACCTAATTCGTTATCTGGTTCCCCGATAAAACCTTCTCAAGAAAGTGGCTGGAGTAATTCTCCAAACGGAGTATCCAAAAGAGGAAATCACGACCAGCTGACAGGCAAATTAGGTTTCAAAAAAGTCAGACACGACGCATCCGAAAGTCTTTCCAGCAAAGTAGAATCGGCTAAATC
>JAJFUZ010000102.1 GCA_021372155.1 Parachlamydia sp. | reverse complement strand
CGAAGGAAGTCGCTTTTTACTATACTCTTTTGCGCCAGGATGATGGACCTGTTCTCGAAGCCCCTATTCTAGAAGCCCCTATTCTAGAAGCAATGTGCGGCTCAGGTAGACTCCTGATTCCCCTGCTCCGGGCTGGTCTGTAAATCGATGGTTGTGACAACTCCCATCACATGCTGGAGAGCTGTTCGAAGCGTTGCGCAGAACAGGGGCTCATCGCTCAGCTGTACAACCAATCCCTAAAAAGCCTCTCTTTGCCAAAAAACTATTGCCAGATCTTCGTTGCCTTCGGATCTTTTCAGTTGTTTTCCGATCGTTCAGAGGCTCTCCAAGTCTTAAAGAATTTGCGCCAGCATCTCTTGCCCGCCGGGAGGCTGATTATCGAAACCTTCGTGCCTTGGGATGAGATTAAAGACACGATTGAGGGCGATCTGCTTTCCGATCAATCCAAGGCAATCCCCTCCGAACGGACAGCCCACTCCCCGGATGGCTCTGCAATCATCAACCGGTCTCAGGTAACATTTCATTTTAAAGATCAGGTGGAAATGTGCCAAACCATCTATGAAAAATGGGCGGACGGCCAGCTTATCCTCACAGAAGAGGAGGAATATGCTTTCAGATGGTATTACCGCTATGAGATGGAGTTGTTTTTGGAAAAGGCTGGGTTTTCAAACATTCAAATTATCGATGCATCCTTCGAAAAAAATCCCCAAGCTGTGATCTATATTGCTTCCTAGCAACTGAGAGCAAAATCGACTGAAAAATCTGGGAAAGCCTTCTTGATTTTATAAAGAACTTTCAATGTAGGATTACATTTTTTGTTTTCGAGACGTTGATAGCTATACAACCCTACGAAACCTAACTTTTTTGCTGCTTCTTGCTGAGTCATTCCATGCTTAATTCTGGAATATCTCACCATGAATGCAAATGCAATGGATGGATCTACCTGCACTTCTACAACATTGCGAGAAGGCACAATGGAATCGTCAGGAAGAGCTGCCAATTTTTTGGAATTTGACGGCTCATCGATATAGAGATTCAAAGCTTCTTGCATATTCTTGCGAAGCTCTTCCATCGAGTCGCCTTGAGTCAGGCAGCCGGATAATTCCATACACTCTGCCCAAAATCCACTGCCTTCTTTATGAACTTTGAAGTGGTATTTCATCGAACACCCTTTTATGTCGTTTATTCCATATTACCAAATAAATTTAGTAAAATCAAAATCTCGTTTTTTACCACTAGATCCTAGGCATTTGACGCGTCAATCGATTATGATATGTGCATGAATGAGCGCATCGTTATGCATGTCGACCTCGACGCCTTCTTCGCTTCCGTCGAGGTTGTCCTCAATCCCGATTTAAAGGGCAAACCCGTCATCGTTGGTGGAGACCCATCTAAACGCGGGGTCGTTTCCACCTGCTCCTATGAAGCGCGCCGTTATGGCGTGCGTTCCGCGATGTCGCTCTTCGAAGCCAAAAAGCGCTGTCCCCATGGCATTTTTGTACATGGCCACTTCGATCTCTACCGCGACTATTCTGAACAAGTGATGGGAATCCTGCTGGAGTTAACTCCTCACGTGGAAATTGTCGGCATCGATGAGGCTTACATGGATGTGACCGATTGCGCTGACCAGAATGGCGGAGCCTTCAAACTGGGCCAGCTCCTGCGCAGACGGGTCTTTGAGAGCACCAAGCTCACCATCTCTGTCGGCATTGGCTCCAACAAGCTCATCGCCAAAATCGCCTCTGGCCACGCCAAACCTAATGGCCTCTTCGAGGTACCAGCAGGCCAAGAAGTCGCATTTCTTGCTCCCCTTCCCATCGAAAGCCTTCCAGGTGTCGGCGTGAAGACACAGGCCTTTTTGAATCGCGAGGGCATCAAGACAGTCTCGCAGATTCAGGAGATGGGGCTGGACCAGGCTGTGCAGCTCTACGGTGCCCATGGCTACTGGATCTACATGGCAGCCATCGGCAAAGATAACCGCCCTGTCGAAACGAGCGAACAGCCTCCCAAATCCATTGGCGGCGAGGAGACATTTGAGAAAGATCTCAGCGACAGCACCCTGCTCCAGGAAGCTCTGGTCGACCTTTTGCAGAGAGTCTACAAGCGACTACGCTCCCACCGCATGCGAACACGAGGTCTCAGCTTGAAGCTGCGCTTTGCCGACTTCACGACAATCACGCGCTCAATCACATTTGTGAATCATACAAATGATTACCTCTATCTCAAAGAGGAGATGCTGCTCCTTTTTTCTCGCGTTTATGATGGAAAAAGCCCTCTGAGGCTTGTAGGAGTTACTCTCGAAAAACTGACAGACCAATACTGGCAACCCACCTTTTGGCATTAGCCTCAATCCAGCTCTCCAAATGCCTACGCACGCTATGAGAGAGCTAAGGTACGCCCCAGCATTGAAAAATATGCCGAACTCATGCGTGCGGCCAATCCATCCAGAAGGCCGCTATTGGTCAGCTAAACTATTTTATTTGTTTCGCTTGGTTTGTTTCATCAATTCTGGTAAAAGCCGATCTTCCTCGCGTTTGAAAAAGTTGATCAGCCGATTGTAAGGCTTTGCCTTGGTATTCCATTCGTTGATTTCGTTGGGACGATGCGGATCGAATGTTGGCATAGGAATGTTAAAACGCATATGAGCCAAATTCACAATGTGAGCGGCTGTATTATATTTGATTGCGACTGGAACATTGTGAATATCAAGGCTTTTGTAGGCCCTTTTGGCTGCATCAAAATCACATCTGTAGGCACTGTTTATCGCTTGTGTCACAGTGAGATGGACAGGGTCATTGGGACTTTCTGGAGGGATTTTCATTACGTTGGCCACACGGTAAAACTGGGCCGTATTGCTCAGATCACGCCAGCTCTGAATCGCTGCGATTTTCTGAGGAGCCGAATAGGCGCCTTCATAGAGATTCTCGTTGACGATCATCCAGCAATGCTCAATCAATTTGATCAAAGGCAATACGTCGAGACGGTTGACTAAATTGTTGATCCCGTTAAAGAGTTGCTTATTTTGCAGATTCTCTGCCGCGAGCAAAAGGGCTTGAATCTCATTGCGAATTTCCTGGCTGATGGGCGCCTGGTTGAAGCTGACGGTAGAATCTTCCGTTATTTTCGCAACGTGCCAGGCCATCGTGTGTTTGCTGGATGTGGCGGGAGAGGGCGGCAATGCGATAGATTCAACCTTCTCACATGCATCATCCACACAGCGATAGATACCGTCCGGTTCATTTTTATGGCGGTTGGGAAGTTCTGTGCGCAGAGGAGGCGTTTTTTCATAAAACGCGGGGGCTGGCGGCTCTTTGATTTCTACTTTATAGGCATCGTAAATGGTCGTATTGCCACTTGCATTGGGCTGTGCAGCGCTGGCCGCTGCCGCAGCGCAGAGGGCAAAAAAGAGGGAGCCGAAAAGTAAGACCTTGAAACCCGTCTTTAAATCAACGGAGTGCGTCGCTGAACCGATTTTGCGTACACCCGCTGCAACACCTGTTCCAATAGCTTTGGATAACTCACGGATATTTTCCAGGCCTTCGCGCCTATTGGCTTCAAAATGACGTCTGCTTCTTAAGGAAAAAGGCTGAAAATAGAGCGGGATGGAAATAGCTCCATTGCTGCACTGCATAATTACCCCCCTTTTGGGTTTACAGATGTTCTAGAAACTCGATCAGAAGACGCACACCCACTCCCGTCGCAAATTTGGGATGGTAGCGCTTCGCTTCGCTTAAAAAAGCTGTGCTGGCGATGTCGAGGTGTGCCCAGGGGATGTCGTTGATGAAATCTTTGAGGAAGGTTGCGGCCGTAATGGGAGACGCTGAGCGGCCGGCGGCATTCTTGAGATCGGCCACATCGGATTTGAGCAGGTCGCGATACTCTTCGTGCATAGGCAGGCGCCAGACGCGCTCAAAGGTCTCGCTGCCGGCGCGGATGAGCAGATCTGCGAGAGCATCGTTATTGGACATGAGGCCCGTCGCCTCGTTGCCGAGGGCGACGTCCACGCCGCCCGTCAGGGTGGCTACATCGACGATGCGGGTGGGCTTGAGTTTTTTGGCCGCATAAGCCAGGGCATCGGCCAGGACGAGGCGCCCTTCTGCATCAGTGTTAGTGATCTCGACCGTTTTGCCTGTGTAGCCCTTATAGACATCGCCCGGCTTATAGCTGCTGGAGGAGATGCAGTTTTCGGCAGTGGCCAGGATTGCGGTGAGATGGATCGGGAGCTTAAGGGCGGAAGCCACGGAAATGACAGCCAGGACAACGGCTGCGCCTGCCATGTCACACTTCATCGTCTCCATGCCGCTGGACTTGAGGTTTAGTCCGCCGGTGTCGTAAGTGATTCCTTTGCCAACCAGGACCGTGTGGTCTTTCTCTTTAGCACCGTGTTTGGATAGCCCCTTGGGCAGTCCATTATACTCCAGGAAAATCATCGCAGGCTCATTCTGCGAAGCGCGTCCGACAGCGAGAATCAATCCCATCTTTTCTTTTATCAGGCGCGCTTTATTGAAAACAGTCACTTTGACGGCCGATTCGCGTTTAGCCAACTTCTGGGCCGCCTGAATCAGATACTGGGGCGTGACCTCGTCTGCATTGCTGTTGGCCAGATCGCGGACCAAATAGACCCCTTCGCAGATGCTGGCATGCTTTACTGCCAAGGGCAAAACGCTTTTATTGACGCCCACGAGACAGATTTTCTGCAGAAGGACAGTCGCATGGTTGCTTTCTGCTTTGAGCTTGTCGAACCTGTAGTTAGCAAGCAAAATACCCTCTAAAATGCCGCGCAAAACGGATTCTGGACTCAGCTCCTGGACTTCGGGAACAATCAGATTGGCCATTTTAATCTTGCGCGGATGGCAGGACTTCGCAAAAGAGGCGTAGGCGCGCCTGAGCGTTTCTGTGGTCACCTTTTCTCTTGCGCCGAGACCTAAAAGGACCAGCCTCTTTTCAGGCTGATCCTTCGTATAGACATAGAGCAGCTCCCCCTCTTTGCCGGTAAAATCCTTGAGGGTTAAGGGTGCCGTCGTATAGGGTTGAAGCGATCTGACCTCAAGAACCGGGCGCGCATGCCCCTTCTCCTGAAAGCAGGGCAAAACCACTACTTCGGCGACAGGCCTCTTCTCAACATGGGGAGCAGCTGCAAAACGCATCATAGATTAAAAGGGCATTTCGTCTTCAAGGGATTGTTCTTTCGCGGATGAACCGAAATTCGATCCTGAAAAAGTCTGCTCGCCAAAGCTTTCACTCTGCGCGGGAGCTCCTTTGGCATAAGGCTGTTGCCCTTGCTGCTCCTGATTCTGGCCGCGGCCAAGAGGAGAGAAGTGGAGCGAGGAGGCTGTCACTTCAAGTGTGACTTGGGGACGCCCCTCTTTGTCGGTCCAGATTTCGGCAGGTTGCAGTTCTCCGACGACAATGATGGCGCCGCCTTTCTTCAGATGGGTAATCATCTTGTCAAAACGGTCGCCCCAGACTGTAATGCGGAACCAGATGGTGACATCGTTGCCCCCTTTGCGGCCTTTCGTTGCCACAGTAAAGGTCGTGACTTTCTGTCCGCTTGCTGTAAAGCGCGTCACTGGGTCTGCCCCCAGATGGCCAATAATAGTGATGGTATTCATGCGATAAACCTAAGAGTGGTTAAAATGCGGCATGGGAACATACTCGAAAGGACCAAATCCCTGCAAGATTTTTGTGTAGCCATTCCCGCAATAAAGCGAGAATGGCGCCTTCAAGATTAAATCTTAATGAAGCCAGGACCTTTGCCGCCTGGAGTCATCGTTGGAGCAGAAGTGGCTGTTTTGGCACCATCATCGCGCCCTTCGGCAACTTCGGAGCAGATCTTGCGCCATTTTTCGACAGTCTCGACGTAGAGAGGCGCAAAAGCGCGCAGAGCGGAGGAGACCGCGTGCTCCATGTCGATCGTGCAGTGGATCAGGATCAGCTCTTCTTTGACAGCAACGCCGACGCCGCCACCAGCCATCTGACCGCCAAGCATCGACCCTTCGAGCAGACGCTCATAGAGGCGCAGACGTGTTTTGTCGTCGCGTGGGAGGCCGTCTAGCAGAGGCGAATAGAGATAAAGGCGTTTGGAGTTGGGTTCATAGGTCAGGTGCAGGGAAAACTCATCGTCGATTCCCAGGATACACGTGTTATTTTCGTCAAATTCAAGCCCCTCAAGGCCAAGTTCTTTTCCGAACTCCTTGAGGTTTTCTTTTGCGTTTTCGAGAGACATATACAACCTCCTAAAAATTAGCTTTTGCTTTGACCATCGCTATTTTTTCGTTCGCTGGTCAAGGATCTTAAACTCATTAATAGTGTTACAATGCCTTAGATTCACATTAAAAGTAAATAGCTTTCGCGCACTCCTTTTGCTCCAATATGCGATCCTTACACATCTTTCATAATTTTGATTATATTGTGATTTGATAATTACAAGCAATTATTTTACAAAACAATTTAATTGTAACTAGAGTGTAACAAAAATTACAGAGTTACTTGCAGAGCTCGCTTTGGAGAACAAATTCGATGATTTGGCAACCGGTTCAAATTCTTCGCAAGTTGGCATACTTGATTGAAAGTAGGCAACTTGCGAAGGATTTCGAACCGGTTGTCAAAGCGCGAATTTGCCTCCAAATGGAGTTTTGCAACTAGCTCTATTGTACATATTTGAACTGCCCTCTATGGTGAGGCCATGCAACCGTATCAGACCGAACGCGGTTTCCCGCGCCCTTATGGTGTTTCACGTCAAGGAGATGGGATCAATTTTGCCCTGTCTTCCCATTCTGCTTACTCGGTTGCACTTGGCTTATTTGATCGGCAAACACATGAGCTGACTGCCAAAATCACTCTGGACCCAGCAGTCAATCAAACAGGCGGTGTCTGGCATATCCTGGTCAAGGGTCTCACTCCCGATACATGCTATGCCTACTTTATCGGGGATACCCCTCTTCTCGATCCTTATGCGCGCGAAGTAGCAACAGGCATCCAGTGGGGAACGCGTCAGGGGCCCTACCAGCCCCTGGGAGCGCTCCTGATGGAGAGCGAACCGTTCGACTGGCAGGATATAGAGCCGCCCTGCATTCCCATCCAGGATCTGATCATCTACGAAGCGCATGTGCGCAGTTTCACCCAACACCCGTCTAGCCATGTGAAACATCCCGGCACCTTCCTGGGGATGGTGGAAAAGATCCCCGAACTCGTCAAGCTTGGCATCAACGCCATCGAGCTCTTGCCGCTGCAGGAGTTTGACGAACAGGAGAACAAGCGGATCAATCCAAACACCCACAAGCCCCTCTACCAGTTCTGGGGCTATTCGACAGTCAACTTTTTTGCCCCGATGAACCGCTATGCAACCGAGGACAAGCTCGGAGCTGCCACGCGTGAGTTCAAAACCCTCGTCCGCGAGATGCATAAAAATGGCATTGAGGTTTATCTCGACGTTGTTTTCAACCACACAGCAGAAGGAAATCATGAGGGGCCAATGCTCTCCTTCAAGGGAATCGATCCTGCTGTGTACTATCTCCTGGATCCCAACGGCAACTACTCTGACTACAGCGGATGCGGCAATAGCTTCAATGCCAACCATCCTGTTGTGCGCCAATTCATCCTGGACTGCCTGCGCTATTGGGTTCTGGAGATGCATGTCGACGGCTTCCGCTTCGACCTCGCCTCTGCTCTCCTTCGAGGCAGGCAGGGCCAGCCTCTGGAGTTTGCTCCTTTGATTGAGGCGATCACAGACGACCCTCTGCTGGCCAATATCAAACTGTTCGCAGAGCCTTGGGATGCCGTAGGCCTCTACAATGTCGGCAATTTCTGGCCTTCCTCGCCTCGGTGGGGAGAATGGAATGGCAGATACCGCGATTCTGTCCGTCAATTTATCAAAGGCACGCCTGGGATAAAAGGAGATTTCGTCACGCGCCTCTGCGGATCGCAGGATCTGTACTGGAGGCATTCTCCCACCTGCAGCGTCAATTTTGTGACCGTGCACGACGGTTTTACCCTGCGCGATCTGGTCTCCTATAACGTCAAGCACAACCTGGAAAATGGGGAGGACAACCACGACGGCAATCCTCAGAATGACAGCTGGAATTGTGGTGTCGAGGGGCCGAGCGAGAAGGAGAACGTCCGCATCCTGCGCCAGCGCCAGATGCGCAACTTCCACCTTGTCCTCATGATTTCACAAGGCGTGCCCCTTCTTCTGATGGGCGATGAGTATGGGCATACCAAGCTGGGCAACAATAATACCTATTGCCTCGATGATGAAAAGAACTGGTATCTTTGGAATCAACTCGACAAGAACGGAGGCTTTTACCGCTTTTATCAGAAGCTGATCCACTTCCGCAAAACCCATCCGCTGCTCAAGCGCACGAAATTCTTTTCAGATAATGGAGAGATCGTGTGGCATGGCCTGGAGCCTTTCAATCCCGATTGGGGCACCCACAATCAGTTTTTTGCCTTCGCCCTCCTTGACCCTGAGAAAGATCCTGAGCAAAAAGAGGATCTCTATATCGCCTTCAACGCCCAGAACAAACCTGTCGAGCTTGAAATACCAAAGCCGGAAAATGGAAGAACCTGGAAGTGGGTGGTCAATACTGCCAACCCGTCTCCAGAAGATTATTATGATCAGGAAAACGCCCCTGTATTGAGGTCATTTTTCCAGATCATGCCCTCTTTTTCAGCTATAATGCTGAAGCTGGCGCATTGACGACATTATCAGGGCGGTTCCAGTGAATTTGACAGTTGTCGATGGTCAATTCGCCGCCCGCGGAATTGTCAATAGCCGCTCCTTGGGCCCAAGGAGCGGCCATATTTTTCATGATCAGGGTATCGACGTTCAGAGTGCTGTCGCGATTATTCCAGATCGCTCCCCCGCTACCTAAGCAGCTATTGCCCGTAAAGATGCATATCCTGAGGATGAGCGTCGCGAAATTGTTTAAGATCCCCTCCATCCAATCTTAGAGGATATGATTATCGATCGCCCCTCTTCCCTCAAAATCCTTCTGTTTTCTGGTTGCTATCCAATCGACAGCTTATTTATATAAAATTAAATTTATGCTATAAATTAATTGTAATATATGGAGTATTTTGCATGGATGTAGCTCCTATTTCTCCACAAAAATGGTCGGATTCCCTAAAGG
>JAJFUZ010000101.1 GCA_021372155.1 Parachlamydia sp. | reverse complement strand
AGGGTGCGCGACTCACAACAGGAACGATACAACGCATACTAGCTGTATTAAGGGATGCCCTGCCTCCAGAAAATGCTGCAGTTTTCGGCGCAGCTACACCTGAGCAAATCCGCTCAGCGCAACAGGAGGCGATCGAAGTCTTGCGTACCCTAGCCTCTTTGTTGGAGTTGATGCTGAAATCCAAAATGCGCAATATCTCAAGGGAGCATGTGCAGGCGCCCTTATTGGAAACTCTCAAACGCTATCGCCGCCATAGTGATCCCAAAGTAGCATTCTTGAGCGAATACAACTATTACCTCCTCAACCTGATCAAAAATAATGAAAGCTCTTGGCACGCCTTTGCTCGCTATACAGGCTACTTGGTTTTAGGCTTTTCCAAACTCGCAGAGGTCTATTCTTCTAAAGATATAACGAAAATAAAAGACGCTTTTACCGGTGTCAATCACAGTTTCAAGGGTTTTATTAAACTCTTTAAAGAGGCTGCGCCCACAATCATTTCTATCGCTGAAAAAGTGGTCGAAAAGGGGGGACAAGCGGTCAAACAGGTCAATAAAATTGAAACGACAATCGTTTTGTCTGAATGGCCAGGGCTTTATTTTAGCCTGAAACAAAACTTGGTCGATCAGATGCATCAGGGGCTGCCCATGTTGCTGGGATTAAATGCCCTTCTAAAACAATCTGAGAAAACATGGCCTCAGCCAAGCACACCCAATGAAAAATCACGCTTTGAGAAAGAAAAAGGAGCTCAAACAGAAGCGATTGATCTTTTAAATTCCTATCCCACTCACGACCCGTTTTTTGTTTCGGGTTTGGTGGAATTATTGAGCAACCTTTTGAAGAAATGTGAAGAGGGGGAGATCCTCATAACCGATGAAAAGAAAGAAGGGATGAGGGAACTTGCAATCATGGATATCCTTCAAAGGATATTCATTGACAATCTTCCAGGCGTTGAAGGGAAAAAATGGTTCAAAATCGAGACTTCTATTGTTAGCCATTTTCAAAATTTGATTAAAATCGCCGGAGATGAAATTCAGTGTGGGAAAACCGAAGGAGCCACCAACTATCAGACTTTGCAGATAGACATTATCAACGCCTTAATCAGCGCTTCAACCCGCCATCCCAACTTGGTCGTGCGCCATAAGGCCGATGAATTTTTGGACGTTTGTGATCAGGTCGTTGATAGTCTTAGGAAAGCAAAATTGTATGATCTGGAACTTCCTCGTAAAGGAGTCAAAGATTGCTACATTCCTCGCGATCCACCCACGCTTAGCCCATCCAGTTTACTGGGCATGGCCTTGAACTCTTGCCCTTGGAGAGAATCGGTTCAGATGCTGCGCCTTGAAGTGGTCAATGACCCCATTTTAGTGGAAGAAGAAGAGAATTATGTCCCCCTCAAAGTAATTACTACAGACCATACAAAAGCACTCTTTGAGGGTTATTTTCATAGTTTCCTCTATCCAACCTTAAAACAAGGGGAGGTTGATCGCAACAAAGTGCTCTTGATAACAGGACAACCCGGTAGCGGTAAAACGTTTACAATCCGGGAACTCATGAAGCAATTGTGGAAAGACTACCAAGATGGGGATTATATTCCTATTATTATTAACCTTCCGCAGTTTAAAGAGATCGCTACAGCCGTGAGCGATTATTTCCAAAGTCGGGGTTTAATCAATAATCTCTCATACTTTCAAAAAAGTCGTTTGATCTTTATCTTTGAATCCCTTGATGAGGTGGGCATTCTCAATAAAAGCCTTGTTGAATTGAATCAAACGCTCGATGTCAAAGGGTTGTGGAAATTTGCCATCATGTGCCGCAATACCATGGATGAAGAACAAAAAAAACTGCTATGGCCCCGAGCAGGTAAACAAGGGTTTTGTGAAGTCACGTTAGCTCCATTTGATAAATACCAAAAACGTGCGGGTTGGCAAAAACAGCTAGATAGTGCAAGAGCTGCTGGACATCCCTCTCCATGGGAAGTAGAAAACTATGATTCCTATGAAGAAAAAGCTCCCACTGTTAAAAAAATAACCAAGACTCCTTTATACCATGCTAAAAGTACCCGCACATTGCCTGCAATCGAAAATAAAAGAATGCTAGAGGGAGGTACAATTACCTATTCAGAAAGTGAATTTACCCTCGCCCTGTTTTGCTTGACCATCTACCGTGAACTGAACGCCCAGCGCAAATCTCTCAGTGGAGACCATTTTCAAAAAGTGAATAAACGGGAATTCGTTTTCCGCAATATGAAAATCCACGAACTCTTTGACCTCTATAAAAAGCAGGGAAACGAAAAGGACTCCAAGGCTAGCTTAGCATCTGATCTAAGTAAAGATTCCCATCTGCGAATCCCCAGAATCCCCCTCTCTGATTTAAATGAAGTTGGTGCGGGCATTAGACGCAAGTGGGAACAACTCCCTAATAAGCCCTTCGATGAGACAGAATTAAATGGTAGAATCAAAGCGGTATTAGGAGCAGACGACCTTGAGTACTTTTATAACAGATGTTGCCCCATTGCCAAACGCGGGCAGCATCTTCAATATATTCACGCCAATTTTTGGCTCTTTATCCAAGGGCTGCGCGAAGATCCGGGCAAAGCGGAGCATGTGATTACCATATTGACAGAGGATCCGTACAAATTTGACACTACCTCCAAAGCGCACTAGAGGGTTCCCATGTCGTGTGAAACAAATCGAAGGATCTACCTCAATGGATGTGGCAATTTGTCTGAATGGTCAATAAAAATCGACCTCCAAAATAATAATACCCCTGTCCAAATAAGCACCCCTTCTGACACTAGACGTCCAGAAGTGGTATGGGATTTTGCCCCTTATTCCTATATTCAATTGAAAAAATATTTGGGTAATGTTACAGCTGAATTGCAGCAAGATGGCAAAATCCATCTTTTATGCCAGCCCCTTTTTGACCAGCACAACGAGCGGTTCAACTCTTTTTCTAGAGCAAAAGTCACTATCCGCGAACATACCGATCCTGTAATGGGAGTTGGATTTATTAAACAAATAAATCGACAAATCTACTTTAAGCAAATACTCTCTCCTCGAGGAAATCTCTCTGTTTTACAAAAAAGAACGCTAAATTGCAATCTAATGGAAATCCTAAAAACTGCTAAAGTTAGCTTTAGTTGCATGAAATTTCCCAATGTGGATCTCGAAGGGGTCGACCTACGAGAGGCCATATTGGATGGCGCTAAATTCCCAGGAGCATCGTTACGCCATGCCAAATTAGGGGGCGCCTCTTTAGTGGATACCGATTTTCACCATACCGATCTTGAAGGACTCGACATCTCCTCCTTAGAATTACTAAAGCAAGGAACCGTGGAAAGACTGGTAGCTTATACACCCGATTGTTCTATAGTCGCTTTCGAGAGCAAAACAAATAGAGGCACTGGAATTAAATATTGCCCCTTTGGCAGCGAGAGTCTTTTAAAAGAAACTCTTCTTAGGACCTTTTCTAGAACTACGTGTAATATCACAGCGCTTGAATTTTTACCAAGCACAACAGGGGAACAAATTCTTTTTATTGGCCTTAGCAATGGTATAATTGGTATTGAAAATATTAAGTCAGGTCAAACTATAGCAAAAAAACTAGGCTTTGGTGTAAGCCCTATTGTGAAAATTCACTGTGCCCTAAGTCGTGATTTTTTGTTCATTCAAGATGCAGATGGGAATCGAAAAATTATCCCTTTCAACGTTTTGAATCTATTTTCTTATTCTCATTCTACCGATCCCCAAGCTATTGACGTAGATCCTAAGGAAAAATCCCCTTTTCTTTTTTTGCCAGCAAATACAGATCGAGAGGCCTCCTATCTAGTTGTGCAAAATAAAAAAGAAGTCGTTTGGAAAAACAACCGTGGAGAATCTTTAAATGGGAGTGGATGGATCTTAGAAACCAAAGAAGAACTACTCTTCCTCAATTATTCAGAGAGAGGGAGGTTAATTCTCGCAGGAACGGCTCACTCCCTCTATGTATGGTGTTTAGCAACCAGCGAGAGGCTTATTAAGCCGTTGATTAATAAACAACATCTAGATATTGAATGGGCTTGTTTCACAAATGATAGAAATAACTCGATTTATTACTATAACAAAATTGCAAAATGCATTATCGAAGTAACAATTAAAAATGAAGCAGACAAAATTGTCGTTAAGAATGAAGAAAATCGGCGCATCCATCTAGATAAAGGGAGGATTGCCCATGTGACCCCTTTCATTGAAAAAGAGGCCATCCTCATCCACTATGAAAATGGGGACATTGTCAAAACGCAATTGAAAGCACTCCCTTCTTCCACGCGCCCTTTTTTGCGCCACCCGA
>JAJFUZ010000094.1 GCA_021372155.1 Parachlamydia sp. | reverse complement strand
ATAAAACCAGGAAGGGGAAAGCGGCTCTTGATCGGGTTCATCAGGGAGAGACTGGATGCTATCTGAGTCACTACAGACTCATTAAAAACATCAAAGAGAAATTTGATCAGGCTCTAGCGGAACTTGCTGCAGCAAAAACCTCGGACAATCAACAACTGGTGCAGAATTCTGTTGAGAAAGTACGCAAATACAGCCGCGTGCTCATTCTTGAAGATGATGTCGGGTTTGGCATTGTTGACAGGAGAAGAAGAACTGCAATTCGAAAAGGCACAGGCCGTATATTGCGCAAAGCGCTTTCAGAAGTGCCTGATAACTGGGATATGCTCTACTTTCTCGTCAATTCATCCAAGCAATCAAAACCCTTTTCGCCCCATCTTCGTCGTCTGAGGCTCACCTCATGTGCCGCAGCCTACGCGGTCAACCATACGATGTATGCGCCCCTGCTTAAGCAGCTTTCAAAAATTGAAAATCCTGCGATCAAAAGGATTGAACCCGTCGACCTTGCTATCAGCAGGATCCATTTCCTGCACAAAGTGTATGCGCTCAATCCCTGTCTAGCCTATCACCAGGCGGGCCCCAGTCAGATCTCCGCCAACGTCAAGGAGCATCTCTGGCAGGGAAAACCCATCCTTCGCAAAAGGCGATAAAATGAAACCTTCAAAAATTAATTGGCGCAGGGAGTGCACTAACACGATCGCTGAGCTGCAGCGTAGTGCGAACGCGGCCCTTTCCTTTATCTGGTTTGCCTTAGACACCCCCAGAGTTGTCACAATGCTGCCCAGAAATTTCCAAGGTTTGCTGCCCGCCAGCCAATGGATCGCAACTGCAATTAAACCCCTCGAAGCCATTGGAATTTTCATCAAACAGCTGGGAACCGTCGTCGATCTCCCCGACAGATGGCTCTCCATTCGGGCCGAGGTGCAAAACGAAAAAAATCGCTGGAAACGCTGGAGCAAGCTCGCTACTACAGTTTACTTGTCGATAGATGGCCTGCTGCTTATCCCCAACAGCTGGAAACTGCTCAATTTGGGGAAATGGGCCGCCATGGTCGGCGCCACTCCCTTTGGAATAGAGAGATTTAAAGAGGGACTCACCATCTGGGGTGGGACTTGCAGCGCAAAAGGTGCAGGGATAGAACGAACTAAAGTTGTCGCAACTATGCGCAGGTATCGGAGCCGCCTCGACAGGCAGGGGCCCCTGGCTAAGCTACAAAGGCAGCTTCAGAAAACCGAAAGCCTCTCCCCTCAAGAGCTGAGCCAAATTGAACAGCTCAGAAGAGAGTACAGCAAAAAGACACCCGCGGAAAAATCCGCGCAGATCCATCAGCTGAAAAAGGACATTGTTAAGCTCGAAGACAAAAAGAACTCCTTGCTTACCCAATTGTCTGGCGCCGATCCTGTGAAAAGCGGACGGCTGACCCAGGAAGTTGCCGACCTGAACGGGCAATTGTCCGGGCTGCGCCAGAAAGCCGCACGCAAAGAGGTTTGGAACCATCCTGAACTGAAATCATTGCGGGAAGTTGTTAGCTATAAATGGACGAAATGTGAAATCAAGGCCGCCAATGCAGACCGGGAACGTCAGAAGTTGACGGCGGGCCGCTGGTATGATATTTCAAAAGCGGTCGTGCTGGCCTTCAATAACCTGCTGCAGCTGGGCGTCGCTCTATTCTTAGCTCCCCAGCTGGGATTGTCTGTCGCAACCGTATCCGCCTTCTTCTTCCTCGGCCGCTGGGTCACCAGTTTGACGACAGGCGTCTGCTATGCGGGTAAGATTGCCTCGTCTGTACGCTTCAAAAATCCTTTGCCTCTGCCGCAGACGTATCTTAAAGTTTAAACCTAAATAAAAATGGGGTCATGAATGACCCCATAGAAATTCGATAGAACAAGGACGTTCTATTACACACGACCACGTTTTTGAGCCATTTTTCTAGCCAGTTCGACGGCCTCATTTTTGTCTTTGAACGGTCCTGTCGATGTCCCTTTGCATGACCCTTGGCCAGCACAGGAATTCTTATCCGTTTTGCAGGTATTGAGACCTTTGCAAGAGTTTTGGCCTTTGCAGGTTTGTTCGATCCATTTCACCGCCAGGTTTTGCGATTCGCAATCTAACGTATTGAACATGTCCCGGTGAGCCTGATCGAGCTGCTCGAACACTGAGCTGATCTGGCTTTGTGTTGGCATCACACAGGTGGGTGGATTTGCTGCCTGGAGGGCTCCCATGCTGCCGGCGACGAGTCCGAAAGCTGCTGTTGTGATTAATGCTGATTTTTTCTTCATGTGTTTTTTCTCCTTGATGTGTTAGGGTTGTTGCCCTCTTCTAATTTTTTCTTATATAGATGCATCGACAAATACTCAAATAAATTCTTCAGCTTTCTCCCGCTTGTATTTTTAGGCAGATCCATTTAATATTCTCACCTATGACCTCGATTTCTATCTTATTTTCTCTCTGGGAAACAGCCAAAAGATCTATGCCTGCTCTATTGCTCCTCTTTCTCATCGCCTTGTCCTCCTGTTCCAGCCCCTGTTGCGACTACGATATTCTTGGGGCGGATGAATTCGTGATCGACTCCTACAAGATCAGGCAGGGCAAACTGGCTATCCTTGAGATGGAAGGCATTGATGTTGAAGAGCTTCCATGCGACGCCATGGAGGAATACAAGGATGTCATCGCCGAAGACGACTTGCTCAACATTGTCATCTTCCACCCCACGCGCAAAGATCTGATGGGGGCCTTCCAGTCGATCAATCAGAGCACAGGCGGCTTTAAGGTGACGCGTGGGCGCGTCGACATTCCCGATGTGGATTCTGTTGAAGTCGCAGGGCTTACTCTGGACGAGGCCAAAGAGAAAATCCAGGGCAGATTCCGCGACCATATCAAAGACGTTGAGGTCTTTGTGAACTATAAGGACCGATTGAAGAGCAAGGTCGAGCTCGCCGGTCTCGTCCAGACTCCCACAGTGCCTGTCGACGGCAAGATCCGCCTCTATGAGGTTCTGGCCAAAGCAAAGATGATGCCTCAAGCCAATCTCTTCATGAGCTATGTCGTCAGGAATGGCAAGCCTATGGCCCTCGATCTTCATCAACTGGTTAACCAGGGCGACATGTCGCAAAACGTCGTCATGCACGGAGGGGACAAGATCTTCATCGCCAACCCATCTGATGCCACGGTCATGATGATGGGCGAGGTCGGCGAACCGCGCCCGATCAACCTGCCCTACGGCTACATTTCGCTGCGCGAGGCGCTGGTTATAGCTCGGGGAATCCCCTACACGGGAGACCGCAACTGTATCCAGGTCATCCGGGGCAACCTCCAGTGTCCCAAAATTTATATACTCTCGTGGAAACATATTATTCACCTGCCCAACGACAGCCTTCTCTTGATGCCTGGCGATACTGTCTACGTGTCTGCAAAGCCCATCACGGAGTGGAACCAGTTTATCAGCCAGCTTTTCCCCAGCATGCAGGGGCTCCAGACGGGATACACCATCTACAACCTGGTCACAGATTGATATGAAACATGAGCAGCCTCTCATCACCCTGTCAGACATCCTCCTCATCTGCAAAAGGTCCAGGAGCGCAATCATTGCGAGTATCCTGACTTTTGCCAGCCTGGCCCTGCTATACACACTGACGCGCCCAGTCGAATTCAAAAGCGAAGCCACCTTTCGCGAGAAAGCCAAAACTAACGAGACGGCCAAGAGCTCCTCTTTAGCGATGATCATCGGCATGCCCGAACTGAATGAAAACGCCGCCATCTCGCTCATGAAGTCACGCAAGCTAATCGAGAGGACGATCCAGGAGCGGGGACTTCAGGCTAAAATTGGCCCGACGGGCATACGTTTGCTGATCCTGCGCAACATCCCCAAAAATCTGGTGGCGGAATATGCCCATCTCACGGATTCCGAAACGGTCCTGCTGGCCGATCCTACGCTATACATCAAAGCGCGCGATATCGAATTCCACGAGGAATCGCCCCTGCAGCTGCGCCTGCGCTTTGTCGATGAGCAGCATTATCAGGTCTCTGGTCCAGCCCGCCGCGACTTTGGCACAGGCACTCTCGGCGTGCCCTTCCAAGGACCCTCTTTTGCCTTCACGCTGCTGCGCACCGACTCCCTTCCTATCTCCAAACGCCAGTTCAAAATGAACTTAAAGCCTCTCTCCATGGTTGCGGAAGAGCTCGTCTCAAAAATCCATGCCGAGCCCGACTACATGGACAAGGGACTGCTGAATCTCTCTTTCCGCCACACCAATCGACAGGAGGCAGCCCTCTTCCTGAATACCCTTATGGCCCTCTATCAGAAATATCTTCGGGAAGAGCATCAACGCATCACGGGCGAGCAGGTCGCTTACCTGAACAGGCGCCAGGATGAAACCGCAGTCAAATTACATGAGATCATGCGCGACCATGCGCAGGCCCTTTCCGAAAACATGGCGACGATTGAATTTCTATTCCAGAACCAGCAATCTTTCTCTCAAAAGCTTCTGATGATCGATTTTGAGCTCAAGCGCCTTGACAAGGCATTGAACGAAGGTCTGGCCAACTACGACAGGCTCAGCATCGAGACGGGAGATCCTTTAAATATCAACCTGATCCTGTCCGAAATGCGCCGGCACAAGCAGCACGCCGACACGATCGATATGGCTCTCCGCAATATCCAGAATGCGGATCCAAAGACGCAGAAGCTGCTGTTCGCCGAACAGATGCAAAAGCTCGAGACCCTGAGGATGCAATCAGGAGAGGCCAAAAAACTTCTGGCAGCTCTCGAGGATCAAAAACCTCTTCCCGCTTCTATCACTCTGCTCAAAAATTCCAAATACATGATCCGCGAATGGCGCGACAAGCTGGTCGATACAGAAAAAGCCCTGCAGCAAGCGCCAGCGAAAGAACGCGAATCCAGCCAGGCATGCCATGCAACCTGTCTGGCCAATTTTCAGGCTTATCTCGGCAATATGCTGCGCCTCTTTGCCATCGAAGAGCGGCTTCAGCAGGAAAGGCTCTCCCACTTGCAGAGCCCGCAGTCAGAATTCCAGGGCATCAACCTCAATACCGCCTCACAGCTCTATGTCAACTACAGCAAAAACCTGAACGATATCGAAGCGGATATCCTGCACTACCAGTTCATCCTCGACCAGATGCTGGATCCGGCTTTTGAGCCGAGCTCACTGAGCACTGTCCTGGAAGATCCCGTGAGCCGCGAAATCATCAGCCGCGCTGGCAATATCGGCCTGCAGCTCAAAGATGATAACAACCACAGCCCCCGTGAGCTGGAGCGCCTGAAGCTCGACCTGGCACAGCAAAAGGCGTTTCTCAGCACCCATGCCGGGCAGACTCTTCAGCTCCTGAAATTGCGCCAGAAGCTCTATCAGGAGAAAATTGTTGCCCTCCATGCAGCGACGCGCGAACTGCTCCAGCAGGAGATCAGCCTCCTCGAAAACAGCCTCGCTGACTATCTATCTAGCCGCATTGGCAACCTCAAGCATGAGAAGTCCGTGATCGAGCAGCAGCAGCTCGGCCTGCGCCATACCATGCAGAAAATGCCGGCCAAGTGGGCCGCCGAAAAATTGGTCGACCAGCATCTGGAGACCAACCGCAAGATGGTCGAAGAAATCTCAAAAATGGTCGAATCCAAGAACATCGCCCTCAACCTCGATCTTTCCCAATCCGCTCCTGTCGATGCCGCCCTGCCATCACTCAATCCCGAAAGCCGCAAAAGCCTGCTCTTCCTGATCATCGGTGCCCTCTTCGGTGCCTTTTCATCGATCGGGTTCCTCCTTTCCCGCGCTGTTGCCACAGGCCTTCCCGCAACTCATGACAGCCTGACGCATATGCATCAGCATGTTTCTGGCTCTATTTCCGCGGATATGCTCGATACCTTAAGGCGAGCCGAGGCCCATCTCTGCCAAGGCTTTGAAAAGAGTCAGTCCCTCCTTCTGCTCATCGGCACTGGCCCAGACTACTCTCAGCAATTTGCTGAACTTCTGAAAAAAAGCGGCAAGCGCGTCCTCCTCCTCTCCCTCTCCTTTGGCTCCCCGATGCCCCCTGAGGAGCTTCCTGGTCTGTTGCAGTATCTGGAAGGTGAAGCATCGGATCCTAAGATTTTAAAAACTGGAATTGACCATATTTCCAGCGGAGGCTTCACGCGCTTTTCCAGCGAGCTCCTGCTTTCCAAACGGTTTCAGACACTCAACGAAAAGCTCCTGCAGCAATATGACTGGATCCTGGCTGTGAGCCGCAGCCCGCTCACATCCGGCGAAGCCGAAACGCAATTCGGCCTTTTCAACCATGCCTTGATCACTATCACTGATGAAAAGCTTAAAGATCTGAGACCCTACCTGGATGCATCTGCGTCTAAGCGGATCTCATTTTTAAGTCTTATATGACCACACCTTCTGTTAAGCCTTCCTCATTATCCGGACAGCGTCTGCTAGATACATGGAACAGTTTCGAACCTGTGAATAAAGCGCAATGTCGCAAGCGAAACCAGAGAGTGCTCGCTTTGCTTCAGACGCTTAAACCCTTCTTTCAGCGTACTGATATTGAAAAGATGGGAGAATTGCGCGCAAAGGTAGAAAGCGAGGCAAAATTAGCCGAAGAAGTAGATACCTGTATAGCAACAATTGGTCGCTATCCTACTGAAGGCCCGGTACGCATTTTACCTCAAGAAGTATGGCAGCTCATTTTCTCTTTTCTGACTTCGCGCAAAGATCATTTTAATCTCATGTTAGTCTGTCGACAATGGGCCGTATTTGCTAAAGATCCGAAGATGCTTGCAAGTATGCTCGAAAGGGGCTGTTTGGGTAAGTTGCATTTTTCCCAACTCCAAAAGCTGATGCAGCAATGCGGAAGCGAAGTGCGGACTTTAGATCTGCCCAGTCTGCTTACGGAAGAAGAGCAGAATCGATTAAACAATGAGAATCTTTCTGTGCTATTGCACGCATGTCCCTCTTTACAAAGTTTGAGTTTGTCCACCGTTAACAGGTTGGGAGGCAAAGATACGACATCAGTTGAGGAGCTTCGTAAGATCTTAGTTGCGACTGGAATAGCAAAAACACTGTGTGTACTCTGTGTAGCGAATTGTCCAGGAATGAACGAGAAGGAGCTAAAGGAACTAACTCTATGTTGTCCCAACTTAAAACCAGAAAATGTTCATTATATTAGCTGCGAAGACTACTATCGGACCGCCTATCGCGAAGTAGTCAAAAAAGGAGCCCCATTAGTACGCTGTTTGACTTTGACTGAGGAAGAAAAGAAAATCTATCGCGATAAGTGTGGCGCTGTTCATTTCCTTGTCGGCCTTGGATTTGATTTTGACAAGTTGTTCAAAGAGCCCGCTCTCCTGAACATATACTCAGACAGTAATCGTAGAGGTGCTTTGCTAGGATTGATTAAATTTGGTATAAGGCCTTCAATTTTACGCTCTCTTCCGACCAACTCTTTGAAGTATCTATATGAGACAATCTCTTGTCACGGAGATCTGGCAAAAATCGCAAAGGATCTTCCGTCTCTTGATTCTGCTTCCTTTAAGCTGGTTTTGGATCATAGTCGTGCGATCGAAAATCTCATGTTTTACGGGATGGATTTTGAGGATTTTAGCAGCTTGCCTTACGAACAACGCTACTACGTCTTACAACATCATGACGACTTTGCGATTCTTATAAGAACTTTTGCCGAGTATCATAATTTCAATCTGGCAACGTTCCTTCAAGCCCCTGAAGAAAATCGCAAAATCATCGTGCAAAGGCCTAGCACCATTCGCTATTTGCTTGATCAACAGGGTGAGCCTCTTGAGGCATTGCTAAAGCTTGATCGCGAGACGTTCTGGGATAATTACTGTCATTGGTGCTCTGTTTCCGATTTTCTCAAAGAGCATGGAAGCGCAAACCTTGAGAAGGTCTATCAGTTGCCTCAAGCACAGAGAAAAGCGGCTATCGCAAATTTGGTCGGACTTTCGACGCTCCTACGAGAAGGAATGACCATCGAAGCGTTGCAAGATGTCAATCCTGAACGCATCGAATATGTCCTGAGAAATCCCTTAGCC
>JAJFUZ010000089.1 GCA_021372155.1 Parachlamydia sp. | reverse complement strand
TTGACTCCTTTCGGGAGCCCTCATGCCCTGCCTTCATGATGCCATTGGCAGCCCCTGTGATGCACATCCATCCTGCATCTTCCATCAGTCTGCTGAAATCCTTGGCCAGCTTATAATCGGGATGCTCCTCAGGCGTACGTGCTGAACCGAAAATGCTGATGCGCCTGGAGCCCCCATATTGATTGAAGATGCGGTAGGCATAGCGCATCTCTTTCATCGCCCGGGAGATCAATTTCAGCTGCCCAATGTCATGGCCTTCTGACAGCATTTTAAGGCTGTTATGGATCAATTGGGAGACAAGATCGCTTTCAAAGCTGTCCGGCGAGCCTCCGCTTAGCTTGATGAGCTCCTGGGTATAGCGCTCGATTTTGTCGTTGAGTTCTTCAGGGTCCGTCATAGTTTTACAAATGAGATTTTCTTGTATGATTTATCCTTTCCGGATATTGATGTAAAGGGAAGTATGATACTGATTATCCTTTTTCTGGTTTCCAGCATTGGACTGGCTTTATCCATTGTGATCTGGTCGATCCGCAATGGGATCGCCCCGATGCCGACCTCTCCTAAAGCAAAACGGGCTCTGCTCACCTCTTTGCCGCCCACCATCTCTGGAAGCGTTTACGAACTGGGGGCAGGATGGGGAACGCTGCTGATGCCGCTGTCGCACCGCTATCCCTTTTCCGATGTTGTCGGATTTGAAACCTCGCCATTACCCTATTTTGTATCGCGCTGTCGCTTATCTCTGATGGGACTGTCGCACGCTAAAGTGATTCGATCCGATTTTTACAAGGCCGATCTGTCGGATGCCGGTCTCATTGTCTGCTATCTCTATCCGGGAGCCATGCAGCGGCTGAAAGTCAAATTTGAAAAGGAGCTGAAAACGGGCACATGGGTGATCAGCAATACTTTTGCAGTTCCAGGATGGGATCCCTTGCAGGTCGTCGAAGTCCGCGATCTCTATCGGAATAAAATCTACATCTATCAGGTCGTGTTAAAGACATAATTTGACAAATAAGGCCGAGAGGGGTTTAGAATGGAGTACAAGACAGGAGGTTTCACATGACGGTCCCAAAGAAAATCAAGGAATATCTCGATAAAGAGAGAGTCGCTTATGAACACCTCGAGCATGACAGGGCCTTTACTGCTACAGAGGTGGCGGGTGCGCAGCATGTGCCTGGTAGGCAGATGGTCAAGTGCGTGATTGTTAAAGCGGATGACCAGTTTGTCATGTGCCTCCTTCCGTCCATTCATTATCTTGATCTCGACAAATTCAAGACAGCCATCCTCGCGCGAGAAGCGCGCCTTGCTAACGAAGAGGAGATGTCCAATCTGTTTCCTGAATGCGAAATAGGCTCAGAACCTCCCTTTGGAGCCCTTTTTGGAATCAAAATCTATGCCGATAAGTTTCTGGAAGAGGATAATGATGTGGCTTTCAATGCAGGAACGCACACCGATGTCATCAAGATGAAATTTCAAGACTTCCAGCGGCTTGTGCAGCCCGTTTTCATCGAATTCGGCGTGCATATTTAAACTCGACTTTGTACAATTTTTAGCGGCATCTCCCAAGGAGCTGCTCGCTAAAAATTGTACAAAGTCGAGCTAGAACTTGTCTTTATCTATAGTTTATGGTTATGCTTGAAACATAACGATAACTATGGATGGATATGTTTAAGCAAAATATTTTATTCACGCTAGTCTTACTGCTGATTTCCACGCATGCTTTTGCCTACGATCCCGATGTTCCCACATTAAAACTCTGTGCCCAGGCAATTTTGAAAAAGCCCTCGGATGAGCTGCAGCTCAAGATCGGGGTCATTAACCTCGGCGAGACGGCAGAGATTGCTCTCACGGAAAACAGCGTCAAGATGAATGCGGTCATCGCCAGCCTGGAAGCAGTCGGTCTGACGAAAAAAGATTATGAGACAGGCAGATTCTCCATCCAGCCCACCTACACTCCTTATCCCAAAGACCCTCCACCCAATTGGAAGCCAAAAATCAATGGCTACGAGGTCAGCAATTCCATCGTCATCCATACAGAAATGCTGGACATGGCTGGCAAATTGATCGATGTCGCCAATAAGGCAGGAGCCAACAGCATCAGCGATATCACCTTCAGCCTGCACAATCCGCGCATCTATTGGCACGAGGCGCTTGGCGAAGCAACCGCCCATGCCATGAGTGATGCCAATGCCATGGCTGCAGTCGCGCAGGTCAAACTGCTGCGCGTCCTCTCGATTACTTTAGATGATACACATGTCGCTTCACCGCATGTCAATGCGAGCTATCTCTCCAAGTCTATGTCTGAATCGGCTCCCCCCATCGAGCCGGGCGAGGTGACGATCACGGCGACGGTCACGATCGTGTATGAAATTGCATCCCTTTAACCGCCACGCCTTGCGGAAAGACCCATCAGGACGTCAATGCCATCGGTGGTAAAGGAGCGGTTACCCTTTTTATTCACCTGGATTAAGGGTACCGTTTTTCCCTCTGCTACGATGAACATGGGAATAAAGGGGACGGGATGGGGATTCTTTTCAAAGGGGTTGATTGATTTTTTGCCATAGTGCCATTTGAGACCCTCAGGACCGGCGCTTCTTCCCGTGATGCACCGCGCGACGCCGACAAGTTCGGCAAAGACTGAGGCTTGGAAATCATAGACCTCACGATAGCGCTGTCCATCCCCCTCTAGCCATTGGGTGAAACTGAAGGCGGGGTCTCTTCGCATCTGTTCCGAAACTTCGCGGTCCATCGCCTTGACGGAGTTCTCGAAGTTGTCGAGAAATGTGGCGATCTCCTCAGTGGATTTGCCGTTTTTGATCTTTTGCTCTATGGCATTGAGCATGCTGCGTGCAAAGCCAGTGCGGTCGAGGCCGCTTTTGCAGTTGATCTCCGTGACGACATTCAGCATCTGATCGAAGAGAAGCTGATAGCCCAATTCCTGGGCTGGGGTCAACTTGGGAAGATCGAGTTTTTCTACCATTCCAGTCTGCGATGCCAGAATATGAGTTGCGATTCTCAGCTTTGTCTGGAGCTCCTTCTGCTCCGGATCCTTCGCTAGATCCTTTTCATAATCATGCATGGAGACAGCCAGATCTTTCACCTGTCCCTCCAGCTGTTTGTCCAGGGCTTTGATCTCCTTTTCCAACTGTTGGATCGTGCCGCCCACTTCGTCTTGAGTGGGTGTCAATTCTTCGATAAGATCTTTTTTTAACTTTCGCATTCCATCTAACTGATTGCGCAGTTGATCCAATTCACCCTGAGCATCGATAGTTAGATCGAGCATCCTGATCTGCACGTTAATGATGCGACCTTCTGTTTCATCGAGGGCTTTTTTAATGTCCCGAAGCACTGAGGAGTGTTCGATATGGTTTTGTCGCGCTTCAGCCAACATCTTTTTCTTTCCCTGCAGTTCTTTGACAGTTGTGTTGACCGCATGCTGTTTAGTTCGGTATTCTGACGGCAAATTCAGTAGACCCACGTCTTTTGCCATCCAGCCCATCTGGATGGCGAGTCCTTCGCGATTGATGGGATAGGCGTTAGCATCTTCTCCCTTGATCTGTGTGAAGCCATTCAGGCAGCGGTTGACATGCGCCACGTAGGGCGGCCCTCCCGTGAAGGTCACTATCTGCTGCTCTTTCAGGTTCTGCTCGTTCAGATAACTTTGCATATGCTGGTTGATGTAATCGACCATCTGATGCTGCCTGGTTACGAGGGAGCGTTCTGAGACCAGAACACCGGGGCCTGAGCCCATCGAATTCAATTGATGCATGCTGATGCGGAGATCGGGGAAAACTTGCGTAGGACGCATTCCATCCCTGTATATCAGCGCTTCCCTCACCGCCGCCATAAATTGCTGTGCCTTTGTCTCTGTGTCGATGACGCCGCAGGTGATGCTGAGATGACCTTCGTCGCTGATGTGAAAATAGATGTTGGTCAGGTCATTGGATACCCCAAGGGCCCGCTCGCTCGTCGGACAGATCGTAGAGTGGGTAACCTGCAG
Source organism: Parachlamydia sp. (assembly GCA_021372155.1). GTDB lineage: Bacteria > Chlamydiota > Chlamydiia > Chlamydiales > Parachlamydiaceae > JAJFUZ01. The sequence continues at coordinate 13,631 of JAJFUZ010000089.1, read as the reverse complement.
TTCCCCGTCAGCATTTCCCGAGACGCGCAGCGCCCTCCAGGGATTGCCATCGCCTGCAGGGATTGGAGGACATCGTCCTTCAGTTTCTTTTAGGGCCTGCAGATGCGCTTCGGCGATCTCCGTGGAGGATGCCTTGGGTGTTTTACCAGCGTCCTCTCTCATATCCCTCAGATGCCCGATTGGCAATTTGGCCATGCCCTTGTCTGACCGATACTCCGATACACCCAGGCGCCCTTCCCTTTTTTCAATCCCCGTGAGCATCCGGTTTTTTAATTCGACATTGACCCCCTTATCCGCGCGGGCCACCTCTTGTAATCCCTTTAAAACCTTCCCTCCCCAGACCATCCTGACAAACAGACGCACCGCTTTGGCATCGAGCCCTCCCTGGAGAATGATCGCTTTGTGTGTCTTGCCCGGTTCGGACAGCTTCGGCGGTTTAACTAAATCCTTAAAAAAAGCGGGATAAGGCGATTTCGCAACCCCTTTTTTTTGTTCTGGCTTAAAAAATGTTCCAATAAAGGGCAGTTTTTCAATTCTACTATCCATGTTTAATACCATTTTTAATTCAATTTATTGCAAATATAATTATAACATTTTATTTATTTAATAATTAAACTTATAATTTAAATTGCAGTTTCCGGACCAGGTACAGGAAGTCCCAGTGAAGGCGTGTGGTCGCAAATTCTTCAGCGCATGTCGAAGCTGCCAGGTTGTGCCGGTGCAGTTAAGATGATGAGCAATGTCTCCCGAAGAGCAGAAAAAAATCGCTCAGAAAATCCAATCAAGTTTTGGAGTCTCTCCTGAAATATTCTTCGAGATAAAAGAGCTAGCTGGACTCCGTTAAATGTATAAAATAATCTTAAACTCCTAAAATAAAATCAATTACCCTACACTCCCTCTCCCAAAATTCCCCATACTTTATTGTGGACATGGGGTATGTACCAATATATTGTTGCAAGTAGAGTTGTTATCTGCTAAACTGAATTTATAGAGGAAAAATGTCTGCATTGAAAAATTTCATTGCGTACAGGGGACCTAGCTTTACAGTTGAGTGGTATTATACCAAAGAGGGAAAAAGCCCTGCTTGGGAGTACTTTCAAGATTTAGATATGGAAGACAAAATCAAAACATTGAACTTGATGCAACTGATGGCGACAGAAGGAAAAATATTTAATCAGCAGAAATTCCGTCATGAAGGAGATGGAATATATGCCTTCAAACCTAAACCGCATCGCCTTTTGTGCTTCTTTTGCGATGGCAAGAAAATCATTGTGACCAATGGTTTTGTAAAGAAGCAGGACGCTATGCCACCCGAAGAAAAAAAGAGGGCATTGAAGTATCGAAGGGACTATGAAGAAAGACTCCAAACTGGGAGATATTATGAAGAAACATGAAACTGCGTCTACATATGATGAACTGATGCAGGATTCCGAGTTCAAAAAAAAGTATGAGCAATCTTATCTGGAGCTGGTATTATCCGAATTGCTTTTAGCGGTTATGGCACAGGATAAGATCTCGATTCGCAGCTTGGCCAAACAGGCTGGAATATCTCCCGCGATCATTCAAGACATCAGAAGCGGGAAACGGGATAACATCACACTCAAAACTTTTGCAAGCCTCATGGATGCTTTGGGATATAATCTTGTTTTGGAGAAACGAGAAAACAAGAAAGGACCACCCAAGCGCATTAAAATGAGCAACATGGGCAGCAGAAGGATAAAAAGGCGAGCAGCTGTCTAGTTGAGCTCTTCTACGTGAAATGATAGTGAAACCTTTTGGTTGAGGCTTTATATTAGTGGAGGTTTACAGAAGATGAATTTAGATCCGAATTCAGCAAAATTACCCCTGTTGGGCGTCTCTACGGCCGCCTATCAAGTCGAAGGAGCATGGAATGTAGATGGGAAGGGCGTCAGTGTCTGGGACCATTTCACGCATACACGTGGAATGGAAAATGGCGACATTGCCTGTGATGACTACCATCGGATCCCTGAGACCGTCAGAGCCCTGAAAGAACTGGGGGTCAATGTCTATCGCTTCTCCATTGCTTGGACGCGCATATTGCCTGATGGTGTGGGTCCAGTCAACCATCAAGGCATTACTTATTATCGCCACTTGATCGCAGAGTTAAAGAACGCAGGCATTGCGCCGATGGTCACTCTCTACCATTGGGACCTGCCCCAAGACTTAGAAGAGAAGGGAGGATGGGCAAATCGCGAAACAGTGCAGCACTACGTGGAATATGCTAAAATCCTTTTTCGTGAATTTGGAGACACGATCGGTTACTGGATTACCCATAATGAACCGCGCGTGGTGTCTACAAGGGGATATGGATCTGAAACCATGGCACCCGGATTAAATCAGCCCGGTATGATTGCAATCGTCAATCATCATCTGCTACTTTCGCATGGTCTGGCAGTCCAGGCTTTTCGAGAAAGACAATTGAAAGGCAAAATTGGGATCTCGCTCAACCTCAAACCGGTCTATTGCCTGGAAGGAGGGAGTCATGCTGCTGCAGCCGCAATTGACAGGGAGAAAAACGCAGCCTATCTAGATCCGATCCTGAAAGGGGTCTATCCCGAGCTTCCCCCCAATTCTTTTATCCAGGAAGGGGACATGGCCCTCATTTCTCAGCCGATTGATTTCTTAGGGATCAACTATTATTCCCGAGAGGTTGTCGCACCCACAAAGTCGGCCCCTAAAGCGGTCAACTGTTTGGGGTGGAAAACCTATCCTGAAGGCCTGCATGACCTCCTCGTCGATCTGAAAAGTAAATATCCAGCTCTTCCTCCCCTCATCGTTACTGAGAATGGCTTTGCAGATCATCTGGAAGTTTCTTCTGATTCTACCCTCCATGACAGCGATCGAGCCGATTACATCAAGAAACATGTCTTCGCAGTTTTACAGGCAAAGTCGAAAGGGGTCAACGTCATCGGTTATGTGGTCTGGTCACTGCTAGATAATTTGGAGTGGTCGTTCGGCTACAAGCCACGCTTTGGGTTGATTCATGTTGACTTCAAAACTCTCAAGCGCACGCCCAAAGAAAGTTATTATGCCTACCAGCAACTTGTGAAACAGGTGCTGCTGCCAGAAAAACCTCAGACAGCGACTCAAGGCTAGGTTAAAAAGGTCTTTACTATTCTCTAACTTCTTTCTTCTGAAACTTCTCAACCAGCCTTTCCAGATACAGGTAGATCACGGGCGTCAGGAAGAGGGTCACGAGCTGGGACACCAGCAGGCCGCCGATAATGACGATGCCAAGAGGCCTTCTGGCCTCGGCGCCAGTGCCGAAGCCGAGGGCAATCGGGAGGGCGCCGAAGATAGCGGCCATGGTCGTCATCATGATGGGGCGGAAGCGCACCAGGCAGGCATGATAGACGGCCGTTTCGGGACTTTCCTTTTGATTGCGCAGGTAGTCGAGCGCATAGTCCACCACCATGATCCCGTTCTTTTTCACGATCCCGATCAGCAGGATGAGCCCGAGGTAGGCGTAAAGCGAGAGGGGCATGTGGAAGACATAGAGGGTCGCCAGGCCGCCAAGTACTGCCGGAGGGAGTGTGGAGAGAATGGTGAGCGGATGGATGAAGCTTTCGTAGAGAATCCCTAAGACGATGTAAATGGCAATGATGGTAAAGATCAGAAGGGGAACGGCGTTTTTCAGGGCGCCTTCGAAGGTTTCTGCAGCTCCCTTGACGCTGCCAACGACATCGGGAGGCAATGTCTCATTAGCTAGCTCCCGGACTCTTTCAATGGCCTTTCCCAAGGGGACGTCGGGGCGCACGTTGAAGCTGATCGTTACTGCTGGAAATTGAGAGATGTGGTTGATGCTGGCGGGTCCGAGCCCTTCGCTCCATTTAGCGACGGCTCCGAGGGGCACCAATTGGTCGCCATTGCGGTTGCGGACATAGAGGCTTGAAAGAGAGCTGGGGTCGTGCTGGAATTCCCGCTTCAGTTCGAGGATCACATCATACTGATTGAGCGCTGTTTCGATGCGCGATACGCGATTGCCCGAAAAGGCCAGCAGGAGGGTGTTTTCGATATCTTTGGCATCGACGCCAAGCGTTGCGGCGCGGTCGCGCATGACTTCGAGGTTGAGCTGGGGAGTGGTGATCTCCATATCGCTGGAAATGCCCTGGAAAATGGGATCGCCCTGCATCTTCTGCATCAGCTTTTCAACGGAGGAGTAGAGATCTTCGGGATTGAGGGCCTGCAGAGAGTATTGGAAGGAACCTTTTGAAGCAGGGCCGATTGAAAGGTCGATCAACGGAATATTGCGGAAAAAGGTGTTCACGCCGGGAATCTGGCCTGTCTTGGGATAGAGCCCCTGAATGATGGCGCTGGAGGATTTCCTTTCATGCTGTGGCTTCAGCTTGAGGAAGCTGATCCCTTCGTGGGGAGCGGTGAAGGAAGCTAAAGAGACCATCGATTCGATGTCGGGCTCTGTCTGGAGCGCTTCGATGATTTTAGATTGATACTCCGCCATGCGCGTGGTCGATGTGCCCTGGGCTGCTTGATGGAAGGAGAGGACGAGGCCGATGTCGTCATCGGGAATAAAATCGGTCGGCAGGATCTTGAAGAGCAGGACAGAGAGAACAAGGCTCATGGCTCCCACGGAAAGGGCCGTTTTTTTATGGTTCAAGACCCATTTCAGACCTGGTTTATACCACTCGAGCATCGCGTTGTTGATCTTATCGGAAAAGGCGGCAATGCGGCTCTTTTTTTCATGGTTTGCAGGGGGGATGAAGCGGCTGCAGAGCATCGGAGTCAAGGTGAGGGAAATCACGCCGGAAAGGATGGTCACGACGCAGAGCGTGACGGCAAATTCATGGAAAATCTTGCCGACAAGGCCACCCATAAAGAGCATCGGAATGAAGACGGCTGCGAGCGAAAGGGTCATCGACAGGATCGTGAAACTGATCTGCTTGGATCCCTCAATAGAGGCCTTCCAGGGGCTTTCGCCCTCTTCGACGCGTCGCACGATATTTTCGAGGACGACGATGGCGTCGTCGACAATGAAGCCGATGGCCAGAGTCAGAGCCAGCAGAGAGAGGTTGTCAATGCTGTAGCCGAAGATATACATGGCGATGAAGGTCCCCACAATGGACGTAGGCAAAGCGATAGAGGGGATGATGGTATCGCGCACCTTGCCTAGATACAGGAAGATGACCAGGACGACGAGCAGAAACGCGACCAGCAGGGTCATTTTGACATCAAAGATGGAATCGCGGATCGACTCGGCGCGGTCGAAGAGCACGACCATTTCCACAGAGGCCGGTAGGAGCGATTTCAAGCGGGGAAGGAAGGTATTGATTCCATCCGAGACGCGTATGGTGTTGGCATTCGGCTGTCTTTGCACGGCCAGGACAATCGTGGGCTGGTTGCGCTTGCTGTCGATGTAGCGGAAGGAGACGCGGTCATTCTGGATGCTGTCGACCACCTTTCCCAGATCGCCCACGCGCACTGGGCCATCATTGCGATAGGAGACGATGACGGGTTTAAACTGATCCGCGCTCTCCAGGTGTCCTTTGGTCTGGATGATCGCCGAGCGCACAGGGCCGTCGAGCTGTCCTGAAGGAAGGTGCGGGTTGTTGCGGTCCAGGGCGTTCGCCACTTCATCCAATGTGACGCCGACATGAGCCAGCACTCCAGGATCCACCTGCGCCCTCACAGCATAGGGAAAGCCATAGGTCATCACCTGGGCCACTCCATCGACAGTTGAGATGCGCTGCCCAATAAAGGTGTTGGCATAGGTGTAGAGCTCGTGCAGGGGCATGGTGGCCGATGTCAGAGCGATGTAAAGAATCGGTGTGTCGGAAGGGTTGACCTTTTTATAGGTGGGATCTGCGGGGAGATTGGCAGGCAGAAAGGGTTTGGCGCTGGAGATGCGCGCCTCCACATCCTGTGCGGCGGCATCGATGTTTTTGCTGACATCAAATTCCAGATTGATCTCCGTGCTTCCAAGCTTGTTCGTCGAGGTCACATTGGTCACCCCAGCGATTGTCAGAAACTCCTTTTCCAGAGGCGTCGCCACGGTGTTGGCCATGGTCTCGGGGCTGGCGCCGGGCAGGCTGGCGGTCACCTGAATGGTCGGATAGTTGACGTCCGGAAGGTTGCTCACAGGCAGCTGTTCATAGGCCAGCATGCCTAAAAGAAGCAGAGCCGCGGTGACCAGCGTGGTCATGACGGGTCTTAAGATAAAAGGACCGGAGAGATTCATGGCTTATCCGTGGTATCAGAGACTTTGCTTACAGACACTTTACTACCTGGACGCAGATTGAGCTGGCCGTCGATGACAGCGGATTCTCCTGCGTTCAATCCTGATGAAATAATCACCTGGCCATCCTGGCGTGCCTCGACGGTCACCTGACGCATTTCAACCGTCATGTCAGGCTTGACGATGTAGACATAGGGGCCCGACTGGCCCAGCTGAACTGCGGCGATGGGCACCAGCAGAGCCTGAGGAAGACTTTTTGTCGTCAACCTCACGCGCACATATTCTCCAGGCCACAGGGCGCGTTCTTCATTGGCCAGTTTGCCCTTGCACAGCAATGTTCCGGTACTGGTATCGAGATGGTTGTCGATGAAGTAGACCTGCCCTGTCTTTTTGTTGCCATTTTCCTCGATCACCTCGATGGCCAGCTCCATATCGCGGTGAGTGGCCTTGATGGCCTGAAAATCCTTTTGGGTGAGCGTAAAGCGCACATTGATGGGGTCGAGCTGGCGCAGTTCAGCCAAAGGAGTGGGATCTGCTGGACCGACCAGGTTGCCTGGATCGACGCGCGCTTCTCCAATTTTGCCATCCATGGGAGCAGTGATCGTGCAGTAGCCGAGGTCGATTTCTGCGAGCTCTAAAGCCGCCTGCGAGCAGAGGGCCTGAGAGGCCAGGGTATCAACGTCATTATGAAACTGATCGTAATGCAGCTGAGAGACATACTCCTGCTTGGCCAGAGGCTGATAGCGCTCCAGTTTTGCTTTAGCAAAGGTGAGAGCCGACTCATCTTTCGTATGCGTTGCTCTGGCCTGATCGACGCTGGCCTGATAGGAGGCAGGCTCGATCGTGAAGAGCCGGTCGCCGGCTTTGACCTCCTGCCCCTGGGCCACATGCATTTCCTTCAGTTTTCCGTTTACCTGCGCCCTCAATTCCACTGTCAGGGGCGAATCGATCCTCCCCATTACTTCAATGTAAAGGGGAACATCCTGCGCCTTCACTTCCGCCACATGGACAGGTTGCGCCTTATCGCCGAAGGGATTTCCTTGCGGCTGGCTTTTGCAGCTGGCTAAAATCAGAAGGAGAATTAAATAGCGCTTCATAAGGTTCCTGTAGAGTAACTGAGGTTGGCTAATGAGGTGACCCAGTTTGTTCGTGCGGTCACGTGTTGCGCGCGGGCATTGGAAAGCACAGCCTGCGCGACGAGAAGATCGACGAAGGTTTGAATCCCTGATCGGTATCCCTGCAGAGTGGCGTTGTAGCTCTCTTCGGCGAATTTGAGATACTCTTCGCTGTATTTGAGGGTCTGCACAGCAGTCTTATAGGCATAATAGTTGGTCACCACCTCCAGCTCCACGCTCAACATTTTCTCCTCCATAGCCGTATAGGAAGCGATGACCTGCTCCCTGGCGCCTCGGATCTGGTTGAGATGCAGAAAGCCAGTGAAGATCGGAACAGAGAGTACGACACTGTTCGAATACTGGTGGTTGTTAATGGCGCTGTTGCTTGGAAACGTGTTGCGCAGATAATTAGACTCGAGTGAAATGGTAGGCAGCGCATTGGATTGTGCCACATGCAGATTGGCGATCTGTTCCTTGTAGATGGCGTAAGTAGCCGCAAGGTCGGGACGCAGTCTCTTGGCTGTATCCAGAAGCTCTTCGACGCTCTCGTTCACCTGGTCAAGGGGCAGCTTCTCGGGCAGGGGCTCCACTTGAAACCTGGCATTCGCGGCCAGCCCAAGCGCAGCTGCCAGTTGGCCATGGGTCACTTCGACCTGCCCTTTCAGTTGTTCCACAGAGAGCTGCACGTTGACATAATTGGATTTGGCCTGGAGGTAGTCAATCCGCGTCGAAACCCCAGATCGCAATTGCTCTTCGGCCGCATCTAGATTGGCTTTGGAATCCTTTAAGTCATCCAGCCTGGCGTGGAGCAGCTCCACAGCATTAATGTAGGCGTAATAGGAGTCCATCACGTTGATCGTCACATCCTGCAGAGAGCGATTGTGTATCCAGTTTGAGGAGAACAAAGCGTGCAGCGTCGCCTCGATGGACGCGTCTCTTCCTCCGAAGTCCAGCAGCAGGTATTGCAGCGTAAACAGGCTGCTGAAGCTGTTAAAATGCTTCATCGACCCGCCCCTGGAGACTGGATTAGGAGTTACATTGGTATTATTGGTGCTCGAATTCACAGCAAAGGCGCTCTCATCAGTATGGGTGAACGTTTCTTGAAAGTCGATCGTGGGATAGAGGATGCTCTGCGAGGCCAACCAGTTAAATGCCGAAGCCCGTGCCGTGGCCCAGGTGTTCGCCGTCGTAGGATTGTATCGCAGAGCGATGTCGACCATTTCGGCAACTTTTAACGGATGATCCTCCGGAATCGGAACAACGGGGTTGGGGATTGCTTCGACAACCGGAGCCCGCCAGACCGTTTCGGGACTTGCGGCGACCCACTCTCCATCGACGGGATCGCGCCATAAGCAGCCGCTCAAAATCAGACAGAGGAGCAGACAGAAAGCCTTCGAGATGATTTTCAACATGGGGATGCGTTTCTAAAATTGATGCTTCAAGCTTAATCTGCAGCTTAATTAAACACAATTGAGAAATGTAAATTTTTGTATCAATTTGTAATTTTCAGTAAAAAATACGGTGTTATAATCAACGTTTTAACGGTTGATTTTGCAACCGCTGTCTCAGAGCCTCGATGGTTGGCCGTTGCAGCGGATTTATCTGGAGCATTTCCCAGCAGGCATGCTTCCAGATGTCGTTGAGGGCAGGTTCCTGAAATAGCCTGGCCTTTTCCTGGACGATTTTTTCAAAGTCAGCGGCGGAGGCGAAGTTCTCGTTTGCCGGCCACCAAGGCATAGACTGAGTTTTATAGAGAAGTAAGAAGAAGATAAGACCCAGGGACCAGATATCCCGGGAGGGATGGGCTTTCATGCCCTTTTTTTCTAAACATTGCTTTTGCAAGACAACCAGATCCGTGAAAGGGAGTGTGCCTCCCCAAGCCCATTCGGTGCCCTGGTCATGGCTGCAATTAAAATCGATGTAGATGGGATTGCCATCTTTATCCAAGACAATGTTTGTCAGCTTGATGTCATTGACGATGATGCCAAGAGAATGCAGATGGCACAGACCGCTGATAAGTCCCTTTAAGATCTTTTCCACCTTCTGGTCGTCGTGGATTACTTGATCCCAGGCAAAAAAGAGATCCCCTTGCTGGCCATAACTTTGGTAGATGATCTGCAGGATCTTGCCATCCTTATGACGCCAGCATATTTCATGTGTACGCACCACGTTGGGATGAGGCGCCTCCTGCATCTTTTTCAGAAAGCGCTGCTCTTTTTTGGCCATTTCGAAAACGGCTCGATGCTCTCCAGAAAGTTTGGCAAAGTCAAACCCGGTGGTGAGTTTGACGATGTGCTCTTTTTTTTCCAGGAAAAAGCCCAGCTTGATGGTCTTAAATGCACTTCCGCGCCCTCTCCCAGCATCATAGGGGCTCATATGGAAATGCAGCATCGTGTTGTTCCGAGGCGTCACCGCATATGACCAGGGCAAATCGGGTGATGATTTGACAAGCTGATATTCGCCATCTTTGCATGCCACTCGTTTGCCTTCCAGGTAGCGCTCTTCTTTCTCCAAATTGATGAAGAATGAAGTGAGAAATTCCAATTGCTGAGGGGAATCGCAGTTGTCAAATGGGACTAAGACATTGAGGGGCCGTTTCTCCGGTTTCCCTTCAAACTTGGGAGGTGAGATTTTCAAACGCGCCAGCTTTTCTCCTAAGGCTTTCAGGGTGCTATTTACGGTTTCCTCAAACGCAGACTTAGCCTTGTCCAGTTTTTCCTGTTTGGCAGAGTGCTTCTCATAGGGCTTTCGAAGCCTTTTCAACCCCTCTACAGCCTCCTTAACCTCCTGCAGTAAGAGAGGGAATCGGCTTTCCCAGATGGCAAGCTGGTTCGGATTTTTTTCGACCTGGCAGGAAGCGACCCGTAGGGTGCTGATAAGGTCTAACTGGACCTCTTTAATGCCACCGACAACCGTATCGATGGATTGCCTTTTGACTTTGCGATACATCACTTCGGCTGCCCAACTCCACGTGCGCTCCGACTTTGTAGAGTAGAAGGTGGCCGTTTGCAGATCAAAGCCATATTTGCCACCTTGGATCGCCGCCATCGATTTCAGGGACACCTGGCAGCGCTGATAATATTTGGTAAGGGCCGCCTCCAGCCCACCGCTCAAAATGGTGGAAGATGAGAAAACATTGCCTGCGTTCATGGGTGATTCTCCTCATTTTCTTCCAAAGCGACAACCAGATGCGAGCCTGGATTGGCCTTTATTTTGTTGTTGCAGCGCTCGATGATATCGTCGAAGAAGCAGCTGTAAGAGGGACCAAAAAAGCCAGTGGTTTTAGAATGCAGCAACCCCCTTCCAATGCATGAGGTCTTGAGGGTCGTCAGAATGTCGAGACAATCCAGTGGTTTCAGCGTATTATTATCTAGCCGATGTAAAAAATGTCTGCGCAGTTCGAAGAGGCTGCTTCCATCAATTCTCCAGTCCTCAGCGAGATTGAAGAGGCAGTTGAGAATGTCCAGTCGACCAAAGATGATCTCGACCTCTCCAAGTGTATAGGAGGACAAGCCAAGTGTCCGCCCCAGATAGCCGCTTGAAATCTCCTCGAAACGATAACGCACATGTTCTGACAGAACAATCCATTCGGGTTCTGTTTCATGACTCTTGGGGCGATCGAGCAGTCGAGCTTCCGTCATCATTCTCTTTAACTTATTCAGGGTCACCCCCCCGAGTCCGGCCCCGGTGGCCGCGCTGCCTACGAGGGTGTCCACAGTTGCTGGTACCAGATAAACTTGTCCCAAGTAACCCCCGATGACGGCACCGATGAGCATCCCTGTTGCAAATACCCGAAGGTCGACCTCTGTCTCTCTTGCTGTCAGGAGCTTGCGTTCGGCCCAGTTGAGCATATAGGCGACATATTTCTGCATGAATTCGCAGCGTGCCTGCTTCTTCTGAAGTTTGGCAGAAAGAAACATGATGTTTTGACATACTTGGCAAGGATCACTCTGATGACCCGTTGTGAGATGTCTGACCAGGCTCTCCGCCCCTTCAGAGGAAGTCGGTTTGGCCTTTTCATAAGAACGGAAAGAATCGACAATGATGGCATTCAAAAGAGGAAGCAATTCCCTGAACTTGGCTACGTCCAGCTTCGGATTGTGAAAATCCGCCAGCAGAAAGGGAATCGTACTATTCGGATAGTTCTTTACATACTCTCTGCATTTAGCAGCCCTCACATCATAATAAGGGGCCTGTCTTCTTGTGAGAGAGATCGCTTTTTGCAGATAACCGATAAATTTGTCATCCGGAACATGACCGTTTGCTTCTTTGATTTTTGCAGCTAATTTCACAGCAATTGGATAATCATTGGCACAGCTGCTAAAAAGCGGTACGATTGTTTCCAATTCCAGGGCATACTGCGGTTTAGGTGAAAATGGCGGTGGCGCTCCGACAGACATACTTCCTCCCTGGCTAGTGCATCATTCCACTGAGACTTTTTTCCTTACATAGATCAGTAAGACAAGAACAAGCAAGAGAAAAAAGCTTCTTTGTATAAAGGAAGCTATTTGCATGATTTATCTTTTAAACAGAGAAACCTGAAGCAGGTTAAACACCAGCAACTCGGCTGATGATCAAACCCGCTAAGGCTATGATTCCCACTAGAGCCGCCACCTGGGCTGCTGTGATGAGACATGGAGCAAATGAAAGGAGGATTGCAGCCTGCAAAGGGATGAATTTGCCGGCTGTGATCCAGACAACAGCCCGGAATGAGAGGTGGGCAGTCAGCACAGAAAGGCCAGCCAGAGCGGCTCCTCCGAAACAGGCAAAAGCCACATTTTTGGTGATGCGCTGTAGCTTTGTGAGAGGGGCACGCATATGGATTCCGAGCGATTCACCTATAGAAATAAAACGGTTTTTAATTGATAAACAGTAATTCATTTTTTTGTCACACTTAATTTAGTATTAAGTAATAATAAACAATTTGAAATTAAAAATCAATTACAAATTGAGGCGCGCAATACCGGATGCCTTGCCGCCCGAGTTTCATCGAGCCGGCTGACTGTTAGAGTATGAGGAGCTGTTTTGACAAGGTCAGGCTGCGTCTCGCACTCTTCAGCGATCTTTTGCATCGCTTCTGCAAAGGAATCCAAAGTCGCCTTGGATTCACTTTCAGTGGGTTCGACCAGCATGCACTCTTTGACGGTGAGGGGAAAATAGATGGTGGGGGCGTAGAAGCCATAATCGAGAAGGCGCTTGGCGATGTCGAGAGCGCGGACGCCCTTGTCTAAGAAGCGATCGGCCTGCAGGACAAATTCATGCAGACAGGGTTGGGAGAAGGGGATGGTTAAGACACTTCCCAAGAGCTTTTTCAGATAATTGGCATTGAGAACCGACTGTTCGGCGATGCGGCGCAAGCCATAGTGGCCATGGAGGCGGATGTAGAGGTAGGCCCGAAGGTAGATGCCAAAATTGCCATGGAAGGAGGCGATTCTGCCGATGCTGGAGGGGTCTTCGTGGATTAAGGTGTAACCCTTCGTAGTTTTGTCAATCCGCGGCAGGGGAAGAAAGGGCTTCAGGATCTCGCGACAAAGCACAGGACCCGACCCTGGACCTCCGCCCCCGTGTGGCGTTGAGAATGTCTTGTGCAGATTGACATGCATGACGTCGAAACCCATCTCCGCAGGTCTGGCGATATGGAGGAGGGGATTGAGGTTGGCGCCGTCGTAATAGAGCAGGCCTCCCTGACGGTGGACAATGTCGGCAATGGCCATTGTGGAGGGGCTGAAAAGGCCGAGCGTATTGGGATTGGTCAGCATGAGGGCTGCTGTACGCTCAGAGACCATGGCCTTGAGATGGTCGAGATCCAGGTCGCCTTCTGGCGAGCTGCGGATGGGAATAGTGGTCAGGCCGGCCATGGCTGCCGTGGCGGCATTGGTGCCATGGGCGCTGTCTGGGATCAGCACCTCTTTGCGCTTTAAGTCCTGACGGCTTCTGTGATAGGCATGGATGAGTTGAAGGCCGACAAATTCCCCTTGTGCGCCGGCGTTGGGCAGAAGTGTGCCGGCTTGCATGCCTGTGAGTTCGCAGAGCCACTGCAGAAGTTCAAAAATGATTTGAAGGTTGCCCTGGACCATTTCTTCGGGGGCCAGAGGATGGGTGGCAGTCAATTTCGGCAGGCTCGCGGCCCATTCATTGACGCGCGGATTGAATTTCATCGTACAGCTGCCCAGGGGATAGAAATGGGTGTCAATCCCCATGCTTTTTCTTGCCAGGGATGAAAAGTGGCGCGTGAGATCGATTTCAGATACTTCCGGAAGGGCAATCGAGCTTTTGCGCATCAGATGTGAGGGCGGTTCAAAGGC
>JAJFUZ010000086.1 GCA_021372155.1 Parachlamydia sp. | reverse complement strand
GTCAGGGGATAGGCGTAAGGATCCAGACAATTCTGCTAAAAAAAGAGTGTCTTCTACGTGATCCGAGGCCTTCAAAAGCTCAGCAGCCATCGCCAAGTCGAGCATTTCGCAAGCTTTTTTAGTCCAGACATCCCAGTTTTTCAATTTCTCTCTGTTGCCCGTATTAGCCATTTTTGTCTGCACATAGGAAATCACCCGCTTTTGTGCATCGGCAAAGATATTCTCTGCTGCAGAGCGTTCTGCTTCCCCTACGCTGACGTTGTCCAGCATAGTTTGATAGAGGCTGGCAATCAGGTCGTGGATGGCTGGCCTCATGGGATAAAGATCTTTTACAGCGAAAAGTAATGCTTGCATATCAGTGCGGTAGCCGCGCATCCGGCTTTGATAATCCTGTAAACGGTGGTTCCTCATGACAAAAAATGTTTGAGACGGATTGTCTAATTTATTCATGCTGCCTCATTTGATAAGCTTGTAAACATATTGTACAACTTCCAAAAATGATTTACTATCAATTTTTTCTGATTCTTCAAGATAAGGTTGAAAGATGTGATTATACGCTGCAGGAGAATCGACTAAATGACAGATTTGAACAGCTGCCTGCCGAATGCCTTCGTCCAGATTTTTTTTCATTTTTTGTTTTAATTCCTCAGATAATGTTATTGGACCCATTTTTTTTCTATCAAATTTCAATGCCCCTTCCAAATTAATAATAATTTGATTAGTCATTTTTCCATCTAATAAAAGTTTTAAATCGGTTTTGACGGCAGTTAATGTTCCAGCAGAAATCTTCATTTCATGATCAAGCAGATGTAAAATGCCATTATAATCCAATAACATATTACCAAGATTACACGCATTTACATTTAATCGATCCGTATTATTCATTAGTAAATCAATAAATATCATTTTACCAAATTGTATAAGTGTATTAGCTTCATTAAATAATCTAAGTAGTTCTGCGCCACGCAGCTGCCGTAAAGAAACAGCCTCGGTCAAAGTATTCATAATCAAAATGCAACGCATCCCAGCCGTTTGTTTTTTTACTTGGGTATGGTTGTCGATGTTAATGTGCTCGATATGGTCGAGCGTGGAAGCAATCAATTGTTTTTTTAGGGGCGACGAATCATGGATAAAACAGCTTTTCGGAGTGACAAATCCCATCGCCTGGAGAAGACGATCTGCACATAGAACAGATCTTGCTTCCTCTACAAACTTGATTACAAAGTTTGTTAAGTTAGGTAATGACTCATTTTCCTTGAATTCAAAAAAAATGACTCCATTACCACCTTCTTCAGAGCGCTTAATTGCTTTTAAATTAGGTAACATGGATTCAATTTCTTTACTTCTTTTTGGTGAGATGGCATTTTTTAGGATAGGAAAATCAGTGACAATCGCTTTTAAATCAAAAGGCTTTTTCCAATGAAGGAAAAGAAGTGCTTTCACAGCCGTTCGTGCTATTTTGTGATCTATTGTGTTTTGTTCTAGTTTAATTTGTTTGTACAATACTTTATTTTCAAGTTTTTTATATCTATTTAATTTAGCTTCTTTCTTATTCTCAAAAATAGCTAAATTTCCTTTTTCATTTATATAAACAATAACTTTTTGAGTGGAAGTTAACTTCTGATTTTTCTTTAAATTTTTATATAAATCAGCAAGCTGACTAGAATAACTAATTTGGTGAGAGCCAAGATCTAATTTTTCCATAATTTAAATTTAACATGTATAAAATAAAAATTACAATAAACATATAAATATTATTGCTAATAAAATTGCTATATTAATAGGAAAAAATGTCCCAACCCCTAAACGGTCCTGGAAAAACGAACGTGCAAACTGAGATAATAAAACCTTCTGCTCCTCCGATTCACCCTGAAGGATAGGAAATTCAAGCCATGCTGATGGGCTTTCCCAGGAAAAGCCTATCAGCATGGCTTGATTCACGTTTTCTTTAATACCTATGATGACGTGGGAAAAGCTGATATGGAACTGCTTCCTGGGTTCCAATGGAGATAAAGTTTAAAACTATTGAATGAAACAAAAGGGAGGCAAGCGCAAGCCACTATTTATTCAGGCAGTTTCTCCAGAGCACTTGCAGGTTAATCATAGATAACATAACTGGAATCTTCCCAATAAAAAAGATCTCTGTCCCATTGTGGGAAAAAAGGCGGATGATCAGGATCTCACACAACAGTTAAATTCCATAGCGGAGAACCCATCAAGGGTTCCCGCGACTAATTGAGAGACCTCCTGATCAGCAAAATCAATAGGGGGGTCAAAATCGGGTGCCTTCGTTGGCCAGCCAAGCGGGATAAAATGCGCCATATTTCGCTGGAATGTGTGACAATGGCAATGATCTTTATCTCTTTTCCGCAGGTACAAAGAAGGGGATTTACCTCATAAATTCGCGCAATCAGTCGAGCCCAACAGAGCAACTTTTGTGATTTTATTCGGAAGTTTCTTGGACATTTGGAGGAACAAAGCTTTTTCGTGTCTGAGCTGGGTCATCCTGACCGTTTTTTTTCTTTTATAGAAAAAAATATTCGTGCCGAATTACTCCTCATCCCTTATCTTACAAATATGCAATGTCCAAATGTTCTTCGTGATGGATCTCCGCCTCCCCTGCCAGAGTCGCGCAAAAGGAAATGGGACGATTTGCAGTCCCAACTCAAAGCCATCGAAGGCCTTTACAACATAAAGGTCGGCAGCAGCCTCACGGCCGCAGAGTTTGATTCCCGAGCTCTCAATGTCATCCAACACACTTTTCACAAAGGGGATCTCGCCATCGTGCAGCGCTCTGATAAATCGCATCAATATGTGATGATCCTGCAGCAGGAGGGCGATAGGCTTCGTTACCATGACGCCTACAGAAGCTATCATAAAGCAGCCTGTTGCTTTTATGCCGTCAACAGAATAGAAGAAGAGTTGCCTGCCACTGTTCCTGTCACTTTTGATGATGAGGGACAAAATTCTGCCTCCTTTCCCGATACATTAAACTGCCAAGTGGGACCGCGGACTTTAGAAGCGGACAATTTTTTCCAGGAGCTGTCTTGTGCCCGGCCCGCAGGCATCAGACTGTCCATTGGCGGAAACAACTTTTATCCCATCTCGAGCAAAACCCAAGGTTTTGCGACAAAGCGTCTCGCCTCTTGCGGGAGCATTCCCCGTCGGGAGATTCTCCTGCTGGACCCGCACAATTCTCCTCTTCTGAATGGGCATTTCAAAGCCCTTAATCAGGAGATCCTAGAGATGCAGAAACGCATCGGAGCGCTTTATCCAGATCAAGTCCTGAGGCTTGTCAAGCTGCACCTGAGAAGCCGCATTTTTCATGGCAGCAGCGATCAACAGCTTCGCAAAGTCGACAAGATTTTTCGGGAAGCCCTGCAGGATTCCACTGTGGTCAAAGTTGCGCATGATAAGTTCCCTGGGGAGATGATCCCTGCGATCTCGATCGAGAAATTTATTGCAGATGGCGCGGGAGTATGCCGGCACACATCGCTCGCAGCGTGCTATCTGCTGGATCGCCTCACGAAAGAACCTTTTGCAAAACCCCTCCTCGAGGGTTCTGTCCAGCACATTCGCGACAATATCCCTCTTGGAGGTCATAGCTGGGCAGTTTTTATCCCAAGAGCCAAACCACATGAAGCTCCTCAAAGGTGGCTGCTCGATGCCCAGTTTGATGTCTTGGAAAATTTTGCCATTCCAGAAGGCCGCGCCAGATTAAGCCCCTATGGAGATGCGCTCAACAGGATGATCGAGCGGACAGATCATACGGCTCAGTTGAATGGGCAGCCCTTTCAAGCAGTGTCTAAGCCACCATCTTGCGATTGACATAGTTCTCCAGCATCATTTGCGCTGTTTCTCTTTCGGCACTGCCATAGGGAAGCCAGTTCAATATCTGTTCGGGGGAGATCCAGGAGCATTGATCGAGCAGCGCATACAAAAAGTTATAGCGGCCGGTATCTACAATCTGGCGAAAGATCGAAAGTCTGTCCCCGCTGGACCATCGAGAGGGTTCGGCGCCATACTCCAGCAGCATCTTCCAGGACAGCAGATTGTTGGCTCGCACAGCTTCCCTCAGATAGTTTCCCATGGCAGGATTGCTGATTTTGTCTCCGTTTTTTAAAGGACTCAATGCCTTTAAGGAGGCTTCCAGGAAGTGTAAGGAAGCTGGGTCGCGGACCATCTTCCTAAGAAGCTGATCCCTTTCGGGCCTGTTCAGATCCTGCAGTGGAACTCCTTCGATGGCCAGGTAGCTGAAGAAATTCAGATCCTGTTCTTTCACCATACGCTCCAAAAGCTTGGGCCAGGCGATGTTCGCATTTTCAAACAGACGCTTCTTGTGATTCTCCTTCATTTTGCCAAAGACTTCAGAAAAGAAGGGCTGATAGGGATGCGCATTCATTTTCTTCCAGGCTTCGGGTTTCTTGAAATCCTTCCATCTTCTTTTCACGCATAAATGAAACAGCTCGCGATCCTGTCTTTTATAAATTTGATCGTAAGGACAGGTTTTCTTGTCGCTGGCAAATGGGTTTGCCCCTTTCTGAAGAAGAAGATCAAAGACCTCTGTCAGATCCCTGCCATGAAAATGTTTCACGGCCTGCGATAGAAGAAGTGCGCCATATTCCTCCGGCAGCTTTGACAAATGAAAAGTCTCATCCTTCAACAAGAGTAGCAAGTTCTCTTTATCCTCCATTTCCATCATTTCCGCGAGTAGCTCGATGCCATCTTCGCCTAAATCGCAGATAAAATTGGCGGGCTGCTCGTCGGTTCCATGGACTTTTGTCAAAAGATGGGCGATACGGCAGGCCACACATTCGATATCTGGGTCCTGATCTCTGTGCGCCTGTTTTGTTAAAACAGGGATATAGGATTTCAGAGTCTCTTCTGCGCGATGCGCCTCCTGGGAATGGAGGCTGCCCGTCTGACTTAAATAGGTGCCAAATTCTTCGATGTGCGTTTCAAGTTTCACGGCAAGTTCATGCTTAGCCTTCGTTTTTTCAGAAGGCTCTAGCAGTTGTTGCATTTCTCGGATTATTTCAGGCAAACCTACTATTGCCATAATATCCTCCAATTCATTTATTATTATAGATTAATAAATGAATTTTAAAATATTATTTAACACAAAAAATCAAATTGTACTTTATTGTATTTTTATACATAAATTTATTCTATGGCTCATGACGACACCTACAGACAGCAGATCCGCATCTGAAAGATTTCCAACGCAGCCGGATGGCCAAACGCAAGCAGAATTGCCTGTTTTAGGGGGATGGTTCCAGGCGGACTTGCCCCATGCCCTCACAGCAATTATTCATGGACATCCAGCGGAAATTGTCGAAAAGAGAGCCGAAGGAGCGGATGGAAGGTCAAACGCCATCAACTTGAACGAGAAGGCAATTGCAATTCGTAACAGTTCAGATGCCCCTTCTTCGTCGGGTCATCTGAAAAAAAATGATGTACAATAAAATTTTAATTCCCATCGTATAATCATTCTGATAGTCTGTCGGCATGAATCCAGATCAGAATCTAGATCCGACACCTTCTGCACCAACTCTTTCGGGCGAAATGTTCGATGCTCTGCCCGGGCCGATAGTATGGTAAAGCTCAAACAAAAGATCTCTGGTTGCTTCCGAACACCTAAGGGCGGCCAGATTTTTGTCGCATTCGTAGCTATATTTCGACGACACGCAAACAGGGCTAGAATATTTGGGATGCATTGGCAGAGGCATTAGAGGCTATCCACGATTGTTAGATGTATGTCAACAAACCCAATCACCATCTGACACGATTTCCTTTCAGATGACCCGAAGAAGGAAGGATATCTGAACTGTTACAGTCAAGAGAAGTATAAACTTTCCTAAAAAACGAGGGAAACAATATGGGGAAAATGATCAAAATTGCTATCGGCCTATTTTTTTGTATTTATAGTCAATGCCATGGCATTAACCTGAGCTATGAGCAAGGTACAATAGGTTCCTTGAGTCAGCCTATTCTTGTACTTGATAGTCAGGGACATGCAATAGTTGCCTGGCATGGTTTCAAAAATAAAAAATTAGATTTAAAAATTGCAAATTCACCTGATGGAGGAAAAACTTGGAATTTCCCAATTACTCTATTAAGCAAAGAACAAGGTTGGGAATTTTATAAACCTAGACTTGTTTTGGATACTTGCACAGGAAATGCCCTTATTGCCTGGACAAACTATAGACCCTGGGGACGTCAGCTGAAGATAGCTCATTCACGCGATTATGGAAAGACATGGAGCTCCCCAAAATGTCTCTTGGATCAATGTCAAGATCAGGTGGAACTCCAGATGGTTGAAACCGGTCATATTCTGTTAGCTACAACAATCGATGATTGCATTGAATTTTTTTACTCTGATGATTTTGGGATTACGTGGAAAAGATCAGATATTGCTCGAAAAAATGACTTTGAAAATGGGGATTTACAAGAGACATCAGCTCCCCATATTGCTTTGCAAAAGAACGGAAATGCTCTAGCCCTCTGGAGGAAAACCATCAAGCTAAATGAAGATGACTCAAAGGAGTTACTGGAAATAGCTTGTTCAAAGGATTTTGGTAAATCATGGGTCATTACTCAAAGAATTAACACAGATAGAACGCTCCCCTATTCTGGCGATTGCACCCATTTGACTTTGACTGAATCCGGAAATGCTCTTATATGTTGGGATTCCGGTGGTTATATTCATGTCTCTAGCTCAGAGGATAGTGGTTATCATTGGCAACAAGCTATAGAAATTACGAAACTTGGATGCGAGAACTTTTTTACAAAAATATTTCTTTCTGAGAATGGACAAGCGCGTTTTGAAGGTTCAGGATTTGGACTTGATTGCCATGACATTAAACAAGATACACTAGAAACACCTGCTTTCATAACATCTTTTGTATCAAATGATTATGGGAAAACATGGAAGAAAAATATACAATTAGATAATAACATGGCTGATACTACTCACGCTTGTGGAGCATCTATTAATACAGGCGAAACAATTGTTGTTTGGGATCATAGTAAAAACCATAAGCGATATAAAGCAAAATTTGCGATTTCTTCTGATTTCGGTCATACTTGGTCAACCCCAAAATCTATTGCGACGAATAGTTTTTTGTATACGACACCCCAGGTTGTTTTAAATGAATCGGGTCAAGCTATTGTCGCATGGGTTCAATGCAATCAAGGGGAAACGATAATTAAAGCAGCCTATTCAGATAATTTCGGAAAAACCTGGCAGCAATAGATTCCCAACAGTCTATGTACTCTAAACCTCTTGTTAAATCATGGCGCGCATGCGCCATGATCTGATCTTAACCCTCAGGCTGCAGCAGTGGGGAAGTTGAGGTAGGGGGCCTTTCGTTCTCAAAGGGAGAGGGAGGAGGCGAAACGGGAGCTCTTTTATTCAACTCGGCGGCCTTCTTGATACGGGCGCGCTTCTCATCAGCATTCCATTGGCCGCTGAGAATTTTGCGCACATCTTCGGCATCCAGAGTCTCGAACTCGATCAGCATCTCTGCCATCAGCTCGACCTCTTTGCTACGTTCGCTGATGATTTTCTGGGCACTCTCGTGGGCATCGTCGACAATGCGGCGGACCTCATCGTCGATTTCCTTGGCAGTGACCTCCGAGTACTTCTTGTCAGGATAACCCATGCCGAAGGCACCTTCTTCGGAACGTTCGTCATAGGTCACGGCGCCAAGCTTGTCACTCATACCCCATTTGCAGACCATGCTTCGAGCAATCGAAGTGGCGCGCTCGATATCCTGCTGCGCTCCGCTGGAGATATCCTTGACGAAGATCTCTTCAGCAACGCGGCCGCCCATGAGGACTGCCAGCTGGTCGTGCAGCTCCTTTCTCCAGTAACTGACCCGGTTTTTCCTGGGCAGG
Organism: Parachlamydia sp.; assembly: GCA_021372155.1. GTDB lineage: Bacteria > Chlamydiota > Chlamydiia > Chlamydiales > Parachlamydiaceae > JAJFUZ01. Next base: position 4,419 of record JAJFUZ010000086.1, on the reverse strand, counting down.
AACATGGTTGAGCCGAGCGACATCCCGCGCGGGATAATAGTCACCTTTTCGACGGGGTCGGCGTGCTGGACCACAAGGCCGACAATGGCGTGGCCCGATTCGTGGTAGGCCGTCGTGCGCTTTTCACTTTCGTCTATTTCCAGGCTGCGGCGTTCCTTGCCGAACAGGACTTTATCCCTGGCTTCTGCAACTTCCTGGTTAGTCACAGCCGTTCTGCCGTTGCGTGCGGCCAAAAGGGCTGCCTCATTGAGCAGGTTGGCAAGATCGGCACCCGAACTTCCCGGAGTGCTTCTCGCTACAGCCATAAGATCGACAGTGGGGTCCATCTTGATCTTGCGGGCATGCACTTTCAGGATATCATAACGGCCTTTGATATCAGGCAAGTTGATCACAACGCGACGGTCGAAACGACCCGGTCTAAGCAGAGCCTTATCGAGGACGTCGGGTCTGTTGGTTGCAGCCATCAGGATGACGCCTTCATTCGTATCGAAACCATCCATCTCCACCAGGAGCTGGTTGAGGGTCTGCTCGCGCTCATCATGTCCGCCTCCAATCCCGGCGCCTCGATGGCGGCCGACAGCATCGATTTCGTCAATAAAGACGATGCAGGGAGCCTGCTTTTTGGCTTGATCAAACAGGTCGCGGATGCGGCTTGCGCCCACGCCGACGAACATCTCGACGAAGTCAGAACCTGAAATCGAGAAGAAGGGGCGGTCGGCTTCACCGGCAACAGCCTTGGCGATCAATGTTTTACCTGTTCCTGGAGGTCCGATACAGAGGACGCCTTTGGGGATACGACCTCCCAGAGCAGTGAATTTTTGGGGGCTCTTAAGAAAGTCGACAATCTCCTCAAGCTCTTCAATGGCCTCGTCGACACCCGCCACATCCTTGAAGGTGACCTTGTTGGACCCTTTGGCCATGAGTTTAGCGGGCGATTTGCCAAAATTCATGGCATTCGTGCCGACTCCCTTCATCTGCCGGGCAAAGATAAAGTAGAGGACTAAAACAACGAGCAGCACAGGCAGGACGGTAAAGAGATAGTTGATATAATTCGGCGCTGGCTCTTCGCTTTTGAACGTCTTTTCAAGGACTGTGTTCAACGGCTGGTCGGGAGCCTTGAAATACCCAGCGTGATTGGCGGAGAAATTGTCCCACTCTTCCTTGGCATTGATGAACCAGTGATTGAACAGCTCAGAATCCTGCTTCTCCAGCGTACGGGTCGAAAGCTCCTGATTGTTGAAGAACCAGATTACATGTTCAACCGATTGCCGAGCCTTTTCAAGCTGGGCCTCGTTATCTTCAAGCTTGCTGTTGATTTTGCCAGATTCGTCTAGCGTTTCCTTATAATTGCGTACACTGCGCAACTTGCTAAGGCGAATATGGTCCTCTGTCTGGTCGAGCTCATCGGCAATGACTTGGAGCTGGTTCAAAGCCCGCCCATATTCTTCCTGCTTCTGCGCAAGAGAAAGATTGCCGGTATCGGCAAGATCGCGGTCGATATTTTTGAGATCCTGCTTCATCGCTTCGTTGCCAATCCCTAAGGTGGGCGAACGGAAATTACCTAAGAGATCTGTAAGAGAACGGCCAAAGTTCTGAAGAGCTTTCTCAGATGGGCTGTTTCCCAGCTCTGCAAATTGCCTCTTCAGATCAGTCAGGCTTACGATCTGACGCTTGGGAAGCTCCTGGATGATGACGCTGTTGTTTCTTTCAGATGTGTTATAAAGATCGTCGACAACAACGTATCCACCTCTCGGGATGGGCAATCCGGTCAGCCCCAGGTACCATTCGGCAGATTTGGCAATTTTGTCGCGCAGCTGGTCCAGATCTTTGGTGACCCGTTCCTTATCTGCGAGCAAGGCATGGTTGGAGTGGAGCAGATCAATATACTTGAATCGGTTTTTGCCCTCCTCAGTCTGCCTGTCGCGGAATTTGCCGCTAAAAGTGACGAGATTATCGTTGAGGGCCGTCTTATGGCTGTCTTCCGGCTGGATTAATTGCAGGTTGACCAAGTGCTCCAGCTGATAGCTGAAAGAAACCTTTGCAAACCTGGTGTCGATGAAATTCTGCACCATGAAAGCAAAGAGAAAGGCTGCCACCAAAAACCAGATAAAGCTATTGGGCAAGCTCTTTTTAAAATCCTGCTTTTTGTCGTCGTTCATATAGTTTAACTCTAAATGCGAGCGGTATGCTTCATTAATTTATTTTAGCACATATGGAGATTCAGTTTCAAGTCTTTGCGAGAATCTTCCCAGTTGGAAGGCATCGGCCCTCCTTTAACGTGTTAACGCTCCAATATCACGTGTAGCCACTTTTGTACAAAAACATTTGTTTTCTCCTCGCGGCCAGTCAAAAATTCATGCACAACCCGATCTCCTCGCCAGATGACAGGCACCCCCTGACGCAAAAAAGCGGGCACCTTGGCGTTGGTCCACCATTTCGAGATAGCGGCATATCCCCGGTAAGAAGCCTGCAGCTCCACGCCACCGACCTCATAAATTTCCCCCTCACAGACTGGAATCCACGCCTCCGCCCGGCCGCGCCAGACGTCACGCCAGCCCAGAACGCACTTTTGTGTGGGAGGGGCTGAGAATTCCCGCACACCCACCTTCCATCCGCCTATCTGCAGCTCGCCGACTGCAAGAGGAATTCGATCCTGGATAGATCTCCAGGTAGTTGATGGAACAAACAGGCGTCCTCTGTCTATTTTAAGAAGACGCTGTCCTGTCTCAACCTGTTTGTCAGCAGCATTCGACAAAATCAATCGGACGGCGGTTTCAAGAGAATCTCTGGAAAGGGTCAGATTGGCCATCTCGCAGAATCTGCGTACAAGGTAGCGCAATTCGTAACGATGGGTTGGTCTTTCCAGACTCAGATCCAGAAATAGGCCTGAAGGGCTTTCCTCCATTTTGGCCAATGCGGGAGCTATTCTTTCATCAAGATATTCGCGCAACTGAAGGGCTTCATCCGCCAGCCTCTCCATCGATGTTCCAACCTCTTTGCCAAATTCTGCTGCCAGCAGAGGTAAAAGCCGTGAGCGGAATTTTCCTCGCAAAAACCTGGGGTCGAGGTTGGTGCTGTCGTCAAACCCTTTAAGACCTCGAGAATCAAGCCAGGATACGATTTGGCTTTTCTGTGCATGCAGCAGGGGCCGCCAGATGGAAACATCATAAACGACGGAAACTGGCCTCATGCTGCTCAGATATGGCAAGCTGACCCCTTCCAAAACTCTTTTTAAGACGGTTTCCGTCTGGTCATCGGCGTGATGAGCGAGAAGAACGGCCTGGTAATTATGCAGGCGGCATAATTCTTTAAAAAATTTGAGGCGTTCATCGCGGCAGGCTGCCTCCAGATTGCCCTGCATCTCTTTTGGATGCAGCCTTTTCAAGTGAAAGGGAAGCTCAAGAGCCCTGGCCATTTGCTGCAAAAGCCGCGCTTCATCTCCACTTTCAGGCCTCCAGCCATGATCGACATGGGCCAGCCCGAAAGAGAGCGGGTGCAGCCGGCGATGCTCGATCAGAAGATGAAGAAGCGCCAAAGAATCGGGTCCTCCTGAAAGTGCCAGAAGCAACGGACGGCTGGGATCGTAATGAAGATGAAGAAAGCCTGCAACGACCTCTTCCAAAGAGCTATGGTCTGACGGCAAAAAATTCATAGAGCACATAGGCTACCACAATGAGGGCGATGATAATCCAGAAATAGGGAGGTTCCATGCTTATCGCAAGCGTGTCGTTTTCTGGCAAAGAGGGTTTTGAAGGCTTCTCTTTCTCTGATTCGTCTTCTCTATCCTCGAACAGGGATTTCAATTCTGGAACCTTGCGGATGGGAATCCATGTCTTAAATCCAGGTTTCCAGACTAGCGTATCGGGCGTCACGCGCCTGTCGACGCGCAATTCTTCAATGCTGTAGGGTCCCTCTTTTACGTTATCGACGAGAATGAACCATTCTTTATCCATAAATCCATTTTGTAACAAAAGACCAGTTTTTGTATCCTTAATTATTTTGGTGTCAGCATGCCCGTTTTATGGCGTTATCTTTTAGGCCATTACTTAAAAGTCCTTCTCTTGTGCGTGGTGACGTTCATCGCCATTCTCCTCACAACACGCCTGGATGAAATCGCCCATTTCGCGACGATGGGGCCGGAAGGGCTCGCCATCATAGCATTCGCACTTCATCAGATTCCTTATATCCTGCCCATCGCTATTCCGATTTCCTGCCTTATCTCGGCCATGTTGCTCATGCAACGCCTTTCCCAGACCCATGAGCTCACCGCCCTGCGGGCAGCAGGCCTCTCCTTCTACAACATTTTATGCCCTCTTCTGATTGCTGCGGCAGCTTTAAGCATAGCCAATTTCTATATAGTTTCCGAGCTTTCGACCCATTCCCACCTCACTACCGGCAAGCTCAAAAACGAACTCCGCT
>JAJFUZ010000082.1 GCA_021372155.1 Parachlamydia sp. | reverse complement strand
TATGATAATGCAGAAAAATACGGCCGCATGGCCTTGAAGGTAGCTCAAGAGCAGAAGCATCCTTCATCAATTTCTCGTGCCTATAATAGCCTGGGGCTCACTGCTCTAGGTAGAAAGAAAAATAATGAGGCGATCGATAATTTCAAACGGGCGATCGAACAGGTGGGAATGGATGCCCCTGAAGCTGTGGCGCCTTTAAACAGTTTAGGCGCTGCCTATTCTAATGTGGGTGATTATGAATCAGCGGAAACCTATTATTATAAATCTTTAAAATTAAACAAAAAATTATACGGAGACAAAGCAGATATTGCCAGCTGTCTCAATAACCTGGGTGCTTTATGCCTAGATAGAGGCAAGCTAGAAGAAGCTAAGAAGCACATGGAAGAGGTAGTCAAGCTTGATAAAAAAAAACCATGGACCCGAACATCCTGAAGTTGCGATCGATTTGAACAATCTGGCTACCGTTTTGTTCAAACTTGACAAAAAATCTAAGGCACAAGAACTCTTGTTAGAGGCTTTAAAGATCCAAAGGAGGTGTCTGAACCCTCATCATCCAGATATAGCCACTACATTGGATAATTTGGGACAATATTATCTTGAAATCGGAAATATGCAAAAAGGAGTAGAATGCCTGGAAGAACGGATTCAAATTCTCATCTACAACGATGGCCCAAACCAACCCCAAGTAGGCTTAGCCTACAGCAATTTGGGATTGCATTATGGATCAATGAAACAACCACAAAAGCAAATCGAATGCTATGAAAAGGTGGTCGAGATCGACCGGGCTCTTGGAAGTGAAGATCTGGCCGTCGATCTAAATAATTTGGGCTTCGCTTATGGCGATATCGATGTCAAAAAAGCTGAGGAATGCCATACTGAGGCTGAAGAACTTTGTGATAAAAATAGCAATAAATTGGGACAGGCTATCAGTTACAATGGTTTGGGTCAGGTTGCTGAAAAGCAGGGGGATTATTCTGCAGCGGCAAACTATTATTACCTTGCCAACATCTCTGTTAGATTCTACGATCCAGATCATCCCTTAGTTGAGTTAGCTTTGCAAAATAAATCTAGAGTCGAGCGTCTTCTTAAATGACGCCAAAGAAAGGTATAGAACGAATAAAGATGGAGAGATGTATCCAGGACGCCGTCCCCTACCACAGCAAAGGGCTACTCGCCCTTTGCAAACTTGGAAGTGGGGGAGTAGGGGATTTTATCTCCCGAACCCACTAGTAAAAAAGCATGACCTCTTAGAAAGCCCTGTAACAAAAGGAACAACAAAAAACTGCAGAAAAAAGATTGCTCGAAATGCAATTAAAAACAATTTCTAGCGAGCTGCTGCTATGGAGGCTTGAGTAGATTTCCGCCGCGAAATCAATAGTCAAAAAATATTGATAAGATGCGAAAATAAACAATCAAGATCTAGATCTATTGGTTAAGCTTTGTAAATAACCTCTTGTTTAAGATTTGGCTGCTTGAGGCGATGAGATTGCCGCCAGGCAAATACTTCGCTCATCTTATGTTCGGTTGGATACATCTCAGGAGTCAGCATGAGCAACGAGTCCTCTGCTGGCCGCGGAAGAATGAGTTGTCTTGCAAAAAAGCGCAACCCTTGAACATGGCGCATGAGGGCAGAACGACCGAGTAAATCTTCTCGGTCGGCAAACAGGCGGACGTAAATCAACAGGGAAGGCATACTAGGGCTCAGCCGTGAATCAAGAAGGGTAAAATAGTTGACATAATCATCTGCAGGCTGAAAAAGCACTTCCAAATCAGCCAGAAGCCGGCGCGATGTTTTTGATAGTAAATCGAATGCTTTGCGGAGGCGCACGACAGCCGGATGTGAAACAGCTTCATAGAGACTCAGCGTCTGATGAAAGTCGCCAAGTGCAGCAGATTTACAGATCCATTCGATGACAAATTCTAGTCGCTGGGCGACCTCATTAAAGCTCTGCCCATTCAAGAGAAAAATCAAGCTGTTAGCCTTTAGGTCCCTCCCTACGCGGAGTAGCTCGGCCAAAGCTGATTGGCTGTTATCAGATATGGCAAAACGCAAGTCACTGAGATGCATCTGCATGAATAGTTCTCGATGAAGAGACATGAGCGAACTGGCAAATTGTTCAATGTGCCTCTCTCTATCATGGTTAGTCTTGTGAATCGCGCCTTCTAATTCTGTTAAGATTTTCTTGCGGTGCTCTTTTTTTTCTATCTTCCTCCATTCCCCAGCATGGGATGGTTTAATGGCACGCGAAGGACTCTCAAGATACTGTTTAATAGGGGTCATAAGCTCTTTGAAATCACCCTTTTTGAAAGGATGAAGATGATTGATCAATGCAGTTCGAAACTCAGGAGAAAAATCATCTGCCAAAAATCCATCATACCCCTTTAAGGAATCTAAAAGGATAAAAAGGGTTTTCAGCTGCTTTTCAGAGAGGGCAGGACTGATTTGAAATACGTCTGAGAGCAGCATTAACGCATGCGAGGGATTCCGCTCACATGCTAATATCGAACATGCCTCATCCAAATCAACCTCGGGAATTAACCATCGATCGCGTATCTGCTGAACTGTCAGTGGGAGATTGACTAGGAGGCGAGGCTTGCATTCTGGGAGCTTTCTCGGAGGTAAATTCTGTTTCTCTCGTAGACTGTCTGAGAGTTGTTTAAGAAAACTGGAGCTCGGAGAATTTTCTTCGATACTGCGCAATAAAATAAGAGTATCAAGGCGAAAACCGCTAAATTGTTTCAGTTGGTAGAGTATACTCTTCTGCCTTTCTTCAAGGGGCTTTTGCAGCTGATCTGAGAGGGCTCGCTCGTATCCCAGGAAAGATCCTGAACGAATGACAGTCGGTTTTGATTTATCCAATGCTTCTTCACGACTTTTCAAGAGTTGACAGGCTGCTATAATCCCCTGCTTTATAGGCCCCTCTTTGGTTTCCGCCCCCCTGTCAATACCAAATTCTCTGGGGGTTTTGCCATTGGTGTTTCTGAGATAGATCTTGGCACCCTGGCTAAGCAGATATGCGACAAAATCGGGCCTCCCCATCTTTAAAGCCAAATGGAGAGGCACATATTTATAATGATCGGCAGCGTTTACATCAGCCCCAAACCGCAAGAGTGTTCGAATCACTTCAACCTGCTTTTCGCAGCACCTCTCCCACTCCTGAAGACTCATGGTTGGGTCAATAGAGTGTTGGTACATAGCCCGGTGGAGAGGGGTATGCCCTTCATCTCTCGTCTTGCTATTCACCATACCGGGATGCATTGTCAGGAGATATTCGATCAGCCTGGGGTGCCCCCAGTTGGCCGCATAATGGACAAGCGTCATCCCATCTTTCATGCTGCGGCTGACATCGGCCCCTCCGCTAATCAATCGACGCATCGCATCATCATGACCATTTTGCACAGCTATAAAAAGGGGCGTCTTACCGTCTGAGTTTGTGCAATTGGGATTAGCCCCTAAAGAGAGAAGAGCGTCAATTACTGCAAGGTGACCCCGCGCAGCCGCCAGATATAAAGGGGTTGCCTTATCAAGGTTTTTTGCAGCGATGTTCACATCGAAATTGTGATTTTCTTTCAGATAGCGCAGCAGCTCTACATCACCCTCCAGAGCTGCACGATGCACGACAGTAAAATGGCGATGATCAGCAGTCAGAAGGCTGGCTTGCCGGGCTATCAATCTCTCTGCGATATCGTAATGATGACCTCGGAAGGCATACATCAATAACGTTTCTTTCCTAGCAGTCCCTTGAAAGTCAATCGGAAACCCAGCATCTAGCATGATCACAAGGGCGCCCCATTTGCCCCCCTGTGCAGCATAATGGGCAGGCGTCATCTGATTCGAGTCGGATTTTGTCAGTGATGTCGACAGGCAAACTAGTCGAATGATATCCGGATTCCCCTCAAGAGCTGCAAGATGGAGAAGTGTCTTTCCATCAGGAAGAGCCGATTCTAGGGAGAATTGAGTTACGCCCAGAAGGAATTTCAGACAGCGCACCGCACCGCACCTAGCAGCAAGATGGACAATGTTTGCCCCATCCTCATCAACCTCCAGGGGATTAGCTCCCACATTGATCAATGCTGTCATCATCTCCAGGCGGTCCAACTCCACGGCCATCTTTAAAAGTGCCCTGCCTTTCTGCCCGATAAAATCTTTTGGCAATATCCTGTTCAAAACCTTTTGAAAACAATCCCACCTGTCATACTCGATGGCATCAAAAAGAGGGATGCGCCCTTTGTCATTGCCCATCTCCTTTAACTCAGGAGTTTTTGCTAGGAGCAAATCGACAATCTCGGCAAAGCCCTTTTGGCAGGCAAGATGCAGAAGATTTTGCTTATTTTTCAAAGCATCAAATAAATTAAGACCGCATTCGATCAGCCACTTGGCCGTTTGGCGCTCTCCAAGTTCCAGAGCTAATCTCAGCGGGGTCACAAGCGATTTATCCGCTTGTTCTAAAGGGGCATTAGCCTCTTTTAAAACCTTCAAACAACCTAGATGACCTCTAATGACCGCTATATGAGCTGGCCCTCTCCCTTTCTGGCTTACTAACTCATCCCATTTGATACGCAGGCGGCAGAGCCACTCCAGCATAGGAACATTGCCTTCTTCGCAGCATAGGTCAAAAATAGATTCATCTTTTGTATTCCTGTGCGAAAATCGAAAACCCAAGCTCGCCAAAAATTCCAAATTGTCGACATTGCCAAGTTTGACAATCTGACCCATTTGATCGCTGTTTAAGAGGGACTCAAAAATAAGAACGGTAGCCTGGGATTTAACATCTGAATGCGTGATGGTCAAAAATAGATGTTTGATCTTCTCCCAATTCACGGATTCAAGAGCCTTTGTGAGATTGTCTAGAGTCTGATTTTCAAGCAATCGTGGTTGCTGACGTTCCACAGGGCTCGCATTTTGACTTGGATTGCCACGTTCTACAGCGAAGCTCTGGAAGCTATGGTGGATTAATCCAGGACATTTGTCGGCTGTGATTCTTAAATCGGGATGGCGATAGAAAATGCAATCAAGGGAAGCCTCTGTAACGTTTTCACAACCCAACAGAGATAATTGCTGGAGCCCTGGTTGAGCATGAATCAGATCAGCAACTCTAATGTCGTTGAGAGCGAGGCAATTTCGCAAAGTGACTTTCGAGATCGGGAAACTTTTAAGAACTTTTAATATCTCCTTTTGCTCCTCCATCGAATAGTTTGTAAAATCAATATCATTTTCCAATAATCCCTCAGCGGCTGTTTGTGGGGTCGTATCGCGCAGCACCTCATAATCAGATAACCGATGCTTACAGTTTTTCAAATAATCAGAAAGCAAGCCACCTCCCTGTGACAAAGGAAGACCCAGCATGCCCTGCATTTCAGATTCGAATACAGGCCCATTAAAGCGGAAAATCTTGACAAAAGCGGCATAGGGATCATGCGGATAACGTTTAATAATCCTGTCGTAATAATAAGCAATAGGGGGATCGATGTTTTTCCAAAGGTCCATATAAGTTTTATCTGGCAGAGCCGTCTGCATGAATTGCTTTACTGTGCATAATTTCTGATACATCCGCTGTGCAAGGTCTTTAACAAGTAAGAATGGCAGAAACATTCCTTGCAGCTTTTCCTGAGGAATGTTTTCAACGGCCTGCAATGCACACAGGTGCTGGTTATATTCAGCCATTTCCTGAAGAAACTGCAACATCCCCGCTGCAGGATTAATCAGGGAATAATGTTGCCGGACGGAATGATGGATAGGCATCTGGACCTGCTTGAGGCAAAGGAATAGAGATCGCATGTTGACAAGATGATTTTTGTCGGACATTTCGCAAATGGGGTGCACCCCCCATCGATCATCATCGTAACCCTTCCAAAGCACGTTTACCACATTCCCGTCTTTGTCCTTTTCTAATCGTACTTTGTAGTTATTCTCGGTGGCGTCCTGGGGGCATCCGATCATATGCGAAATAGCTGTCAAGCCATAGAGAACAGAGTCGCACTTAGCTAACAGATGAGGCTGCTCCTGAATAATTTTGTCAAAACGTTCTCCCTCAACTTCAAGAGAAAGCTGAACATTGAAGGATAACGACGCTCCTTCCATGGGCTTGTGCAACCGGACAAATTGAGTTGGTGCAGTCGTTAAATGGGCAAAGATCTTAAGGAAAATATCCCAGGCATACTGATAGGAAGGCGACTCAGGATCATTTTTGCAATAGATTTTTCCGTGAGTATTAACAGCTCTAGTCCCAGCTGACTGAAACCCTTTTAAACTCTTAATAACGCGTCCTTCTGCATCAAGAGGAAGCAAATGGTTCATCACCTCTTGAGGAATATATCGATAGCCCGATACAATGCCCACCAGGCTGCAACTATATTTTTTATAACTCTCTTTGCCATGCAGGCCTTGTTCTCGCAGATAAAGCTCTCGCAGACGTGTCAACAAAGCGTTCACTCTTTCTGCTCCGCGCTGCGGCAGCTGTTTCAAGACATTTTCAATCGAAGAAAGCATAAAGGTAAGATGTCCTTCATCTTTAGAAGGAAAATAGAGACATGAAGCGGGCCGGATTTTGTCGGTAAGCGCGTTCAGTTCGTGGGTCAGGGAGTGAACAGTTGGCAGATTTTTGATTTCGAAATTCAACTGCTTTTTCAGGCGGATCCACTCATCTGGAATGCTTAGCTTGGCAATCTCGTCCACTAGACAGGTGTTTTCGTGAATCAGCGGCATCCTCTGGATTACCTTCTTTTGCACTGACAACTTCTTTGGCTGCCTAGCAAAAAGGCTGGTCTGAAATCCTACTCCCTGAACATTCATATGCTTCTCTTTTTTGTAGTTACATGTAGGCAGAACGATTTTGCATCGGCTGAATGCCTCTGAGATATATCCTTTTTTGAAGACAGGAAAACGATGTCTCTCTGCCCGTCATTTTGCGATTGATTTCCCATTCATCAAGAAATTCTAATGATGGTTGTATTATTCATTTCTATAGCACGAATCTTTTCGCAAAATTACCCAACGGGCAGCTAAGGTCAAAGGCATTTGAAGTTGCTTGGGATATTCTCTTAACTTCTTTCGGATCGATGCGATGTTCGCAAGGAAACCTATTCCATGGAGCCGTTAGAATATAGCGCCCAAGTCACATCTCACACTTTGCCCAAGTCTGGATAAATTTTACAAGTATATTCCAGAATTTCTTGTATACACACCCTGATCTTTGGCGTGGTCGCACACGATAAAAACCCAAGGCTGTTCTTTGTATAAGGAGAGGATGAGCCTTCCCGCTTCCAAGATCGTTGTAAGCCTATCGCGCGACACAGCGCGCGCTCCTTCAGTTCAAAGAAGGCCAGCTTAAAATTGACGACTCAAAACTCCAGGCAAAAAATGGAGTCCCAGAACTCGACCTGGCTGAAAATGCAGAGCTTCAAGCAAAGCAAACACATGATGCAACTCTCTCCCGCAAGTGAAAAAGGGGGAAGCAAAAAAAATTGCTGCACCAAAAAATAAATCTAAAGAAAACAGGCTTTTGGCATTGATCAAGAAGCCTTTTGTTGGAATGAAAAATCTCCTGAGTCGATTGCTGCAGCTGTTCAGAGGTAAAAAAGTCAGAACTAAGTGAGATGCGTGGAAATAAACTGGAGCAGCTGGTCTACCCGACTGTCCCAGGTATGATCTTGCAACACTTTGGCCCGCCCCCTTTCGACGGCAGCCTGGCGGGCGGGCTCATCGGTTAAAAAATGATGGACCTTCTCATTGATATCAGCCCAATGCAAGGGGCGATACAGTAGGAGATCCTGGCCATCGGTGAATTGCTGCTTTGTCCAGAGGCTCATGGTGGAGACGGGCAGACTGCCGCACATGAGAGAGGTCAGGATGCGTTCATGAGATCCTTTTTTGAAAAAGGGGCTGCTGTTGAGAGAGATTTTGCTGCGCTTCATGACATCCAGAGCCTCTGTGTAGGGAATCGCTGGATGGACGACCACTTGAGAATTGGCGTTGAAATAATGGCTCCAGCCCAGGATGGGAAGCTCTTCTCTCCAACAGCTTCCGCCAAAGAGATGTACCTTGACATCTGGAATTTTTGATAGAGCGCGGATGAGCTCATAGCGGTCGCGTCCGCGGACATAGTTGTCGACAAAGGTGCAGATCTTATGAAAGTCAATCTCCATGGGATCGAAGCGCATGCGTTCGAGGGTGCGCTGCACGGCCAGCCAGAACGGGGTTTCGGCTTCGGAAAAGACGATCTCAACAGACTCTTCAATCAGAGCCTGGATGGGGGGCGAATATTTGGCCTGCCAAGCCTTGCGCAGGCCTTCGTGATCATAGCAGGAACCGATGAAAGAGATATCATAAGGACGTTCATAGCCTTGTGGGGCTGAAAGTTCGCGCTCAACGCCATGCGGCCAGAAAAAGGCCCTTTCAAATCCCTTGGAAGCAATCAGCTCGGTGTCGCACTGATCGACGCATGAGAGATAGGAATAGGGGCTTCTAAGCAGGTTAAGGTCATAAAAGACAGGATCGACGAGGATAGATAAATAGGGAATTTTGCGCTGGTCCCAGAAGAACTGCCCGCTGCGTTCGGGGATCACCCTGTTGAAGGAGCAGCAAAGGTCAGGCGGGAAGGCGAGCGCCAGCTCGCGCATTCCCTGATCAATCGGAGCCTTCTGCAGATCGATGTAGTGAGTTTTTATGCCCTTTCGCTCGAATGCCTCGCCTAAACCATGGGCGAAATGGCGCTTAGACTCGTAGAGATTGTAGTTGATGATGATCCAGACCTGGCGCAGCATGTTATTCTGGAGGAGAATTGGAGCTCTGCAGTTTAGCATAGATGCGACCGGAAATTGCGGGGAGCTCTTGGAGAAGCTGATCGACGCGATGGTCCCAGGTATGGCCAGCCATCACCTTCTCGCGGCCTTTTGCAGCCATCTGGATCCTTCCAGAATCATCCTTCAAGAGCTTTTCTATCATGCCATCGACTGCGGATCGATCGCTCATAGAGTAGAACAGCAGCTCCTCGCCCTCTTGGAACGCTTCCCGGAAATAGCGGCTTTCCGACGTTATCACGGCGCTGCCGCAGGCCAATCCGGTAAATACTCTTTCATGCGAGCCGTTCTTGAAAAAGGGGGCGCTGTTAAGGCAGACCTTGCTCTGCTTCATGATCTGGAGCGCCTGCCCAAAGGGCACAGAGGGGTGCACGGTGACGTTGGGCTGAGAGGCAAGATACTGCGGCCAGCCGAGGATGCCCACAGCCGTGTCGGTCGACAGGTCGCCAAAGACATGAACATGGGCATTTTTGATGGAGCGGATCAGCTCCACGCGGTCTTTGCCCCTGGTATAGTTGTCGAGGTAATAATAGAGTGCAGTAAAGTCCACGCCGGCGGGATCGGCCTTTGTGGCATTCCAGGCTTTGACCAGAGAGTGGGCAAGGGAAATCGTTGGATCACCAAAAAACAGATCAATGGCGTCGTCCAGAACCTTGTTGACCCCTTCAGTGTTTCTCTGCCTCCAGGAAGCCCTGAGGCTTTCATAGTCATAACAGCTTCCCAGGAAAACAACATCGTAGGGCCTATTGGCAGGATCTCCGGCCATCAGATCGCGTTCGACGGCATGAGGCCAGAAAAAGACATTCTCAAACTGGTAGTTTTTTACCTCTGCGCAGTCATCCCGATCCACGCAGGAGAGGATGCTGTATGGGCTGCGGGCGAGATGGATCGAGTAGATCGCCGGATCGACCAGGATCGCAAGGTGGGGAATTTCAAGTGCATCCCACAAAAACTTTGTCTCAGATACAGGCAGGAGGCTGTTGAAGGAGCAGGTAAGATCGGGCCCATAACGCCGGATAGTCGCAATGGCCTCAGCGCTCAAGGCGCTCTCCTGGACGTCGATGATACGCGTCTCGATCCCCTTGCGGTTCATCGCCTCCGCCAGCTTGCGCGTGAAGTGGCGCTTCGACTCATACAAATTATAATTGACGATGAAGCAGACTTTTTTGAGCATCCAGGGCCTCCCTATTCGGCAGCTATATTCTCCTATTTATCACACAGGCTGTAATTTAGGTATTTTTTCTCTGTCAACGCAACATGAAAATGTCACCCAGTTCTGCAAAGTGAAAATGTCACTATGAGTCTAGCTACCATCCCAGTGGGTGCGGGTTTAGTTAGTTCAAATAAGCCCCCTCCCCCTAGGGGGAGGGGCGCCGAAAAATTAAAAATTTACTGCCATTTTTCTTCGATGTCGATCTATCGTTCTGATTGGTCTTTTCTTGTCTTGAAACGCTGTCAGTTCCTTTCTGTCCATTATGGTTTTGCTTTTTGGTGGTTCTTCACAAATCGTGTAACTGTACTCTAGGCCATTCCTCTCTATTACCACGCCTTCGGATACTTGGTAAACCCACATACCCGCTCCTACCAATCTACGTGCTTCTGCACCTTTTGGTTTCACTTGATAACAACGATTGTTAAATTGTAGTGTCAGTTGTTTCGACAATTTCCGCTTCTCCTTTACACACAAAACCATTTCGAGATTCATCCCCACCGACACACTACGATGTGCATCTTCCATATTTCGCGTTATATTTCTCTCGATAGTTATCTAAATATGCATTCCCTTCCTCTATGCTTGATATGTTGTCCAAACGCATGAGCTTGATTAACCTGTCTTGCAATGTACCATTTGCTCGTTCCACCCT
>JAJFUZ010000080.1 GCA_021372155.1 Parachlamydia sp. | reverse complement strand
GGGACGCTGAGGGCCGGTTTCAAAGACTGGTTAACGAATTCAATCTCTAATTTTTTTAAGAATTAGCAGCAGTCGCAAACTTCTTGATGATATCGCCGACATGCTCGACAGCTTGGATGCCCTCAACGCTTTTGCCGGCCTGCCAGTAATCCTTGGAAGAGCCACCTTTGAGGGTGATCTGCTTGAAACGCCATCCAGAGACAATCGCGTACCAGAGGCGCATCCAGGACTTGGTCCAGCGGTTTTGCAGGAGCCAGCGGGAGAGGGGATTGACTTTTGTGCCGATTTTTTCGACGTAAGGGGTGCGGATGACAGAGAGGGGGACGCCGGTCACTCTTTCGGTAAGGACGATGTCATTCTCTTCGGCCTTGACGATCGCCTGTTTGTAGGAATCTTTTTCGGCACATTCGAAGGTGGCAATGAAGCGGGTGCCCATCTGCACGCCGTCATAGCCTAATTGGAGGGCCTGGACGAAATCGGCAGGTTCCCCGATTCCACCAGCGCAAATGAGGGGAACGCCGAGGTCGAGCAGTTCCTCTCTCAATTGCAGGGGACTTTTTGTTCCGGCATGGCCGCCTGCTCGATTGTTGACGCAGATCAACCCATCGACGCCATTGTCGAGGGCCTTCAAAGCCCATTTTCTTTCGGTGACGTCGTGGTAGACATACCCGTTTGCTTTTTTGACCTTGTCGACGACCCAGCGGGGATTGCCGAGCGCGGTGATAAAGAAGCGGCAGCCCTCTTCCAGGCCGATGTCGACCCACTCCTGCATGCGCCGTTCATAAATTCGCGAGGACTTTTCGACGATCACATTGATGCCGTAAGGTTTTTTGGTCAAGCTGCGGATGTAGCGCAAGCCCTCCAGATAGTCATAGCCGTGGACATAGACCAAGGAGAGTGGCTGGACTATCCCTAAGGCGCCTGCTTCACTGGCCGCTGCGACCAGTTCGGGGTTACTGCAGGGGTACATGGCTCCGCAGATGATCGGATAGGCGACTCCTGACTGCTGCGTAAATCGTGTATTCATCTGCAGCACGTCCCGCATTCGGGTATAAGGGAGCCTATCTGCCTGACTTGTGTCCGCTCTTCCGCAAGTGTGAGTTTCGTGCCCAGATGGAGAAGTGCGCCGAAATCCTTTTCATTGCAGATATACTGCGGCACGACATTTTGCCTGGCGTGGCGCGAAAAGATGACAAATTCATAATGACCGGTGTGGTCTGTATAGCTCAGACGCGGGATAAATTCCGATTTCACGAGATAGGTGCAGTGGACAACAGGCACTTCAAAGGTTCCGATTTTAGTACGGCGGAGAATCTGAAAGTAACCATTGGTTTCGATCGTCCGCTCGCCCACTTTGATTTTAGTTAAGAAATTGCTGTATGTATCGTTCGGAATGGGGATGGCACGCAGCATGGGAGCCACGATGGGCAGATTTTTTTTCACAAGCTCTCGAAGCGTGCAGGGTGCGATGAAATTGTCGCAATCCACAACAAAGTAAAACTCGCACTGATTTTGCAGAGCGGCGTGGAGGCTTTTGTTGCGGATTTTGCCGAGTACTTTAAAGCGCTGCGAATTCCATTCGTGTGGTTTGGTCCGTTTTAAAGCGGGCACATCGTGGGCATCGAAGATAATTTTGCGGTAGCGACTCCGATTCTTTTTCGCCCAGCCCTGGAGAATCTGCCTGGTATTGTCATCATTGTTGTTGGTGTTGATGTAGACCGTGATTAGCTTTTTCCTATAGGTCAGGCGTTCGATGCAGGTGAGATAATCGGTCAGGAGATGCGCCTTGTTGCGAGCCAGGATGGCCAACAAGACGGTTTGGGGCTGGACCGGCGGAGGAGATGCCTGGCACCATCCTCCGCAAAAGAAAAAGAAAGCAAGGATCAGACAAACTTTATTCCGGATAATCATAATGCTCGGGAAGAAGAGAGGGGATCAGAGCGACTCTTTCGGCCTCTTGCGCCAGGGTATAGCTGGAATAGAAGTGGATCATCGTGCCGAACTCCTTTTCATTGCAGATGTACTGGCCCACACCCTTCTGGCGGGCGATGCGGGAGAAAATGACAAATTCATAATCATCGGAATTATCGATATAGCTCAGCTTGTCGAGATATTCAGCTTTGATCAGGTAGGTGCAGTGGACGACAGGAACTTTGTAGGTGCCCGTAATTTTGCGCTCGAGGATTTTCATGTAGGTAGGATGGTCGCGGTAATAGCCATTGTCGTCGATAGCGCAGAAATAGTTGCTGAAGGGGTCGTTGGGTTCCGGAATGGAGCGAAGCATAGGGGCGATGATGGGTTTGTCCTTCTTGATTAGCTCCGAGAGCGTGCAGGGAATGATGAAATTGTCGCAATCGACGACAAAATAGAAATCGCAACCATGCTCCTTGGCCATCTGCAGGCTTTTGTTGCGGATCTTGGCGAGGACTTTAAAGCGCTGCGCCGTCCACTCATGCGGTTTGTCGTCGCCGAGCCCTTTGACATCATGAAAATCGAGCAGGATATTGCTGTAATCATCTTTGTGTGCGTCGGCCCATGCCTGAAGAATTTCCCTGGTAGCATCCTCATTGTTGTTGGAGTTGATATAAACCGTCATTGCCTGCTTGTCGTAAGTCAGGTTGTTGATGCAGGTCAAATAGGTGGGCAGGACATGCGCCTTGTTCCTGGCTAGAATGGCGAGTAGAACTTTTTTACCCGCTTGATTTTCAGTGGCAGGCAGAGCTTGGAAAATAAAGGGAAGAATGAGAAGGAAAAACAAACGTTTCATGGGCGATCCTTTTTGAAGTCTCAAAAAGGAGATCGTACCCAAAAATGATTTTACGACAATATATTTTCGCGTTTGCTCGAAAGTTCAAGGAGGGCATCGAAGAGACCGTCAATTTTCTTCTGCCTTGCCGCAACAGCGATGGATAGCTCCTGAATGGCCTGTCCATTTGCGCTTTGAGCGAGCTCTAGAAGTTTTGCCTGAGCTTTCTGCTGCTCGATTTCCAGTTCCGTGATCGCCTTCTCCATTTTGGCAATTTCAGTCTCAAGTGGTTTCAAGAGCTTGGAGCGCGCTGCGACCTGTTCGGCCTTTTGCTGCTTGATTTCGCGCTGGTCGCCGCTCTTTTTCTTTGGTTTGCTGGACTCGCCTTCATCATGCCAGCCGCCCGATTCGAGAAATTCCTGGTATCCACCAAGAAACAGTTCCTGGCGGCCCTGGCGGCAGACCACAATTTTATCCAAAGGCAAGCGCTTGAGGATCAATTCGCTGTGTGTGACCAGTACCACAGCCCCGTCGAAATCTTCGAGGGCATCGATGAGCGCTTCGACCGATTCCAAATCTAGGTGGTGGGTGGGTTCATCCAGCAGGAGCAGGTTGCAGGGGGTTGCCAGAATCTTGCCGAGCAGGACGCGACTTTTTTCGCCACCAGAGAGAATGGACGTGCGTTTCTCAGAAGCACCGCCGCTGAACATCATCAAACCTGCGATGCCTTTGACCTCGGTTCGATTCAGAGAGGGATTGGCAGTGGCAATCTCCTCTTCGACAGTATGCTGTGGATGGAGACGGTTGATATTGGTCTGTCCAAAGTATCCCAGGCGCATGTTTTCTGACTGCGCAAGGGTTCCCTGACAGGGTGTCAGCTCCTTGGCGAGAAGGCGCAGGATTGTCGATTTGCCGCGTCCATTTTTGCCAATGATCGCCACGCGCTCGCCCTTTTCCAAGGTCAGTGAAAAGTGGTCGATAAGAGGGGAGTCGTAAGCAAAAGAGACCTCTTTGGCCTCCAGCATCTTCTTGGCATGGAACGGGGCTTCGTTGAATTGGAAGCCCAACTGGTGGATCTCTTTTAGCCTCTCAAGCGTCGGGATGCGATCGAGCAGCTTCTGCCTCGATTGTGCCTGAGCCGCTTTGGTCGCCTTAGCGCCAAACCGGTCGATGAAGGACTGCGCATGGGCGCGTTTTTTATCAAGATTGGCGCGGGTTCTCTCGTGCACCTCTTCCTGCTGCAGGATCTGGTCAAAATAATCGATCGTTCCGCCTTTGACTTTGCGCACCTTTCCACGATGGATCCCCATGGTGTGGGTCGTCACACTATCCATGAACTCCCGGTCGTGGGAAACTAGGATAAACTCGCCCTTCCATTGCTGCAAAAAGCGCGCAAACCAGCGGATCGAGACAATGTCGAGGTAGTTTGTCGGTTCGTCCAGAAGAAGGCAATTGGGTTCGGAGATAAGAACTTTAGCCAGATGAAGGCGTAACTGGTAGCCCCCGGAAAGATCCTGCGGTGAGCGCTCCATGTCCTCATCGTTAAAGCCAAGGCCAAAGAGGATCTTTTCCGCCTTGTAAAGGCTCTCTCTCTCCTCGTGGCTTAAGGCCAGCGCGGCCTCGGCCAAGATAGTCGGCTGGGTGAACCGGATATGCTGGCTCAAGGCGCCAACGCGGTAGTTTTTTGGTCTTGAAATGGTGCCGGAATCCTGCGTCTCCTCGCCTGTCATCAAGCGGAAAAGCGTCGATTTTCCGGAGCCATTGCGCCCGACCAGTCCACAGCGTTCGCCCTCCTGGATACAGAAGGTCGCTTGCTCAAACAGAGCCTTGCCTTGGTAGGCGATCATTAAATCTTCAATCTGTAGCATAATTAGGATAAATCTTATACGAATCTTTATATAAAATCAATAGAGAACAGGTATTATTTAAGTATAAATCAATTTTTGAGGTTTCATGTTACCAGTCTCTTCAGTTACCCATCATGCTCTCCAGCCGGCACTCATTGAGCAGGTCAAGCAACCGGGGTTCTTTGGATTTATCCTTTCGCTCTTTGGGCAGAGCTTTGAAGTCTTCGATGAAAACAAAAAGCAGGCTTTTTATGTAAGTAAAAGCGGACTTGTCAAACTGGTGACTGCAGGACAGGGGAGCGAGCTCCAAAATACGGCAATGAAATCGGACCGCGTCAAGGATCGCGTGCTCGAAGTTCTCAACCCCGTTCTCAACAAAACGATCCGCCTGTCTAAAATCCAAGAGACAGCAAAAAAGATAGGCTCCAAACCTTCAAGCAGCGAGCAATTAATTGCAAAGCTGGAAGAGATCCGCGACCGCCATCTGCCCAAGTTAAATCTCAACGACCCAAAATTGAAAGATGTTTTGAAACCGGGGGATATCATCTTTAAAAAATATCACGAGGATAATCCCAGCATCATCTGTAAGATGCAGAAGCTGTTCAAGGCCATCATCGTAGGCAAAAAAGAGCGCGAAGGGCACAAATTCGCCCATGCCGCGATGTATGTCGGCAATGGCGAGGTGGCTGAAGCGGTTACGCCGCACGGCAAAGATCCCCAGGTGCGCGTCCTCCGGCTTGACGATCCGCGTTTTGCTCTGATCGCCAAAAATGAATACAGAATCGTCTGTCCCTCAGATGAACAACTTGGCGCAAAAGCTGCGCTGGTGTTCAGAAGCTTCTCTAGATCAATTCAGCCATCTACTGAACCAAAGACGACGCGCATCAAAGCCCTGAAATACAATTTTATCGAAGCGGCGCGCTCGCTCTGGCACCCTTCAAATTTCGACTATTTCGCCAGACAACGCTATCTGAAATACCATGCCGATTATGCCGATGGTGCCACTCCTACCCAAATTATCATGCCGCGCCGTCTTTTCTGCAGCTATGCGGTCTCCTTAGCCTATCAGGTGGCCGATGGCCTGACGGTACGCGAAAAGGGACCCAAGACACTTGAAGCTATTGTCGGCACTCCTCCAACGCGGATTGGTAATCCCATTATCCGCACAATCGTGAGGGCGATCTGGTCGCGCTATCACGCCATTGTGAACAGGAAGGCAATCAATAACTTTGTGAAGGTCAAATATGACGCCGTTCGAGCCAATCCTCAAGATATGCGCAACTTTATCATTCGGCATCCTCAGCTGTTCTGTGATCACATGATCGTGAGATAGAAGGGGGGCAGTCCCACTCGGCTTCATCAAATTCGTTTGCCATGTCATAACGTTTGAATGCGGACAGACTGCCAATCACGTTGGTGGCTTTAAAGGATGGCATGCCGATTGGTGTTGTATCTCTCAAAAGCCATGAGGATCCTTTTCTTGATCCACTTTCACACGGCAATCCCTGGCTGGGAAGTCTTCATGTCGTTCCTGCCGAGAGCCATAAGAGCAGGGTATGCTTGAAGCTGCCAAAGTTCTGGCAGCAAGTTTTGGGCACTCTTACATTTTCTTTTATATCTCCAATCCAGATCTAGTGGAGTGGTACAAGCAGCAGGGAGCAATTCTGCTTGAAACCAGGACATTTCGTGATCATTTGATCTGGGTGATGTCTATAACGCTCAATCGGTAACAGACGACAATTACCGCTCAAACATTTCGCGAAGAACTTTGAGGGTATCTAGGGCAGATTTCTTATCAATTGTACCCAAAAGTTGAACAAATCGGGCATGATCAACCGTCCGTATCTGATCAAGGACGATAAATCCATTTTTATTGTCAAAAGTGACCGGAATACGTGTGGGAAACGACCTGCATTTTGTAGTCATGGGAGCGACGATGGATGTATTTAATCCATTCATTTCATCAGGCGAAATGACCACACAAGGTCGCGTTTTTTTGATTTCTCTCCCGATGGTTGAATCAAGGGAAACGAGATAGACTTCAAAGCGCTTTACCATTGCCACTCGGTCTCATCAAATTCGTTTGGTATGTCTTCCAGTAGCAACTTTTCTTTGCGACCCTGGCGGGTTTTGTTAAATGCCTTTTCCCATCCTTCTCTGCAATTTCGCACGGGAGTGATCAATAAGCCCTCTTCAGTTACCTTGAAGGCTAAATCGGTATTCACATTAAACCCTGCCTGAGCAATGATGGCTTTTGGGATACGCAACCCCAGGGAATTACCTACAGGAACAAGATGTGACATCTTTTTTACCTCTCTTGATAATTACATTGTAATTACTTTTGATATAAAATTCAAGAGCTGAGATTCAATCTGGCAGACTTATGACTAGTCTGTAACAGGAACAGTCTTCTCAAGCACTTCCGGCGTGCAGTAGACGGGGACATTGTTCATAAGCGCCAGGGTGATGCAGTCGCTTGGACGGGCATCGATTTCGATGATGTGTCGGATCTCACCCCTCTGCTGCTCTAAATAAAGGCGGGCGTAATAGACGGTATCCTGGATGTCGTTGATCACGACCTGCTTGATGCGCAGGTCGAGCCCTGTGAAGATCATAGTGATCAGGTCGTGGGTTAAGGGACGGGGCTTTTCCGCTCCTGTCAGATACATCTGGAGCGTGCGGCCGATGGATGGATCGGTATAAATGGCAAAACGCTTTTCGCGCGCTCCCAAAACAATCACCGTGTAAGAGCGGGTCTGCATGATCTTGTCAAACGCGAGCTGGATCAGTTCAGAAGCCATGGATCATCCTTTGATTTCAACTCTGCCATCCTGATAGCCAATGATAACGCGGCCAGCCAGGTCGATAAAAAATCCTGTCTCCACAACCCCTGGAACAGAGTGGATCTTTCTGTGATCTTCCTCAGGTGCCCGGCAGGGATAGGAGAGGCGGATGTCGAAGATGTAGTTGCCGTTATCTGTGACATAAAGATTTTCCTTTTCCTTGCGCATGGCGCCCTTGTAGCCCAGTTGAGACAGGTGCGCCAGCGTCGCCTGGTAACAGAAAGGGGTGATCTCAACAGCAAGGGGAAAGGCGCCCAAAGCTTTTACGCATTTGGAGCTGTCGGCAATGACAACCATCTCCCTGCTCATCTTCGCGATGATCTTTTCGCGCAGCAGAGCACCACCACCACCTTTGATCATCCGTTTCTCTGGATCGATCTCATCTGCCCCGTCGATAGTCATATCAAGTGTCGTGATACTTTCAGGGTCGGCAAGAGGGATTTGGACTTGGCGAGCAAGTTCAAGAGATGCCTCTGAGCTGGAGATGGCTTCTATGGAAAGCCCTTCTCTGCAGCGAGAACCTAAGGCTTCGATAAACAGCGCAGCTGTTGAGCCGCTGCCAAGGCCGACTCGCATGCCTGGCAAAATAAGCTCTGCAGCAGCTCTTGCCGCTGCCATTTTCGCTGATTTAAGAGACGTTTCGCTGACCGACATGCTAACTCGCTTTGATGCGCCCTTTCAGCTTTCCAGCTGCCGCTTTGCCTGGTTTGCCCGCTGCTTTCAGATCGCTGAGCAGCTGGCTGACAAATCTGCTTTTGACCGCAGCGGGATGGCGGTTCGAGTCAAAAAGCTCGATCTCCTTGGATTTCAAATCGATTCTTTCCGAAGCGTGGCGTGCGAGCTGACTCTCAATGACGAGAGCCATCTGACGCAGGGCTTCGTTCGTCATGCGCTGCTCTTCTTTGGCAAATTTTTTCTGCAGTCTTCTGCGCGCCTTTTCCACCTGTGTACTTTCCTTAGCCCTGGCAGCCATCTGTCACCTCTTCCTATATAATCTTAATTTTATTGTCGCACAGGGCGCTGGCAGAATCAAGCAGAATCAGTGCACACGGATTGAATCCATTTTCAGTATTATAAGATATTGAAAACTGCCAAAATCTTTGAAATGTCTAGAAGTCATAGGGGGAGTCTCAGGACAGATGGAGTCAATGAACTTGCTTTTATTTTTAAAATTTGATAGTGTCTGAATTTTATAAATAAACTATTGATTTACATTATGATTAAAATATTTACTTCTCATATCCTGCCTCCTGCTACTGCAGCCTTGGAAGCAGGAATCGTGGATTATGCTCTGGCGGGTACTTTTGCTAGAGGTGGGGCCATTGTCATTGTTGCTGGAACCGTTTATCATGTGGCTCTTGTAGTTATTAATAAGAATTATGATATAGAAGCCCACATCAAACATTGTATAGCT
>JAJFUZ010000045.1 GCA_021372155.1 Parachlamydia sp. | reverse complement strand
CCAAGCTACGAGTGTCAGTTCGATTCTGATCAGGCGCTACACGTTTCAGCAGAGGCTGAGCGTTGCTTTATAAATTTTAACCAAGACCGAAATCTCACATTCGTGTGAGATGCCGTAGTCAACAAAAAAAGGGACAAGGCTTGGCACATCCACAAATCACTGTCAAAGACCTGCTAGAGGCGGGGGCCCATTTCGGCCACCAGACTCGACGCTGGAATCCAAAAATGAAGCGCTTCATTTTCGAAGCGCGCAATGGTCTGTACATCATCGACCTGGCCAAAACGCTGCAGCAGATCCGCAACGCCGTTGAAGTCGTCAAAGGGATCGTCGGCAAACACCGCTCCATCCTCTTCGTCGGCACGAAAAAACAAGCCAAAAGCGTCGTGCGCGAACTGGCCGAAGAGTGCGGCGAATTTTACGTCTGCGAGCGCTGGCTCGGAGGCATGCTGACCAATTTGACCACCATCCGCCATTCGATCAAGAAACTGGAAAAAATCGAAAAGAAAATTGCGACGGGCGGCGATGGGCTCACAAAAAAAGAGATCTCTCTGCTCACAAAAGATCAGATCAAACTCGAGAAGAACCTCTCGGGCGTCAGAAGCATGCGCAAGCCTCCTGGGCTCGTCATTGTCGTCGATCCAAGCAAAGAGCACATCGCTGTCGCGGAAGCCAACAAGCTGGGTATTCCCGTCATGGGGCTGGTCGACACGAACTGCAACCCAGATCCCATCCAGTACGTCATTGCCTGCAACGACGATGCGCTCAAGAGCATCAAGATCATTCTCCAGTCGCTGTCGCAGGCCGTTATCGACACGAAGAATGACATGCTCGTGACCGTCGGCAAAGGCGACGAAGAGAGTGACGAAGGCGAAGAGGGTGAGGAAGGGGAAGAAGATCTCCTCGCAGCCAAGTACGGCACTGAAGAAGAACCAGAAAAAGCCAAGGAGTAAGCGATGAGCGTCACTCCTGCAATGATTAAAGAACTGCGCGACCGCACTGGGGTCGGCATGGGCAAATGCAAAGAGGCCCTCGAAGAGGCGAAAGGCGACATGGAGCTGGCGATTGCCAACCTGCGCAAGGCCGGCATGGCCACCGCCGTCAAGAAAGAGGGACGCGCCACGAATGAAGGAGTTATCGTCGCCGCCGAGAACGACAAGGCGATTGCCCTGGTCGAGGTCAATGCCGAAACCGACTTCGTGGTCAAAAACGACCGCTTCCAGCAGTTTGCGCGCAATATCGCCGAAGAGATCGCGGACACCCGTCCGGCCTCTTTGGAAGCCTTTCTGCAGCAGAAGTTTTCGAAGGACCCCGGCCTGACGGTCGACCAGTACCGTGCGACGATCGTGCAGACCATCGGCGAGAACATCCAGATCAAACGTCTGAAAGTCATTCCCAAGAATGCAGACAAGTCGATCGGGACCTACACGCACCTGGGCGGCAAGATTGTCACGCTCGTCGAGATCAGCGGCAGCCCCGCCCTCGTCGACCTGGCAAAAGATATCGCCATGCATGTCGCCGCTGCGTCGCCAGAATATCTCTCTCCGGAAAAAGTGCCCGCCTCCGTCATCGCACAGGAGAAGGACATCGTCCAGAGCCAGATCAAGAACAAGCCGGCTAACATCATCGATAAAATTGTCGAAGGCAAGCTCAATTCCTTCTACGATGCAGCCTGCCTGATCCGGCAAAAGTTCATCAAGGATGACAGTGTCTCGATTGCCGATCTTGTCACCAAGCACGGCAAGAACCTGACTGTCACCGATTTCCTTCGCTGGAACGTGGGACAGCAATAGCATTTTTGCGCGAAGCCCTGAGCTTCGCGCAATTTCGCCTCCAATTTTGCAACTGGCTCAGATGAAACGTGTCCTCTTAAAACTCTCCGGCGAACTGCTCTTAGGCAGCCAGCCCTTCGGCCTCGATTCTGCCGCTTTAAATTCCCTCGCTCAAAATCTCGACTCCATTCGTAAGACAGGATTGGAAGTTGCCGTCGTCATTGGCGGGGGCAACATCTTTCGCGGACACCAGCTTAAATCCCTCGGCTTTCAGCGCACCCCTGCCGACCAGATCGGCATGTTGTCGACGCTGATCAATGGGATCGGCATTCAACAGGCACTGGCCAGTTTAAACTGTCCCGCCCGCGTGATGAGTGCGCT
The DNA here is from genome assembly GCA_021372155.1 of Parachlamydia sp. Lineage (GTDB taxonomy): Bacteria > Chlamydiota > Chlamydiia > Chlamydiales > Parachlamydiaceae > JAJFUZ01. The sequence goes on along the minus strand of JAJFUZ010000045.1, from coordinate 3,932 downwards.
CGAATGTCCCAAAGTTGCCGAACCCTACCACTGGGCGCGCGCCAATGAGGCCCTGTCCAGAGGAGAAATCCTGATTTTCGTCGGCGGCACAGGCAATCCCTATTTCACCACCGATACGGCCGCAGCGCTGCGCGCCAGCGAGATCCACGCCGATATTCTTCTCAAGGCCACCAAGGTCGACGGCGTCTACGACAAGGATCCTGTCAAAAACCCCGCTGCACGCAAATATGACACCATCAGCTACGCACAAGTGCTTGCACAAAAACTGGAAGTGATGGATGCTACCTCTATCGCCCTATGCATGAACAACCAGATTCCAATATTCGTGTTCCACATGCAACTTTTGGGGAAAACCCCGATAACCACATTATTGAGCCCTCCTCATCAGGGCACACTGATCAGCTAATGTATTGAAGTAGACACCAGGAGAAAAGCGCATGAGCATTCAAGAACAGACCAAATCCAAAATGGCGGCTGCCATCGAGCATCTCAAAACCGAGCTCAAAAGCATCCGGACAGGCAGAGCCAATCCCGCCATGCTCGACCATGTCAACGTCGAGATCTACGATTCACAGATGCGCATCAAAGAGCTGGCTTCGGTCACAGCTCCTGAACCGCGCCAGCTTCTGATCACCCCTTTCGACCCAACCACGAAGGGAGCCATCGCAAAATCAATCGAAAGGGCCAATTTAGGCTTCATGCCCATCGTGGACGGCAATGTCGTGCGCATCAAAATCCCTTCCATGGACGAAAGCATGCGCAAAGAGATGATCAAACTGTGCCACAAACGGTGTGAAGAGGCAAAAGTTGGCATCCGCAATATCCGCAGAGATTCCAATGAAGCGGCCCGCAAGCAAAAAGCAGATGGCGAAATCGGGGAAGATATCCTCAAAAAGATCGAAAAAGCCATTCAGGAGCTCACGGACAAGTGCTGCAAAGAGGCCGATGATGTGACTGCAAACAAAGAAAAAGAGATCTCGACAATCTGATCGTTGCAGAAAAATCGCCGTTGCGCTATATTTGAGCGTCGTTACGTTAATCGTAACCAGTTAGGCCCCATCGTCTAGTCTGGCCTAGGACACCGGATTTTCATTCCGATAACAGGGGTTCGAATCCCCTTGGGGTCATTGCCTATTCCGTATTGTTACGGGTCTTTAGCTCAGTTGGTTAGAGCACCTCACTTTTAATGAGGGGGTCGATGGTTCGAGTCCATCAAGACCCAAATTTTCTGCCCCTGTTTTCTTCATAGTCTTGTCGAGCTGGTTGCAAATCTCCAAAGCGAGTGTTGCAACCAGCTCTTGTCACTTATTCCCTTATTTACCTATATTGAGCTTTTCGGATCACCAACTCAAGAAAGGCGAGCGATGCGACCTCCACCTGAAGAGGGCGAAGAAGAACAAGAAGAGGAAGAAAGCCCCGAGGAAACTCCCGAACGTCCGCTCGAATGCAGCGAATGCAAGAAGCGGATTTCTGTGCATTATACCGAAATCGTGGGCGATTCGATCACTGTTACCGGCATGTGCGCCGACTGCCCCGAGCTGCAGCGCCGCCTGTATGGGACGCCTCACCATGTGGCAGCAGGAGCTCCCATGGAAGGCGGGGCGGGACTAGCCTGCGGAAATTGCGGGACCGCCTTCGAATCGGTTAAGATGGGGAATCCTCTGGGTTGCAGCGAATGCTACGCCGTTTTTGACGAGATGCTGCTCTCCGAAATGCTGTCGGCGGTCAGGGCCCCTTCCCGACTCTCATCGGTCAAAAAAGGCATGCCTCTCCATCTGGGAAGGGCAACAGGGGAGGTCCAGGAGATGAGCCCCTCTCTCAGACTGCTCGCCCTCAACGAAGCCCTGAACGAGACGTTAAAGCGCGAAGATTACGAGCAGGCCGCCTGGCTCAGGGATCAGATTAAGGCCCTGTCAGAGAATCAGAAGAAAGGTGACGATGGCAAACAGTAAACAGCCTTTCCATTTATGCCAGCAGAATTTCTGGGCCAACAATGACAACCCCATCTGGCTCGCTTCCAGCGTCCACTTTTTCCGCAACGTCGAGAAATACAAATTCCCCGGCAAGCTCGATGAGGAGAGACGCAAACAGCTGCTCACCATCCTGAGTAAGGAAATTAGCACCTGCCCGCATCTTTCCGAGCCCACCGAATATAAGGCGGAAGAGATGTCCGGACTGGAGAAGGAGTATCTCGTCGAGCACTTTCTTTCGAGCGAAAGCTTTCATCAGGCACATACCGGAGAAGCTTTTATCATCGATAAGCCCGGGACCTTTCTGGCGGCGCTCAATATCCGCGACCATATCCACATGGAGTGGCTGGACACTTCAGGCGACCTGGAAAATTCCTGGAACCATCTCGTTAAGATCGAATCGAAGCTGGGCAAAGCTGTCAACTATTCCTATTCCCCCAAATTCGGCTTTCTGACGGCCGATCCCTACCAATGTGGCTCGGCCCTGCAGGTCAATGCCTACCTCCAGCTCTCGGGACTCATCCATACAGACAAAGTCAATGATATTCTGACCAAATTGATCGACGAAAGCCTATCCGTGACCGGCCTTCAAGGCAGTCCCACCGAGATCATCGGCGATGTCGTCAATATCCAGAATCAGTACACCCTGGGATTGACTGAGGAAAACGTCATCTCCGCGATACGCAATGTCGCTACGAAGCTCATGGTGGAAGAGCACGCCGCGCGCAGCCACCTCAAGCATGACTTAAACTCCTCCATGAAAGACAAAATCAGTCGCGCCTATGGGATTTTGATCCACTCCTATCAGATCGAGGCTGTCGAATCCCTCAACGCCATCAGCCTGCTTAAGCTGGGCGCCGATGTCGGGATGCTGTCTGGCATGAGCCAACGCCAGTTCAACGAACTGTTCTTTAATTGCCGCCGCGCTCACCTGCTCTGTCAATACTCGGACAAGATCTCCCAAGAAGAGATCCCGCACAAACGCGCCGAGTTCATCCACAAATCCCTCAAAGATTTGAAACTTAACTTTTAATGTACATGTTCAGCACACCCCACCCATTCCTGGAAGAGCGAGATGGATACAATGGCCAGATTCTCGAGGAGGCAATAACCGAAGCCCTATTGCCGACGAGAGAAGCTGGGCAGAGTATCCATCGCAGCCTTCCAGGACTGGGAAGGGGGTGGTGAACATGTACCTCAACGGTGTCGGTTTAAACCCGCAGTCCCAGATCCACTACACCGACCACCTGGCAGTCGTCTGTATCCTGATGGACATCCCCCTCCTGTTCATCGATGAACTCGATTATTCCCTTGGGCAGAAATATTACCCGGGCTTGAAGGCCCTCAAAGAGGAGTACAACGCCTTCAATCCGGAATATCTCATCTTCCAGTATGACGTCCTCTTTCTGTCCGATCTGTGGGACCGTCAGACCTTTCATGAGCGCTTCGGACCCCTCGAAAAAAAGTACAAGAAAACCCTGCGCCACGTCCACTGCCCTCACGGCTATTCGGACAAAGCCTTTTACCTCAAAAAGTGCGCCCAGGAGGACATCCTCCTAGTCTATGGGCAGAATATGCTCGACATGCTCAAGCGCACAGGGGTCTTCGAACAGCTCCACCGCACAGTGATCACAGGCAACTACCGTTACACCTATTTCAAGCTGCAGCGCGCCTTCTACGACGACCTGATGGCCAAAGAAATTTTAAGCCGCTTTGCCAAGCCCCAGCCCCTGATCCTCTATGCCCCCACCTGGCTCGATCTCATCGAATCGACAACTTTCTTCGACGCCTATAGCCAGATCCTCGACAACCTCCCCGCCGATTACAACATGATCATCAAGCTCCACCCGCGCCTCGAACTCGACGACACCGCACAATACTACCACATCGTCGGCAAATATGAGAGCAGGCCGAACATCCTCTTCCTGAAAGACTTCCCTCTCATCTATCCACTCCTTGCCC
>JAJFUZ010000005.1 GCA_021372155.1 Parachlamydia sp. | reverse complement strand
GTTTTATCATTGAGCCTGTCGCGGTTGCCCGTCATCTTTTGCCAGATGGCGGGAGGGATCTCTTTGCGGCCATCTACGGCAGGAAAGATGTCAAAAATATCGGTCCCGATCCGGTGCAGTTGCTTTGTGATTCTTTTGAGTCTCTGTTTGGCTTGGGGAAGATGGATAACTGCGATTGTCCCGAAGAATTCAGGAAGTTTCCAATCCTTGTCTAAGGCTTCTGCGTTCATCGTGTCAAGGTGGGTGAAGGCAATTGTGCTGACAGGAATCTCCCAATCCTCACGCGTCACCGCCTGTACAACCTGTTCATCAGCAGTTCCCGCTGAAAAATTCTCTCGAGAAAAGCCCATCTCCGTGATCATTTTTTGCCGCCCTGTTTCGACAACCCCTTCGGGGTTGCCTGCATCGGTCGTCCAAAAAATCTCTACGGATCTGGACTTTTCCGAGAGGCTTTTTCCAGCGGGAACTGCTGCCTGTTCATGGACGATGGGCGGAGTGTATTCGACTGGTTCGGGAATAAAACATTCAAACATAGTTACTTAAATGCCAGGGGTAGTTTGTAGGGTTTTAGAAGCTCTTTAGCGCGGTTCAGATAGGCGGAATCGCCGTTAGCCAAATAGGCGGCATAGCACCCATAAGCCTGATAAACTGCGAGCCTTTTTTCCAAATTGGCAGAATCTGTCTGTTTCGCCTGCTCAAATGAGACGCGATGTTTGATGTCGAGCGTCTTGTCATAGTATTTGCCCTGGAAGAAGAGATGGAAATCATGCAGACGGTTGATCGTGCCATAGACTACGAAAGGGCTATGTTCGTAGAGATTAGGCAGACGCTCATTGGTTGGATAGAGTGTGATTTCCAACTCTGGCATTTCCCTGACCGCTTTGACGGTCATCTCCTTGCCAATTGGATTCTTCAGCATCTGCATCAGCTGCAGGAGGGAGCTTCCGATGTCCCGGTCTAGAGCAGCATAATGCAGGGACCCTTTATTGAAAAAGCTCAGAAGATCGAGCAAAGCGAGATGATTGCCCTTTCCTGAGGCAACGCTGTAAAGGGAGACCTTTCCAGAATTGCGGCGCGTCCAATGTTCAATCGATTCCCGCTGTTTCTCGGAGCTGAGACTCGTGTCGCCGTCGGACAAAAGGATCGCTGTATTCACCTCGTTTTCAGCGACGGCAGCTGGGACAATTTTTCCAAGCGAAGCATAGAGATCGGTTGCAGCAAAAAGACCACCATACTTCTGCTGAGTGATGAAAGCCTGCCCACTGGCAACATTTTCAGGAGTCCATGGGACATTCTGCGGAGCAAAAGCGACGACGTGATCGTCAAAGACAAGGATGTTGAATGTGTCTCCAGGCTGAAGAGTTTCCAGTGCCTGGCCGACAGCCTTCTGAGAAAATTGATAGCGCGCATAACGGATGGAATGGGAACGGTCGACCAGGAAAAAATAGTTCTGCCGTATCCTGCGGAATCGGACCTGGGGCTTTGGAATGAGCTCGATTCTGAAAAGATAGCCTCGTCCATTCAGTCTGGGGGCCACCTGAATATCCAGAGTGAAATCATCGCTGTTGGCAATGTTTCCAAGCGGGTTGATGCGACCGTGGTTGCCGCCGCCAACTCCATCTGCTCTTTTCAGGGATGCCTGCAGGTTGTCAAGCGTATCCGAAAATCCTGTCTTGCTGCCTAGAAGGGAATCGGTGTATCCCTGCTCAAGCATGCCTGAACGGTTGATTGAGGCTGTCCCCTCTTTTGTTCCAGAGGCTTTGCCGATTTTGATGGCATCAGCAGAATCGAATTCCTGATGGGAAGGCTCCAGCTGACCCTGCGCCATTTCAGTGGCGCGGATCATTTCATTCATCCAGAAATTGTTGTCGGGATAGAGGACTTCAATATCAGGCGTGGTAACCTGTGAGGTATCGCTGAGTTTGAGCTCTGCGGGTTCTTGAGAGGCGGATGATTGTTGAGAGATAGCTGTGAGAGGAATCTCCTCTTGCTGATAGCTTTGCTGCATCTCCTGAAAAAGCGTCGCCAGCTGTTCATTTTTGCGCCGGATCTCTTCCTGCCTCAAGAGAGTTTGAGTCTCCTCGCCGTCTGCCATTTGCTGATGTTCCATGAAGGCTTTGCCCCCCGAGGTGGGAGAAGAAAGCTGGTGTTCATGGGCATAATAAATGACAAACGCATGAAGCGCCAGGGCTACTGCGATGACCAAGCCGGCTAGCGATTTGTGAAGATCAGTCTGCATCATTCTTCCTATGGGGAGTACACATTTCCTAAGCCGGATATTGCTTGATCGACGACATATTTGGAAACAGCGAATTTGCCTTCGATGAGGCTTTTATAGAGACCAGCTGCCGCTTCGGATTTGATCTGCGCATCCAGAGTCTGTCCTTTCGATGCAGCCAGTTGCGCCTCCAGATTCAGCCGATGGGCATCGATGAGCATCATGTAGGCCTGATAGAGAAGCTCTTTTTCGGGAAGGGACTTTCGGCTGGCCTGATAGTCTTTGGCCCACAGGCCCTCCTGGCCGGTGAATTCCTCTTTGATGCGCACGAGCAGATGGCGTCGTTGTTCATTCTGTTTTTCGGATGGTTCCAGGGAGCTGCGAAAAGCGGCATAGTCGATGGCGGCTTCAAGATGGACAGGCTCATATTGCAGCTGGCGGCGCATCTGCAGGTCTTTCAATGTCTTCAAAGCGGCTAGAACATCCGGATTGTCAAGGGTAGGTTGCTTTAAGGAAGCGATTATCAGGCGCGCCAAGTTTAGCTTCGCGGAATTGGCAAGGCTGGGATCTGGCTTGATGTCGATGAGTTCCTGATAGCGTTTCATGGCCATCGGACGATTGCCCTCAGTCTCATAGGCGCGTGCAAGGCGATAGAGCGCATGGCTTTTAATTCCAGGTTCCAGCTGAAACTGCAGAAGTGCTTCGAGTCCCCTGATCTGCTCAGGATGCTGATGGAAGCAGCCATGCAGAGTGCAGAGCATGAGCCATTCGCGTTCGCGACCTTGTGAAGGGGCATCTCCGAGGGCCATTTGCAGATTTTCTTGAGTGCGCCTGGCCCACATATCGCTTCCGGGTGCAAGTGATTCTTCCTTACTCATCAGGAGCAAATTAAGATTTCCTTTTTCAATCCAGTGTCCGGCCAGCCAGAACAGGTTTTCCTGTTTGACAGGTGGGCCTGCTTGGTAGAGATGTTCTGCGGCCTGATCCAGGAGAGCTTTGTCTTCTGATCTGCCTGCAACTTGAAGATAAGCATCAAACAGGCTTAAGTGGATCGAGCGTTTATCATCAGGATAGTGGGCGATGTGGCGTTCAGCCAGCTTTTCCATTAGCTCTGTCTTTCCTATCTGACAGGCTGAAGCAACCATCATCGTCAGAATAGACTTGTCGACAGCTGGATCATTCAAATGTTTATCGCTCTTCAAAAATGGAGCCAAAGTTGCCAGTACTTCCTCATGACGTCCCTGAATAAAATAGGTGCGCCCGAGATGAAATTCGAGAAAAGCCTGCTGCTCGGGCGAGCGTTCAGATCTAAGCAGGAGGGTATGGACAGACTCCTGCGCATCGCCCAGGGCGCTTTTGATTTCCGCTATTCCCAAGATCGCTTTATCTCGCAAGGAAGGGTCTTGCACCTCGATGAAGTGGTCATAGGCTTCGGTGTAGTGCTGATCTCTCAGATGGCGATCTCCCCATAGGAGATGGAGTTGATCGCGATAGAGGCTGCTGGGATATTCTGCAAAGAATTGTCTCGTTTCCATCTGAGCAATTGCCATGTCGCCATCCTGCAGAAAGGCCAGGATGCGGCGAAGGGATTGCGTCTCTTCTGAATCTTCAGCCGCAGACAGAGAAGCTGTGATAAAAAAGAGAAGAAGCGAAGAAAGCGAAAGCCAGACTTTCGCTTTCTCAATTATACACTTAGAACGCGTAAATCGTTTCCAGTTCCAGCTTGGAATAGCGATGCGTGCCGCCGATTTTTTTGTCATACTCTCTCGAAAACTCGATAATCGTATCGAGGGTGAGATTGTCGGTGATGGCATAAAGTCCCTCGAATCTCCAGCCCTCGAAGTTGGTATTGCCGCGGGCAGTAAAACCGGTCACGCTCTCATCCAGGACGTTGCCTCGCCCAATGCCGGAGACGTCCCCATCAGGAATGGCGAATGCCTGGACAACCTGAT
>JAJFUZ010000401.1 GCA_021372155.1 Parachlamydia sp. | reverse complement strand
GGATGCTCATCGCCAAAAACTTTTTTGTAGATCCTTAAAACCTCTTCATGGTATCCGATCGCTTTTTTAGCATCGCCTAGTACATGCCAGGCACTGCCAATATTGTTGAGACACACGGCTACAAAAGGATGAACATCGCCGTAACATTTTTTTCCGATCCTCAATGCACCTTCATAGTAACTGATCGATTTCTTAGCATCCCCTAAGACTTGCCAGGCACTGCCGAGACTGTTGAGAGAGCTAGCCACATCAGGATGGTCATCCCCATACACCTTTTTGCAGATCTTCAAAGCTTCTTCATAGTATTGGATTGCTTTCTTCGCATCGCCTAAGTCATACCAAGCACTGCCAATATAGTTGAGAGAGATGGCCATATTCGGATGCTCATCGCCAAAAACTTTTTTGTAGATCCTCAAAGCCTTTTCACAGTATCTGATCGCTTTCTTTGCATCGCCTAAGTCTTGCCAAGCACTGCCAAGATTGTTGAGAGAGCTCGCCACATCAGGATGCTCATCGCCGTAGACCTTTATGCCGATCTTCAGAGCATCTTTATAGTATTGAATCGCTTTCTTCGCATCCCCTTCTTTTTCACAAATTAACCCCTGGAGGTTGTTCGCCTGGGAGATAACCTCTTGCTCATTTAGCCTGAATCCCAAATTCATGGCTTTCCGAACACATTCTTTGACTTGAGGGTATTCAGCTAATTGGAAGAAAAGCTGTCCCAGCCTTAATTGATTTGTCGCATCATCAGGAGAGAGCGCAACGGCTTGCTGATAACTTTCTATTGCTTTTTTGTATTGATAGAGCTTTTTATAAGCTTCTGCCTGTATCTGTAGACTGGAGTCGTAGAATGTCTCTTTGACTAGCTGTGAAAAGTCATTCGTTTCGCATACCCGCTTAAAAACCCGATGAAGAGGCAAAATAACCTGATAAATTCCGATGATTTTACTGACATCCGCATCCGTAAGAACAAATACATTTTGAAGAGGTCCTCCTTTTAGCTGCATGGAAGAGTGGTAAACGTCATCGCACTCTCTTTCGTAATGCAAGTGGCAGCGGATACGCAGATGCATGATTGTCGAAAGCGCCTCTTGGATATTCTTAGCTCCCTCCTCGCTTAAAATTTTCTTCCTGACAAGGGCTTTTAGTCTTTGCCATGTATTTTGTTCTTCAATACCAAAGTAGTCGGCTAAACAGGCAATCAAAAAGCTAGGGAGGCGATAAAGTTCCTCTTTTATATTGTAAATTGGGGTTTCTTCTTTCTTCCTATCCAAGCGAGGCTCAAATTGCAATAAATGCCCTGTAAGCAAATTTAAGGCTCGTTCCTTCCCAATCGAAACAGACGTTTTGGGTGATCTGGAAGATAATACGACTTGAATGGACTCGATGTATTTCGCGTAAAGTGATCTGCTTCCCACCAGGAAATTTGTACCTCTAAGCACATTAGAAAGGATCAAATCCTCTTGATAAAAGCGTTCAGATTGATACTGCGCTAGCTCTTGCGGAGTTTTGATTAATTCAATATAGCCCTCCTTTCCTAGTGGAGTATTGCCACCATCGTCAAAAGAAAATCCACGCACGACAGGGCTTTCATGGCCATGGTCAAGAATTTTGATGGACGTTTCACCCAGATGGATCACTTGAATCTCGAGCCATCGGACCAGTTTTCGAAAGTAATCCAGCTCTTTGGGGCCGCTCTTGGCTACTAAAACCGCAAACTCGAGATCCGAAAAAGGGCTCATCTCCCCGCGCGCCAATGAACCTAACCCGATGAAAGCGTATTCACAAGGAGGATTTCCAAGGATTGACCGTCCACATTGAATCATTTCTTCTACGAATCGACCTATTGAATGACTAAATTTGCTTAGAATAGTCTCTGAAGGCTCGTTAGCGCACAGTTGGTTTGCGATAGTGGCACGTAGAGCCTGAAGAGCTTGACGTCGTTCTACATACCGCTTTGAATTGGGATTTACTCTTACCTTGCAAACTTTTTCTAAAAAGAGCCTTTCGACTTCTGTCATCAGCATCAGTGCCCCTTGCTGAGATTTATCGGGAGAGGTTGTTTGCAAGACACAAAAGGCTGCGTTGAAAATTTTGGCTGCCCGCAACCATTGTCCTTTTTCGAGGTAAAGGCGGCCAATGTTTTTCAAGCTTTCCCCAATGTCTTCCTTGTTATTGTCCTTCTCAGCTTTTTGGAGAGCTTGCGTGAATGATTCAAGAGCAAGATCGAACTCTTTGCGATTCAAGTGGTATTTCCCTCTCTGACTCCAAGTCACAAGAGAGATAGAGTGAGGGTCAAAAGCAGAAGGAGGTTGCCCTCCATCGGCTGATGCTAGTGACGGAGTATCTTGGATAATATTCGCCGAAGGCATCGTTATGAGAGCAGAAGGGCAATAAAGGGGTGAGCTGTCAGGGAACTGGGGAAGCATCTTACTCCTGTTTTAGCAGCTGTGTTTCAAAACTTGCCTCTTCTCTTGCATACCACGTATCCTTAAATATCCAAATAAACTTAATGCAACAAAGATTTATTGCATACTGCAGCTACCACAGCAATTTTCTTCTTTGACTTCGCTC
>JAJFUZ010000008.1 GCA_021372155.1 Parachlamydia sp. | reverse complement strand
GATTTTCTGTTTCTGAGTTTCGGAGATACCCTGCTCTTTGGCAATCTTCTGAATTGTCTCGTAGGAAACATCCATTTTATCGAGTTGCTCGATGGCTTTATTCTTAATCTCGATGGAATAGTTGGGATCTACAGCAATTTTGCTGAGAGCTTCTGCTTTCATGGTGGATATTTCGTGATTGAGCTGTTCAGCTTCCTCAATCACGCCGATAGATGTAGGAAATTCATCTTCAGCTGTAAGGGTTGCACAGCAGCAAATTGATAAAATTAGTGATAATTTAACAAAACGCATAACATCCTCCTTGTTTATTAAGGATGTTATGCTTTTATACAATAATTTGCAAATTGTTATTCTACAAGAACGGGTACTGGTCTTGGAGGCTGCTGCTTGATGACAACCTTCGGAGCAAGCCAGGTGCCCAGAACGTAGGCTCCCGCAAAAACAGCGGCAATGGTGTAGACGGTTAGCGACGCATAACGCACCGCATAAATAGCCCCTAGAGCTGACAGAGCAGGCAACGCCACATTATGGGCAATTTTCGAAATGACGTTGTCCTGGTTAAAATAGTCGATGCGCCTGATAAGATACGTAAGCAAGATGTAAGAGCCCCAACCCACAGCGAAAGAGACTCCCAAATTGACAAAAGTTAGCGCTCTGCTGATCTTCAAAGCTGTCGCCAGATAACCTGTAGCAGAACCTGCAGCAAGGCCATAGCTTGCCCCTTCCACTAAGCTGTGCGCGGCCATTTTAATATGATGGCCGACATTACCTAATCCACCTGACATGATTTTTCCTCCTCTAAAGAGATTGTTTTGACAAGTTGGGAATCGTATCCGGCATCACTTTTTTGAGCAATATGAATTCAGCATGAGATTATTTTTTTATGCATTATCAAAAAGCATTACCCTTTAATGACTAGGGAAGGCTTGAGGCGGGCGACCATGCGAGCAAGGCCAGCCTCCTGGACAGCCTCTACGACGACGTCCACATCTTTGTAGGCATCGGGCATCTCTTCAGCGATGGTGCGTTTAGAAGTAGCCATAACATGCACGCCTTGCTCTTTCATGTGCTGGATGGGATTACGCCCCGCCCAGCTTTTCATCGACTGTATGCGGCTATGGGCGCGGCCAGCGCCATGACAGGAGCTGCACCAGGTCAAAGGATTGCCACAGCCGACCATGAGATGGCTCGCTCTGCCCATATCGCCTGGAACTAAAACAGGTTGCCCTGTCTTGCGGAAAACTGGGGAAAGTTCCTGAGCGCCTGGCCCGAAGGCTCGCGTCGCCCCTTTGCGATGGACGCAAAGTTTGCGAGGTTTGCCCTCAACCATATGGGTTTCATATTTGGCAATGTTGTGGCAGACATCATAGATGAGCCGGATCTGCTCGGGGTCAATCTTGAGCACCTGATTGAAGCCCTGGCGCACCAGATGGAGGATCTGCTGGCGATTGTTGAAGGCAAAGTTGGCTGCGGCTGCCATTGCGCTGAAATAGGTCTGGCCCTCCGGGCTATTGATTGGAGCAGCCACAAGTTGTCGGTCTGGAAGCCCCTGCGCAAACCCTTTTTTAATAAATATGTTCAAAGTATCCTGACAGATCTGATGGCCAAAGCCGCGGGAGCCGGAATGGATGAGCACATAGGTCTGTCCCTGCTCCACACCCCAGGCTGCAGCGATTTCGGGCAAGTAGATCTGCTGCACCTCTCCGATCTCCACAAAATGGTTTCCCGAACCAATCGAGCCCAGCTGGTCGCTTCCGCGCTCCTGTGCATAGCTGGAGACAGCATCAATGTCTCCCCAGTTGATACAGCCATTGCTCTCCATGTGGTCGAGATCAGACTGAAAGCCATATCCCTGCTGAATCGACCAGCGGGCTCCCAGTTTGACCAGATTGCGGTAATCGGCATGCGTCAGCGCTTTGCGGTGCTTGTGGCCATGTCCGACTCCTGAAGGAATCAGGTGGAAAAGGGCGAGAAGAAGAGCTTCTTTATCCCTTTCGCTGATTTCTCTGAACTTTTCAGGCACAATCGCCAGACGTACGCCGCAGTTGATATCATACCCCACGCCGCCGGGACTGATAACGCCCGTTTCGGCATCCATGGCGGCAACCCCTCCGATGGGAAAACCATAGCCCCAGTGAATATCGGGCATGGCGATGCTGTAGCCTACGATACCGGGAAGATAGGCAACATTGCGCACCTGTTCCAATGGCCGCTCCATTTCGATTTCCTGAAGAAGCGCTTCTGTGGCTATGATCAGCCCCGGTACCTGCATTCCCGCCACTTGAGGCAGTTCATAGGTCGCTGGACCCTTTTTTACGAGATCAAACATCGACGATCATCTCCCAATTTAGAAGGCCACTTTTGAGCTCCTGAAGATCGCCATGAAAGCTGATCGCTTTGAAGGGACAGCCGCGTCTCGCATCGACATGCGTTACAATGTCATTGAGCTGGATAATCACATCATCCAGCGTTTTCGGTTGAGGAATGCGAGCCACATATTCGAGCAAAGGAGGATATTTGAAGGAAAGCGCAATCAAGGCATGCAGCTGAATCTGTTCCAGGCTCGTCCCGTTTATCTGGAAAGCGATATCGGCGGTATGCTCAATCTCTTCGAAAGGAGAAACTACCTTTAGAGTCCAGATCGGCTCATATTTCAGATTGCCGACGCTCTCATAGAGATGAAAGGACCCCGTTATCATGGGAAGACGCTCGAAGCTCTTTTTCCAGGGGTGAGGATAGAAGGGAGCGCGACTAAGCGTCACATGGGGAAGGAATTCTTTTCGTGCGTCTGGATTGAATCCCCTCTCCTGCAGCCAAGAGATCAGTTGCTGCTGATAAGCGACGAGCTGCTCTTTCCCTTCCAGCCAGTCGACATGCCAGGCCACGACACGGGGATGGCGTTCAGGAAAAAAGAGGCACTGGTCAAAAATACCTGTTAAGCCAATCTGAAAGGGAAGCTTAGGGATTTCAGCCAAAGCAGGCTGCAGAATACCATAATCAACAACACCTAAAAAGGCGACGGTCATATGGCGATGCATCTCGTCGAGGCGTCTCCCTGCAGGCATGGGTTGCGGCCAAGGCGCTTGCACCTCAAGAGCAAAGAAAACTCTTTTTTCAAGATTCTGCATAGCTATCCTGAAGATAGCTAAAATGCAGAATAATGTAAAAACTATCGATTGATTATATCGAGCGCAGGTTCCTCGACGCTTGTTTCGCGATCCACCATCTTCAAGAAGGTCTTGGTTTCGGCGATAATAACTCCAGACAAAGCGACAAGTGCGATGAGGTTAGGGATGGCCATCAAACCATTGAAGATATCAGCGACAATCCAGACTACTTCCATTTTCAACGCAGCGCCTGGAATAATGAGCAGTGTATAAATAATGCGGTAGGCGATCACCGAGCGCGTGCCGAAGATGTATTCGCAGCATTTTTCGCCATAATAGGCCCAGGCGAGGACGGTGGTGAAGGCGAACATCATCAATCCAATCGACACAATATAAGCGCCGCCTCCAAGGGAGGAGCTGAAGGCCTGGATGGCCATGGAAGTCCCATTTAATACCTGTCCCGACTCACCATATTGACCAAGAACGCCAGTCACTGTAAGAACCAGACCGGTGATGGTGCAGACAATAATAGTCGAAATCAGGGCACCCGTCATTGTGATCATCGCCTGACGTCCAGGACTATCGGTCTTCGCAGCAGCAGCGGCCAGGGATGGAATCCCTAGACCTGCTTCATTCGAAAAAACGCTGCGCGCGACGCCCATCTGGATGGCCATCATGACCGTAGCCCCGGTAAATCCACCAAAGGCAGCTTGTCCCTGGAATGCGCTCATAAAAATATCGTGAAAAGCCTGAGGAACACGGTCATAGTGCATGGCGATGATTAACAGTCCGGCTCCGACATAAAACAGGGCCATAAAGGGAACAATGACCCCGGCAACTTGGCCGATGCTCTTGACACCACCCAGAATGACAAGACCTGCCAGAATGGCGATGATCAGCCCATTCACCCAAGGATTAGCGTTCCAGAAGATGCTGGATGCTTCAGAGATAGCATTGACCTGAACAAGGTTGCCTGTCCCGATAGCAGCAAAACAGCCAAAAACGGAAAAAAGGATGGCCATCCATTTCCAGCCCAACCCATATTGAATATAATGCATGGGGCCGCCGATCATCTCCCCTCGATCATCGATCTGGCGATATTTGACAGCAAGCAGTGACTCGGAATACTTGGTCGCCATACCGACCAGGGCTGTCAGCCACATCCAAAACATCGAACCGAC
>JAJFUZ010000378.1 GCA_021372155.1 Parachlamydia sp. | reverse complement strand
TGCTCAAAGAGGACTTGGCGTCGCCATAGAGCATGCCGGTATTATGCTTACCAAATAGAGGGTTCTCAATGCCGGCAAAGCCCTTGCCCTTGCCGCGTTTGAGGACGACGACGGAGACGGCGCGGTCCACTTCGAGGATGGGCATGCCATAGATCGGGCTGTTGGGGTTGTCGCGGGCGTCGGGATTGACCACATCGTTTGCGCCAATGACCACGACAACGCAAGTCGAGCTGAATTCGGGATTGATGTGCTCCAGTTCGATCAGTGAGGAGTAGGGAATGTTCGCTTCGGCTAGAAGGACGTTCATATGGCCTGGCATGCGGCCAGCTACAGGATGGATGCCGAACTTTACGGTCACGCCGCGCGCTTCCAGTGCGTTTGTCAGTTCGCGGACGGCGTGCTGGGCCTGGGCCGTTGCCATGCCGTAACCTGGGACAAAGATGACCTGCTTGGCGAAGGCCAGCTGGACGGCGACATCTTCGACGTTCAGTTCGCGGACGGTCCCTTCAATCCCCTCTTGGACCGACTGACCGCCGCCTTTTCCGAAGGCGCCAAAGAGGACGTTGAACATGGAGCGGTTCATGGCGCGGCACATCAGCACTGAGAGAATGAGCCCTGAACCGCCATCGAGTGTTCCGGCAATGATAAGAACGCTATTCGATAGGACAAATCCCGTTGCGGAAGCGGCGAGGCCTGCATAGGAATTCAAGAGCGACATGACGACGGGCATGTCGGCGGCGCCAATGGGCAGGACAAAGAGGACTCCGAACAGGAAGGCCAGCGCCGTCATGACATAGAAAAGGCCGGTCATGGCGGGCTGATAGATCAGTAGACCAAGGACAGCTGCCAAAGCGGCTAAGAGCAGCATATTGAAAATGTTTTGTCCTTTGTAGGTCATCGGAGCGCCCGGGAGCAGCTCTTGCAACTTGGCGAAGGCGACAAGACTTCCGGTAAAGGTAAGGCCGCCCAGGATAACCTCAAAACCGAGAGCCGCCATTTTGAACGAGGTGAGGGTCTCGGCATGCATGGCATATTCCGCAATGCCGACCAGCGCGGCGGCCAATGCTCCAAAGGCATGCGAGAGCGCCGTCCGCTGCGGCATCGCCGTCATCGGAACGCGTAGAGCCATGGCTGCGCCTATCAGGGATCCTACGACGAGGCCTACGAGGATCCAGGTATAGGTGATGATGTGGAAATTCAGCAGCGTGCCGATCACGGCAACCAGCATGCCAACCTCGGCCATCTGGATGCCGCGGCGCGCAGATTCAGGATGGCTCAAACCGCGCAGGCCCAAAATGAAGAGCATCGAAGCGATGAGGTAGCTGACTTCGATGAAAATGGTGGAAATGCTCATCGGCTTACCCTTTCTTTTTGAACATTTTGAGCATGCGTTCCGTGATGAGAAAGCCCCCGACCACATTGATCGTAGCGCAGATGACAGCAAAGCAACCCAGGATTTGACTGATGGGAGATTCGGAGCCGGCGGCCACAATCGAACCGATGAGAGAGATACCCGAAATCGCATTTGTCGCAGACATCAGAGGCGTATGCAAGAGAGGAGGCACGCGCGAAATGACCTGATAACCTAGGAAGGCCGCCAGCAGAAACACATAAACCTGATGGAAGGAGAACATTTCGGAAATAGTGGCGATCATGCGTTTGCTCCTGTAAGCATTGTTTCGAAAGCCTTTGCCACCTGCGGATGCAGCGCCTTGCCCTGGTGCAGAACACAACAGGCTCGGAGGATGTCGTCCTGCAGATTGACACCCTCTTTGAAAAGCTGGAGGAGAGCCGTCAGGTTGCGCGAATAGAGCTGGCTCGCATGCACGGGAAGGCTCGCGGCCAGATTGAGAGGGCCATGGATGGTCACTCCATCGACTTCTACAATATCGCCAGCGCGAGTAAAGGGGCAGTTACCACCGGAGGCGGCTGCAAGATCCACAACCAGCGTGCCAGGCCTCATCCCCCGCACCGCCTCTTCGGTCAGCATCAAGGGGGCGCGCCTTCCAGGCACCTGCGCTGTCGTGATGACGACATCGGCGAGCTTCGCCTGCCGCGCGATCAGACAGCGGCCACGCGTCAGAGCCTCTTCGCTCAATTCCTTCGCATATCCGCCGCTGTCCTCGGTTTGAATGCCGCCAAGATCCACTTCAAGAAAAGTGGCTCCAAGCGAGCGCACCTGCTCGCCTGCCGCTGCCCGCACATCATACGCCTCGACGACAGCTCCGAGCCGCTTCGCCGTGGCAATCGCCTGCAGCCCGGCGACGCCGGCTCCGATCACCAGAACACGCGCTGGTGAGATCGTCCCCGCCGCGGTCATCAACAAAGGGAACATTTTGGGCAGCCTGTCCGCCGCGAAAAGAACAGCTTTATATCCGACGACCGTCGCCATCGACGAGAGAGCGTCCATCGCCTGTGCTCGCGTAATCCTGGGAATGAGCTCCATCGCCAGGGCAGTCAAGCCATGGCGCCACATCGGCTCAAGCAAACGAGGCTCATCGAGAGGCTTTAAAAATCCGATCACAATGGCAGAAGGTTTTAATTGATCGACAACCGCTTGAGGCGGACGATTGACCGTGAGCAGGATATCCGCTCCAGCCAGTAGCGCTTTGCGATCCTTGTGGATGACAGCCCCTGCAGCTTCATAGCTGGCGTTGGGAGCGTCAGCATAGATACCCGCATCATTTTCAATGCCAATCTGAAACCCGAGAGTCCTCAATTTCTTCACCGATTCGGGTACCAGCGCGACGCGGGCCTCCTGCTTGTCGGCTTCATTTAATACAGCTATCTGCATGGCATCTCTCAAAAAATAATGTAGGGAAGATTGTATGCCATCTGCTCCCAAGAGGTCAATCTTTACCTAATTTCAGCTTTGAGGTATGAGTTAGAGTATACAACAGGTATTTCTTATGATGCCTTTAGGCGACGACGACAGTGCACGCAAATCCTTTCCCATCGTCAATTATGCTTTGATCATCTTGAACATCCTCATTTTTTTGCTTGAACTCAGCGGTGGAATGCCCTTTATCGAGAAGTGGTCCTTTGTCCCAAGCCGCTTTTTATCCAATCCCGCGGCTGGCTTGCCCACCCTTTTCTCCTCGATGTTCATGCATGGAGGATTTGGACATCTGGCGGGCAATATGCTCTACTTGTGGATCTTCGGCGACAATGTGGAAGATCGTCTCGGCAAAATTCCCTATCTCCTCTTCTATCTGGCATGCGGGATAGCCGCAACACTCTCTCAGCTGGCCTTCAATGTCACTTCCAGCGTTCCGAATCTCGGCGCTTCCGGTGCTATCGCCGGGGTGCTTGGAGCTTATATTCTAATGTTTCCCGGCGACAAAGTCAGAGTGTTGATCGGATCTGCGATCACAGAACTGCCCGCATTGATTGTGATCGGCTTCTGGTTTTTCCTGCAGTTCATCAGCGGCGTGGGCACCCTGGGATCCAGTGCGAATGAGGGCGGCGTGGCCTATATGGCGCACATCGGCGGCTTCCTGGCAGGGCTGTTAATGGCGTTCGTGTTCGTCGGCAGAGGGAAAAGGTAACATGCTCAGCACCATGCAACAGATCTACGCCGTCAGGCTGACACAGGGCATGGACCTGAAAAAAGAACTTCAGTCTATTGCCCAAGTAAACAACTTCCGCGCCGCCTATATCCTCTCGTGCGTCGGCAGCCTGCAGGCAGCCAATCTACGGATGGCCGGAGCAGACAAGACCAGGCAATGGCAGGAGAAGATGGAGATCCTCGCTCTGGTTGGAACCCTCTACAATGGTGGTTGTCATCTGCACCTCTGCCTTTCTGACGGGTGGGGAAATTGCGTCGGAGGCCATCTCCTCGACGGCTGCACCATTTACACCACAGCTGAAATCATTATCGGTGAAGCGCTCGGCCTGGAATTTCAACGCCAGGTCGATCCTGCGACAGGCTTTCTGGAACTCTCCATCCAGAAAAGAGAGGATTAGCATGGAAGCCGACACAGTTTATCATGGGGACCGCTTCGATGTCGTCTCTCTCCCGATTGGAAACAATAAACGGCGCGACGTCATCCTGCATCCTGGCGCCGTCGTCATTTTGCCGATTCTGGACCATGAGCACATCCTCCTCATCCGCAACCAACGCTTCGCAGTAGGAAAAGAGCTGTGGGAGCTGCCCGCAGGCACATTGGAAAAGGGCGAAGCCCCGCTTGAAACAGCCAAGAGGGAACTGATCGAAGAAACAGGCTATGAAGCGGCGGAAATGGAACCCCTCACCCAGTTCTACACCAGCCCCGGATTTTGCA
>JAJFUZ010000376.1 GCA_021372155.1 Parachlamydia sp. | reverse complement strand
CGCATCAACAAAAGAAAGCGGCAGCATTAGTATGGCAAAAAGCCGGAAGAAAATAGGCATGGTAGCTCCTATAATCTTCAGGTATCAGACGCCAAATAGGGTGTCAAGTCTTTCGGGCTTTCGCGCTTATCCCGGTTAAATTCGACTACAATCTAGCCAGCATACGCCTGGTAACAAAATCCGATTGCTTTTCGGACAAATGTTGCAGTTTGTTCCAAGACAGCTTCTGTAACGATACGTTATCGAAAATTTCATATGGAAAAACAATCCAGAGATTCCGATCGATCATTTTTCCAAAATAATCAGGAATCAATTGCGTCGAGTTTTTTTTTATAGACTACAGCTGTTCTGATCTCAATGTTAGCGTTTTTCTCTTGAATATACCACTGGATCGCGGCAAGCGTTTTTCCTGAATCTACCAGGTCATCTATGAGCAGGACTCTTCCCTTAAGCTGTTTTAAAGTGATCGAGATATGTTCAGCAATTTCCAGATCCCCTTGCGTCTTTTCACCCTCCCCGTGGTAAGAAGACGCCATGATTACTCCCAATGTCTTCTTAAACATTCTGGAAAATGCATCTCCAGCTGGCATGCCTCCTCGACCAATGCTGACGATGTAGTCTGGCTCCCATCCCGATCGATAAACTTTTAACGCTAAATTAAGCACTGTCACATTGTATGCCCGCCATGTGACCTTCCACATTGGCTTTTCTAGAGTAGTTCTAGAAGCTTTGCCTTCGGCAGTTGCGCTGACTATAGCACTCATTGATCTCTCCTGCTTGGTGTGACTGATCGCCTCTTCGCTAATCTGTAGGTCATATTTGCATTGTAGAAAAAATGGCATTTATACAAAAAATATAAACATAGGGGGATCATTTTAAATTTCACGATAGCCTCCCAACTCCTGATTATTGGCTGCAGGAAAGATTCAAGCCAGAAACTTTGCCTTCGCTGCGCACAATGTGCAAGGCCTCTTCATAAGGCTCGGTGATGCGCTCTTTAAAGAATCGTTCAGTGCTGGCATCATACCAAACATAATGGATGATACCTCTTGTAAGTGAGACAGCGGCAATAGAAGGTGGCTCAACATCTTTTCCAGATTCTTCTTCAAAGGCTAGGGAAATTTCTATATCAGCTTCAGTAAAAGGATAGTGATCCAAATAGTTGCGAAGTGAATCATCTGCATTCACTTGCAAGAGCATTTGCTGAGTCAGATTGATATAGGCAACGCGCGCTTCATCGAGTTTCAATTTGCCGGTAGAGACAAAATCCAAACAAATTGTCTTCAGTTTGCCTTTCGGCATGGAACTGCCAACACCATAAGCAAAGAAACCGTTTTCTTGCTGCTGCTGCTTTGCAAAATCTCCCATAAAGCGATAAGCCCAGACAGTCTGCTTGGATAATGCAGGTGCACAAGATTGCGTGAGGAGCATCATTATCAAAGGTAAAAAACTGATTTTCATTATAACCTCCCAATTCCTTGCTATTGCCTACAGGAAAGATTCAAGCCTGCGACTTTGCCCTCGCTACGCACGATGCGCAAGGCCTCTTCATAGGGCTCGGTGATTTGCTCTTTAAAGAAGCGATCAGTGCTGGCATCATAAAAAACATATCTGATGATTCCTCTTGTCATTGCTACGTAGGCTATATAAGGTGGATCGACATCTCTGCCAGTTTCTTTTTCAAATGCTAAGGAAATATTCAAATCATCTACAGTAAAAGGATAATGATCCAAACAGAACCGAAGACCTTCATCTGCATTGATCTGATTCAGCATCTGCTGTGTGACGGTGATATAGAGAATTCGCGATTCTTCGACCTCCAACTTGCGTTGTGTCACAAAATACAGAGTTAACTTTTTGATTTTTCCATCAGGCATGGAAAGTCCTACACCATATGCAGAGAGTCCATTTTCAAATTGCTGCTTTTTGGCAAAATCGCCCATAAAACAATAAGCAGCAGTGCATTCTTTTGAGACTTTCGGCACGCATCCCTGACACAGGATCATCAGCAAGCAGAGGATTATTTGGAATTTCATTATAGCCTCCCATATATTTCGTAGATGTCTCCACCTTGCCTTCTCAATGCATTTTGATAAGCAGTTGCAAAAACGCTATGTTCTAACAAATTTGAAGAAAGTATTTCAATTGTTGACGAATGCCTTAAAATGCCGAACGGATCAGCAATCCATGGGATAATATCACCTCTGTTAATAAAGTTAACAGCGTCTCCCAAATCCTCATGCCCGATCATTTTAGCAGAACCAAATGTCGCAATGTGCAGCATTTTGCGTTCCAGTGGACTGAGATGAGAAAGAGCATTTGATAGCACTTGTCCTCCTTGGCTATGCGCGATGAGATGGACTTCACCGCCATCCCCTACAGCCCCACACTGCTCCCGGATCATCTGAACCAGCTTTTCTTCGCAATGGGTATGGAAACCAAGCTTTTGGGCGATGCACTCAAGCAAATCAAGCATAAAGCCATGTGAGCTATTGTAACTATAGTGCACATTGCCGTCACCAAAACAGCTGGAAATATTTTGAGCCCATGCTCTAGCATCATCGAGGCAAGTCATCATTCCGTTAACTGATATGACACGCACCTTTGAGTTGATTTCAGGTATTCCCAGATCTGCGTTTCTGGAATAGACAGTGGGATAGGCTCTTCCACCCGAAAAAAATCTTCCGGTATAGGATAAAGCCTCTCGCAGATAGGGAACGGGTAGAAAGTGATCGCCGATGAGGCTCAGAGTATTTCCTAAAAGGTAACAGGAGTCGTAAATGAAAGCGCTGATCGATTCCAGGAACATGCCTTCGGGGTCAAAATGAGTCAAGGGATTATTCAGGACATAGGCATAGAGGTTTGGGCCGCCTTTGTATCCGATAGGATCGGGAGTTGTCCAGCGGGCGGAATAGGGATCGTAAAAGCGCCTTCCGAAGTAGATCCAGCCGGTTTCTTGATCAAGACGCTTGCTGGCATAAATCCAGGGGTTATCGACGCCCTTGGCGGAAGATTCCCCGAAACTGGTGTAGCGGGCGGTCCAGGCTTCGTGACCATTGCTATCGATCAGGCAGACGATATTGCCATTGTTGTCATGAATGGGAGCGTAAGGGTAGCCATCCAGTTCGATGGCAACCGTGGCTCCAATTTCTGCCCCCAGACCTGTTCCCAGGATGCGCAGCTCGCGCATTTGGGTTCCCTCAAAGGAACCGATTTCCGAATGGCCGTAGTAGAGATAGGTAATCTGTTTGTTGACCTTCCATTTTCCACTTGCAAGCTGGCTTGCGATGGTTTTCGACAGGCGGCGCCCTTCATGATCGTAGAGATAGCGATAGCGTGTTTTCCCTTCTATCACCTCGGTCAAACGATCCAGGGCATCATAGGCGTACTCCTGGTAGCGTCCATCGAATTGACGCTTAATCAGCCTTCCAGCCAAGTCGTAGACATATTGCCGTTCGCCATCATCGAGAAGCTGATTGAGTCCATCAATCACAAACGAGCGTCCATCTCTGCCCTTAAGATTATATCGAGCATCGCAGGCATAAGTGTGATCGCCATCTTTGGTTAACTGTCCAAGAGCATCATAGCTGTAGGTCGCATCGTGCGAGCCTTCTGAATCTGTGAGCTGGCGTTGGATAAGATGGCCAGTTGAATCATAGTGATAGC
This sequence comes from Parachlamydia sp., assembly GCA_021372155.1. GTDB lineage: Bacteria > Chlamydiota > Chlamydiia > Chlamydiales > Parachlamydiaceae > JAJFUZ01. Next base: position 4,859 of record JAJFUZ010000376.1, on the reverse strand, counting down.
TCGCCTCCCAACAGGAGGATTTGATGGCAAGTGGACGACCTTCAGAATCGCGGGACAGCTGCAAGAATCCCGCCTTGCCGATCAGCTGCGCTTCAGTCGAATGTCCATTCTCATCGTATGCAGAATAATGGTGGGCATACTCTGCGCGGTTTACTGCGGTCAACTGGCTTCCTGAATAGGTGTAAGTAACGTTCGATTGATCCGGCAGAGTTAAAACTATGGGACGATTCATAGCATCGAAGGAAGAGGAGAGAGATAAATTATTTCCCAAACACTCCTGCACGCAGTTTCCAAATCGGTCATATACTTTTGAAGTCTTAACACCATGGACATGATCCTCGGCCTGGCAGAGGTTTCCCAGAACATCATAGAGATAACTCTCATGCAGGGTGCCATCTGAAGAAGAAAGTCTTTCCAGGCGGCCCAAACTATCATACTGATAGTGGAGCACAACCCCATCGGGCTTAGTGACAGATTCCAGAAGGCCACTAGAGTAGGTATAACCAGTCGATTTCTGCTGAGAAGTTCCTGCAGATTCGACCATCCTGATGAGCTGTCCAGCGCTGTTGAATTGCCATAGAATTACCTGTCCTGCTATATTCTGGATTGTCTTTCGACCCTGAATGTCATAAGCGTATGATTTTGTCTGTACGTGAGTACCCAAGGGATCATACAGCTCCATGCTGGCGATACGTCCCCAAACATCCCGGATGGAGACCGTCTTCCTTCCATCCGGGTCGATCGTTTCTGAATAGGCCACGCGCTCTCCCTGCTGGTTGCCATAGTCATATCTATAAAGCGTGTGCGTCTGATTTCCCTGAGCGTCGATGACGCTGGTGGGATCTCCGTTCACGTTAAACAGTGTCGTGACACTGTTTTGACCTTGAGTGACCTGAAAGCGTCTTCCTGCAGCATCATAGCCATAGCGAGTCCTTCGCTGCAGCTGGCCCTGTTCATTTTCTTCCAGTTCTTCAATGATCCGGTTCAATGCGTCGTACACTTGCCTTTTGACTGATCCTGCAAGTCGCGTTGCACTAAGACGACCTGAAAGATCGCGCTCATAGTGCGTCACTCTCTCTCCCTCCTCAATCCTGATCAGGTGCCCAGAATAATCGTAATGGTAGGAGATGAGATGCCCGGCCGGGTCGGTCTGACTGACGAGATGGTTGCCTTGATAGGTTCGGGTGGTAGTCTGGGCAAGCAAGCCGTTCGAATCAAAGATATCCTCCTGAGTCCAGCGTCCCAAATAGTCGTATGCATAGGCTTTAGCTACGCCGACCTTAGAGACTTTCCTCAACAACAAGCCATCACGGCTATATTGATGCCGTTCCCGAGTGCCATCGGGATACTGAACGTCGACCGGCTGCCCCCGCACATTTGATTTTGAATGGATCACCCCTCCATCCGCCTGGATCAAAGAGATGAGCTGTCCCATAACATTGTAATATCTGCTTTCGACAGGTTTCACCTTTTGGCCATCCGCCCCGATTTCTACAGGAAGATGCGTCTCCAGCAAACGTCCAAAAATGTCGTAAATATAGCGCGTTTTGTAACCATACTCATCTGTCGATGAGATCTTGCGCCCGCATTTATCATAAGCCCACGATTTAACGATCTGAGTTCCAAGCGTTTCTTCTCGGATCAGACGATTGATGGCATCATAGGCAAAAATGCGCGCCATTGCAGGATCCGGCCCCTCTTCGCGGATCAGCTTGCCGCTCAAGTCATACTGACGCAAGGTGACTTGTCCAAGGGCATCCGTCTCTTTCGTCACATTGCCGAAGGAGTCAAATTCCCATGCATGAATACGCTCATTCTCGCCATCCACTTGCTTCAGTTTGACAAGCCTTCCGCAGCTATCATAGGAGTATTTTTTAACGTGGATCAATATCTCTTGTCCGGTTGCCAGATCTAAAACACTCTCCTCAACTATTTTTGGAAGTCCTGCAGGGGCTCTGAAACGATTGAGAGTGCGCCTGATATGACGTTCGGTTACTTTGGTGAGATCCTTGCGATTCTCCCTGTTTCCATCGTCAGTGATTTCGAGGGTAAGAGCGCCATTTTTGTCATATTCATAAAACCAGCGCCTGCTGATCGTCCTACCTTCATACTGATACTTGGCAGCCAGCAGGTTGCTTTCTTCATGATAGACGTAGCGGATTCTGGAGCGTTCATCCCACTCTTCTGTCAGCAGATTGCCCCGATTGGAATAATGATAATTCTTGCGGGAAACTTCGCAACCATTGTGCTTAGGAATCCCTCTCTTGGTTAATTCAGGAGTGATTGTATTGTTGCCAGTGAGATCTCCATAAAGTCTTTCGCAGCTCAAATTGCCCCGATCGTCATAGGAGTAGTTTTTACAGTAGAGAATTGTTCCTGAACTATCCTCGAAGGTCCTTGACCTAAGCTCGCCGTCGATGGTCCAGTAAAAGGACTCCCTGCTGTAGAGCTTTTCGGCTTCATCATAATGCTCAATGGCCGAAATGCGTTTGTCATTGCCATAATGATAAACAATCAGATGTCCCTCGGCATCATAAACGTGGGTTGCACCTGAGCCATCCTTATGAACTTCATAAACAAATCGGTGAGTTGCAATAGGTTTTCCTCCAGGACCCAGAGGCTCGACAAGCCTTTTGACGCGGCCTCGACGTGGATCAGAGCCTCCGATCAAAAACTTTTCACCTACAATTCTCTCTTCACCAGTTTGATAGTAGTCTATCTGGAGATAGCGTCCATCAGGGCCTTCGCATCTTGCCAACTTGCCAGTCTTAGAGTTGTAGACATAGGTGACAGCAGGAGCGAAGCTTGGAGACACTTCAAGGCAAGGTTCGCCTATCTTCGCTTTTTTGCAATACGTCACCGATCTTCCATCGCTCGCCTTCACAGTTAGACAGTTTTTCTCCTCTCCTCTGATAAAAGTGAGCGACTGCACGATCTCCTGATTCCTGTTGAGCAGATCCACAAGGGTGACATTCCCATGCTCGTCATAGTGATAAGAGAGGCAAAATCCACTGAGCCGCTGGATTTGGTGGATGAGCTGCCCCTTCTCTTTGCCGATGGAATGGCTCTCATCTTTAAATGTGTAGCGGTCTCCGCAGCCAGTTACGACCAGATGGTCCCTGCGATGCTTGTGACAATAAAGTCGAGCTGACAAAGGATGAGGAGCGCATGTCCGCGGAGAGGGAAAATGGGTGTAGCCTTGATCAAACTGGAAAAGATAGGGATAGAGCCTGAAGGGATATCCCTGGCCATCCTTCTTGAACCTGCGAAAGAGGACATGACGGCCATTTTCATCCTGGAACTCATAGTTGTGATAGGCCCCGTCCGATTGATTGGCGAGATATCCCCTGTGGTTAAACTCCCAAAAGCCAAATGGAGTTCCATGGCGAGGTTTTCGCCTCTCAGAACTGCAGTAAGAACGCATGAGCTGAAGCGCTTCGCCTCCTAAACTCATGTCGATGCAGACTTCCGTGTAATCTCCAGTGATGACGTTGACATTGTGTACCACAGCATGAGGATCCTCTTCAAGATCCGCCAGACGTGCTGCAGCACCGAAAGGCTGCTCCTCAGCCTGTTCATTTACTGGTTCTTCCTGCACAGCCAGAACAGGGCTGAGCAAATAAACAAAAATGGCCAATCCCGTGAAAAATGCCTTCATACCTACCTATCAGCGTTCTTGCGATTTTAAAAACGGCCGATAGTTAATAGGGCATAAGTCGGTTTCAGGTCAAGCAAAAGAAATGTTTAGTAAGTTCTCGAAATGCCAGACACCATTGGTGCATGCGTTGGACAAGTTTGCACAAATGGGTTTAGTATGTTAAATTTCACCAACAAAAAGGAGATGATATGACCCCATCCACCGGTTCAAGTTCTTCTACTGAACTTTCTAATTGGCATAATCCTCTGAGAGCTGATTTTCGCCAGCTTCATCAGGCAATTGACAAATCTCTTCCTTTGAGCGAAATTATTCCATTGATCACCCCTGAAACTATCAATCAGAGATTACATGATGCAACGCCCTTATTTCACGCTTGCTTGCTGGGTAAGTATGAAGTCGTCCAGGCTTTGTTGAAGGGCGTTGTGCATGCGGGGAAGCTTTTCTCCGCGCAGATCGACGCCAAATGTGGTGACGAACAAATGACTGCTCTGCATATAGCTGCAGCTCAAGATAGTTCTGAAATAATAACCCTGCTTCTCGAGGCAGGGGCTGATCCAAATTGCCAAGGTATTGACGGCGGCACACCCTTAGTTTTAGCTTCGAGTCAAGGTAATCTGAATGCGATTAAAACGTTAGTGAAGGGTGTCAAGCGCGATGGTAAGCTGGTTTCTGCATCGATTGGGGCGCTTAATGAATCCGACAAATGGACGCCGCTCCATTTCTCCGCAAGTGAAGGTTTTGCTGATATTGTAACATTTTTTCTCGAATCAGGAGCAGATCCCAATTGTAAAACCACGGACGATGCTTCACCATTATTTATAGCCTGCACTAAGGGACAACTGCAGGCAGTCCAGGCATTGGTGAAAGGTGTTAAGAGAGAGGGAAAAACAATATCTGCTCAAATCAATGAGAAAATCGGACCTAAACAATCGACGGGTCTTTACATCGCTGCCTTTGAAGGTTTTACTGAAATTGTGACATTTCTACTAGAAGCTGGCGCTGATCCCGATCTTGCAGCGTCCAATGGAACCAAGCCTTTATTTGCAGCTTGCGCTCGTGGTCATTTGAGAGTAGTCAAAGCGCTCGTGGCTGGCATTCACGGAAAGATGGTCTCTACCAAGATCGATGCAAGATTAGGACTAGCGCAAATGACTGCTCTGCTTATAGCTGCAGCTCAAGATAGTTCTGAAATAATAACCCT
>JAJFUZ010000369.1 GCA_021372155.1 Parachlamydia sp. | reverse complement strand
CTTTTGTATTCACTTGACCCTCGGAAATTTGAAGAGCTCGTTGCAGAGATGCTTTCCCAGCGAGGATACGAAATTACTCTAACACCGCCATCTAAGGATGGAGGACTCGACATGTATGCGGCTCGGAAGGATGATCTAGGGAGCTTTCTATATCTTGTCGAGTGTAAACGCTACACGCCACCGACCAAGGTTGGAGTTTCTATAGTCCGATCCTTATATGGGGTTGTTCAACAGAAGCAAGCAAATGGTGGGATTGTAGTCACTTCATCATTCTTCACAAAGGGCGCGAAGGAGTTTCAAGAGAACGTGCCACATCAAATGCATTTACGAGACTATCTTGCTCTACAGAAGTGGCTTGGAGTAATTTAGAAAAATATCAAATACGAAGCTAACCATGGCATCCACCGGACGGCTAAAGCCGCCGGTGATGCCTGTCGTTGGGAGCAAATTAAAGGAAGTGAATTCACTGGGTATAACTTGAGCATATGTGAATGGAAACCTAATAAAAGGAGGTTGTTATGCCAACATTATCAGTAAGAGTTATCGACGAAGATGGGAACGGTATTTCTGGAACCAACGTATTTGTTCATTATCCACATGAATCTACCCATGACGAAGGGTATACGGATTCAAATGGTTGCATAGACTTCGATGCACCCGATTATACTGAGGCAGAAGTTACCGCATGCGGAGAGACCGTGAATATCAGTATTCAAAGCGGTCCAGCAGATTGCACTATAAGCCCATATTAAATGGTTAAAGATAAATTGGATATAAACAGGGGATGGAAAAGCCCAAGTTGGTTTGGTTGAGGAACGAAACCCAACAATCGGCTGCACGCGGACTGCCAAGGCCGCACGTCAGGGGTTACTTGGCAGTCCAACTTGGCCCTGGCAGCCGGTGAGCCGTGTCGTTCGGCTTAATATAATGAGGTTTAGGAATGAATAACATCCCGATAAATAAATATTCAATAATATCGATAGGAGTTCTCTGCGTAACAGTAGTAGCTTTTGTTTTGAGTACCTTTTTATTCTCCCAAGTTATCCCAGCTTACATTCATATCATCACATTTGTTTTAATAGCCCTAATTTATCTATCAGCCCGCATTTGGATCAGGAAAGTTCCAGATATAAAAAAGGGTGAAGCACAAGCTCTAAAAATGCTATTCTTTGTTTCATCATTTGAATTGATAGGTTTCATACTTATCTTGTTTATGCTGTTAACACTTTTTGTTATCAAGTGATGATTATTGATTAATCAAAAAGCCGAACCACCCACTTCAGCCGACTGGCTTCGCCAGCGGCTGACCGGCACGTTAGCATGCAAGAGGAATAAGCGATGATAAAACCTCACATATCAACACCGGACGATTATAAGCAATGGATTCAATTGGCAAGAGAAGTTGAGTCATTATTTGGACCCATGGTTGAAGATCCAAACTTTCAAGAAGGCTTGAGGCAAGCGATTTCAGAAGGAAATGCTTTCTGCATCAGGAAGACCAACGGAGGAGATGAGGAACCGTTACCAGGCGGAATTGTTGTTTCACGAGAGGCAAATGAGATTCTTTGGTTTGCAGTAGCTGAAAATTGCCGCGGGGCGGGGATTGGAAAAGCCTTACTGAAAGAGGCAATAGTATGCCTAGATCATAAAAGAGAAATAGCGGTAACAACGTTTGATAACTCAGTAGAATCAGGTTTTGCAGCAAGAAGATTGTATCTGACCTTTGGTTTCAAGGATTCAATGCCGGGGGCCATGAATCCTGCAGGTATACCGACGGTTGTAATGGTTCGTCCGGTTGGAGATGCTAACCATTGCATCCAGGCGGACGCGGCAGAGCCGCGCCGCTGATGCCATCGTTAGCGTGAAAATATGGCTATAAGTCAATTCGATGGAATTGTGATCTTGGATGCGATACCAAATGGGGAATTGAATACAGCTCGACGCTTAAAGGAAGACCTCGAAGATATATCATGTTATTATTTATCCAATAAACTTCAAGTCCGTTATTTTCGCATAGATACGCTTTCAGAATTAAAATCAGGAATAGGGGAAGTCTTGTATGAAATAAGTAATACTGGCCTTATGCCGTGGCTCCATTTGGAAGGGCATGGTTTATCGAATCAAGATGGGTTTAAACTCGGAGGTGGACTAGAAGATTGTACTTGGACACAATTTAAAGAAATTATAACACCAATCAATATCAAAATGGGTCTTAATCTTATTTTGATTCTGGCCACATGCTATGGGGGTAGTTTTGCCAGAGCAATAAGGCTAATGGATCGTGCCCCTGTTTTGGGGCTAATAGGTCCGACAAGGAAGGTAATAGTCAAGGCTGTAGAAAAAGACTTCCCTGCCTTCTATAAAACATTTTTTGAAACCTTATCATTAAAAAAGGCCCTCAATGCACTGATTGCAAACGCCCCGAATGATTTTTATTACAGAACGACAGCAGAACGTTTTTTTTATGAAGTATGGGCTAGCTATAAAGAGGTTCAATGTACAGATCAAGAAATCTGCAATAGAGCACGTAAGATGTACAAAGAATTAAAAATGGAAGGCTTGGAGCGAACTCCGAGTGTCGGACAACTCAAACGTTTGATTTGTAGTGGAGAACCGGCGGAGTTTGATAAAAATAGAGATACCTTCTTCATGTTTGATATTTATGAGTCTAATCGAGCGAGATTTCCTGTTACCTATAAAGAAGCAGAAAGAAAGGTGCGGCGCTAACCAAGGCATGCACACGGACGCGCTAACGCGCGCCGGTGATGCCTGTCGTTGGGTGGTCTACCCCATGGAGCAAATCCCATGACACATGAAAAGGCAGTGCGCTATTTTGTCGACCTAGATGGCTTGCCCAATAGGTTCCCTACCCACAAGCACGAGGCAGCCTTCTGGGAAAGCCTAGGCCGCACAGTTGCCACATTCGGATTCCTAGAGGAAGTCTTAGGGAAAGCGATCTATTCATTTACGGCAACACGACCCTACGAAGAGACAGAGATACAGCAAGCTTACTCCGAATGGCTTCCCAAACTGGAGCATGCTCTCATTGATCCTCTGGGAAATCTGATTGACGCCTATGGAAAGGCGGTGCGAGATAACCCGAACGCAGTAATCGATAATTTCGATGACCTTCTAGACGATCTACGAAAAGCGTCACAAATGCGGAATATTCTGTGTCACGGATCATGGAGGCTGCCGGACACAAACGGAGCTTCGGTTCCGTTTTTCATGAATCGTCAGAAAGAGATTGTTGACAGCGTAATGGATCGGCAGTTCATTGATCAGGTACAGCGGCATGCGGCCAATCTGGCATGTGCGGTTATTAACACTGTTACCCAAATGGGCTGGAAGTTTCCCGGATCGGCGGGTCCGGGCAAAACGATATGGAATGATTCGCCCTCAATATGACGAGATTTTCTGGATGAATGAACTGTGTTCACAATATGCCCACCACCCAACAAAAGGTTGCAGCCGACGCGCTACGCGCGCCGCTGACCCTTACCGTTGGCCTGAACAATAGGTCTTAAATATATGTATGATGTAAGAGAGAATCTAGCTGCATTTCTTAAACGGGTTATGTCAGAAGGGGGTATGTCTGATGGTGATGCCGTAAAAATTCTATCACTAACACGACAGCTAATGGAGCAAACGAAAAGGAAAGATAGCTATAGTATATTAAACTTTTATTGTAATTGGTGTTTCCACACCTCCATATCTAGTTCTAATGTTTGTTACCGAATGCTTTTATCAATTACTGATGTTTTCCTTAGTGATGATGGTAGCAAACGTGTAAATATCCCCCTAGAAGTAAGTAATCTTTTATCACTAAAAGAGTTGCGAGCTCAGTTTAAAGACCTTTATCAGACTGACAAGCTACCTACTTTTCTTTTTGACTATCTTAGTAATTGGCGAGGTTTTACTAGACAAATCCTTAAAGAGATAATTCATAAGCCTATAAGTTTCCTAAGCGATAAAGAAATCGCAAAGAATAAAACAGCATCCAAGATCAAAAGTGAATTGTTGAGTAAGGCAGGCAATCGTCCAATGATGATGGCTCATAAATTATGGCTTTCTGATACAGATGGCGGGAAAAAGGGAGAAGTTTGGTGGTTTGTAGAGACGATGCCCAATGTACGAATCTGTGGACAGCTTGGCTTCACTGAATCAGTAAAAGATTTCTTGCCTGAATCATGAGCATAAATGTGAGTTACTAAAGCCCAACCCGCAAATGCACCGGACAGTTTTCAGCCGCCGGTGATCTGCACGTTATGTGTAGATATTGAATTTAATAATCGAGAAATTTTTATGAGAGAAATCAAATCAAAAAAAGTTAATTTATCACCTGCAGTTTCTAAAGCTTTCGGGAATTTCATTGTTTATACAAACTTTTCTCACCATGGCAGAATTAACATTAATACGTGGGAAGCTCTTTATGATTTTATTGAATATACTCATGCTCACCATATTCGTTTAGGAGAAGATCAACTAACAGAATTACTCTTGGCGGAAGGTGCGAGTCTGGAAGACGCAGATGAAGTTGCCAATGTTTATTTTCATTGTCGGAATCTTCTCTATAGAAAGCGTCCTTGGGATGTTCTCAGGATGCATAGTTGGTTAAGAACCAGGAAAGAAAAAGAAAATATTATACAAGGTTTCTTTGAAAGGGTGTCAAAAAACACATAACCAAAGAATCCACCGGACGGTTTTGAGTCGCCGGTGATCCGCACGTTGGGTGTCTAGATGGTTAACGCATAATAGTCAAAAAATGAGGTATTGATCTTATGGAGGAACAGTCAAGTTTACTACCAAACATGAAGGATTTTCCTGATTGCGAAGAAAAGCGGCATGTCATAAATCTTGCTCAGAAGTTAGAACTGCATCTAGAAAAGATGACACCAGATAAAAGCTTTGACGAAATCCGAAAACTTCATGAAGAATCAAATGAAATATGGTGGGAAATGAATTCCACAATTGGTGCGCTAATTGCTAAAAGTAGCCGCGACTTAAAACAAGATAAAAGATGGTTGATATCTTTGGTACTATCGATAATAGCCTTATTAGTTTCTCTGTTTTCTTTTGTAATTAAATGATGAAGTTATCTTATAGGGTTAAAAGCTTCAAAGTAAAATTACCCAACCAGCAAATCCAGCCGACGGCCTTTGGCCGCGGCTGATTAGCACGTTATGTCTCTTTGAGCATGGGGATAAGTTACCATGATTAAAAGTTATAGAACAGAATACGCCAATCAAGTTCATCAGCTCAACGTAAGTGTATCGAAACACTACTATGTAACGAAAACAGGTTTGCTAAAATACCAGATAAAGAAACAAGAGGTAAATCTAGATAAACTCACAACGTCGGAACGGTTGCACATCATTTATTATGTTATTCGGGATCATTTTAGCGGGCTATTCTACTCTGAATTGGCCGTTTCAAATAATCCTATACCCATCCACGAGTTCTTGTATAGTGTCTGGGCACAGGAGAGGGATTATTCATTCTTTGGCACCCCTGATACGATAACGATTCCTGAGTCATTGGAAAGGTTCTTCCCGTCAATAAAAGAGCAAGTCACTTCGCTAGGAATTGGTTTAGTAAAAGTAACAAGCGGATTCCAAAGTGGCATCAGAGATATTCGAACAATTGAAGATGAATTGCGATATTGTATCGGGTTTTCATTTGAGGAGGCAAAAGGAGAAATTATAAATATATGTACCATGCTGAATAAACAGAATTCACGTACGGGCAAGAGTTCAAAGATTGACCTCTGGCGCAATAACCTTAGGAATCTGTATGTTCCTAAAAATGATTGGATCGAGGGAATTCGCAAAAATATATTGACATAACCACGGCATGCACCGGACGGCTAAAGCCGCCGGTGATGCCTATCGTTGGGCATCTCACGTAGAGGAGTTTGCAATTGGAAGAAAGAACTATTACTGACAGAATTACTACAATAGCTACAGTAATAATTGCTATAACAGCACTTGGAGTTTCAATCTGGCAAGGGATAGAAACAAGAAAGCATAATCGTCTTTCTGTAAGGCCTCATTTAGTTTTTCTAACAGATTTTTCACCTCAAGATTCAGAACTCGGTATTTATATAAAAAATAATGGGGTTGGACCAGCTTACATAAAAGATGTTGAAATTTCAGTTAATGGCAAGGTGATACCTAATAGTTCTTGTAATTGGAAAAGTATCCTAAACTCATTAAATATCCCAGACCTTGCCCCATGGATGGAGTGGCTATGCTTCAATGAAGGTGCCTCTATTAAAAACGACGAAGTCATTGGTCTTTTAACTGTTAAGCGTGAGAACATAACCAAAGAGAAATTTGAAAGCTTAAAGAAAGCTATATCCCAAATAGATATACAAATCCGATATGTATCGAGTTATGAAGATTGTTTTAGCTTAAAATATAAGAAGGTTAAGGCCCAACCATAGCATCCACCGGACGGCTTACAGCCGCCGGTGATGCTTACGTTAGCTTTACAGATAGACATAGATAGGAGATTGCTATGGGGTTTCTAAGTCGATTACTCGGACGTGATAGCGGTGGAAAATACGAGGGATCACTATTAGCGATAAAAACGGCCTATCGTAATGATGACATTTGGGGAGCACAGAAAATAGTGTTTTCCATGCCTGACAGCCCAGAGAAGGTATCTGCACTCAAAGAACTTTACGGAAAAATCAATTCACTTTCTGAAATCTCTTACTTATTTGGGTTTATTAAATCGCTTGCGCCTGAAATGAGAGCGACAATCATAGGCACTGAAAGGTTTCGGAATGATTGTGAAAAAATCATAAGGGCTTACGTCAAGAACAATGCGGGGTATTATGATGCCGCTAAAGAAGCTGCCAGCTTAATAGATAGAAAACTCACACGCGATGAATTGCGAACACTCATAAAAAACGGTGCGGGGCAAGGGGCAATTAATGAACTCAATTCACTTGATTAAATATATTGAGAATAACAAGAGCTAACAAAAGGTTGCAGCCGACGCGCTACTCGCGCGGCTGAACCTTCGCGCTAGCTCCTAGTTGAATATATATGACAGTATTAAAATTTGTTGCTCATAGTAAAAAGACATTAGAAATTGCAATGGAGAACGGGTGGTATCCTGCCGCGAGATATACCAATTTGAGAGATATTAAAAATGTTGATTTTAAAGGTATTGGCTTTTTAGATATTGATTGGAAGAATTATGATTTTGAAATGCACATTGAGGCAGTAGCTGCGATGTTTCCTAAAATAACAATAGCAAGAGATGTTGAATCAATTTTTGATCTTGAATCAATTTTGAAAGAAGCTGAAAGACTAAAACGATATGCAAGTATGGTAGCAATAGTTCCCAAAGACATTAGGTTAGCTGAAAGATTTGACGAACTGATTCCTTATGAATATATTTTAGGTTACAGCGTTCCTACAAAATACGGAAGCACATCAATTTCATCAGAATATTTCAACCGTCCAGTCCATCTACTTGGAGGAAGACCTGAAATTCAACGCAAGTTAGCAGAAGAAATGGATGTTATCTCTATTGATTGTAATCGGTTTACTTATGATGCAATGTACGGAGATTATTTTGATGGAGAAATCTTTAGACCACATCCATTGGGTGGTTATGAACTATGTCTCCGAGAATCAATAAAAAACATAAACACGCTCTGGGAAGACTATAATGTCGCCTCTGATTATTTAAATGAACCATTATTAATGGAGGTTGTAACATGAGCGATAATAGAGAGGACCTGCTTCTTAAGATG
>JAJFUZ010000076.1 GCA_021372155.1 Parachlamydia sp. | reverse complement strand
AGATTCCTTCCACTGCTGCAAAGGCAACAAGGCGCTCTTGAAAATTGCCGTTCTGGATATAGCGAAGAGCCCACTCCGCTTTTTTCTTGACGCAGGCCACTGTTTCAATGGCATTGAAGAGGCGCATCTTTTCGACAGGGTCTTTGATATAGGTATCGATCAGAAGGGAGTAGGTTTCGGAATGGATGTTTTCGATCATGATTTGAAATCCATAAAAGCAGCGTGCCTCCGGGTATTGCACCTCTCTCATAAAGTTGACGGCCAGATTCTCGTTGACGATGCCATCACTTGCCGCAAAGAAGGCCAGGACATGCTTGATGAAATTCTGTTCATCGACAGTAAGCTTGTTATCCCAATCGACGACGTCCCGCGCGAGATCGATCTCCTCAGCCGTCCAGAAGCTGGCTTCGGCCTTTTTGTACATTTCCCAAATCTCGTTGTGTTTGATCGGAAAAAGCACAAAGCGATCCCTGTTTTCCTGTAAAATAGGTTCTACGACCATGAGAGGCTCCCGTGTTGAATAAATAAATGTGAAAGGAGAAAAATGCGCGAGAGTTTAACGTAAGCGTGCTTTTTCCCCATCCTGTCTTTAACGAGACAGTTCCATCTGCATCAGCAGATGACGATGGCAAGATAAAGCAGGTCTTCTGACTCCGAGATCATCCTTTAGCCCAGCCTTCCCGTCTTGCGACAGTGGTCCATAGTGGCTATCGTCACTCGTTACAGCGGCGTCACCGCACGGGATTCACACCCGTTTCCCTATTCTCCTCCAGCCGTAGATGGAGGCACTTTATCTTGATGACAGCAGTTCCCACTGAAAAATTTTCTCGAAAAAAGCCCATCTCCGTGATCTTTTTTTGCCGCCCTGCTTCGACAACCCCTACGGGGTTGCCTGCATCGGTCGTCAAAAAAATCTCTACGGATCTGGACTTTTCCGAGAGAATTTTTCCAGCGGGAACTGCTGTCTTGACGGGCTAACTTTTATCATGCCGACAAATACTCGTCAAATGGAATTAAGGTCTGTGTGGAAATTTCAGCGAGTTGCCAAATAAGAGGATATGAGGTCGTTCCAGTGCTGATACGCTTCTGCAGCACCAGGTCGCTTAGCGGGGTCGGGATCGCACATTTCGCGAATGAAATCGATGATGGGCTCCGGCACATTCTGATCGAGCAGGGGGTACTTATTGAAGAGGTTAGTATCGGAAAGGTTTGGAAAGTAGGCAAATTTATTCTCGTCAGAAAAGAAAACGCGTTTGGTAGGCCAGGGCTGTTGACCGTTGGTCAGATAATAAAAGAGGATAACACCCCGTTGATAGACATCGGTCTTGTGCGTGGGGTGATCTTTTTCTTCCGTGGGCATATATTCCGGGGTATAGGATACTTCTTCCGGAGGCCCTTGATCGCTTGCACCGCCAAAGTCGGCTATTTCAAACAAGAATCGCTTCTTCTCAGGCTCGTTGATTTCTAAATAGAATACATTCTGTGGTTTCTGGTCCAGGTGAAGGATGCCCATCTCTTCCAGATTGGCACCCCCTTCGAGGATCTGGGTACAGCAATCCAGTTTGGTTTCCAGGTTCGTGTTTTTCCAGATGGGGCTGTGGACCAACTCCATTGTATTTCCAGCATATTCTGTTCCCACCATGGCATAGGGGCCTGCGTTTTCGTTGATGGCAACATAAGCATGAGGAGCATCTTGTATGCCTCGCACCTTGCCATCCTTGTGGATCTTTCGCAGGAGAGTAAATTCGTTAAACAGTTCAGCTTGTCCTATAGGCGTGAAGTTATCTGCAGAGTCTTTTGCTCGAACAACTTTCGCCACCATCATCTTATTCAGATCCAGCTGAGCGATGCGCACTGCAGCTCCGTAGATATTCTCACACAATGCATCTTCAACGTCGTAGCGGGTCATTTTTAATGTGCCATCCTCGCGACGGTAGAGGACTCGCACATTTTGAATATCATATTTGTTTTGCTTGTCCGGGTTAAGATCCTGCCCTTCTTGTGCTGGATTTAAGAGTTCCGCGCGATGGAAAGCACGCACTACTTTCATCATCTGGCGGGCATTTAATCCAGACTCTAAAACGGTACCTTTTGGCATTGTTAACTGGCCGATCAACCCCTCTGGATTTTGCTGATAATGGTCGTTAAACAGTTTCTGATAATCGCCCAACAATTTTGGCAGATTCTGCAATTTGGCTTCCTTGCGCTGGAAGAGCAGATCCAGCTGGCCTTTGCGAGCCTCTTCATCCAGATCTTTGCTGATCAGAAGGCGGTCGGAGATTTCGTCAAGTTTGACGCTGACTTGAAAACGATGTCCATTCTCTTCGACAAGTAGGGTGGCAACTCTATCGTCGCTTAAGCCCACAGCAGCCTCTTCGCCAGGTGCCAGCTCTTTGGGCTCTTCTGTAAGGGCTAGCTGGAACTGTTCCCCGACGACGCCGTTAAGCTGGATGCGTGTCGTTGGAGCAGCGCTTTCTATGAGTTCTTGACCCTCTTTGGTGAAGGTTTTCGGACGCGGCTGCGAACTGCGAATGATGGTCACCCCAATAGGGTTGCGCATCGGAGGTGTTTCAGGGTGAGGAAGCGGCTTTTCGGCTGAGGGCTGTCCGACAGAAACCCTTGAACCAAGTCCTATAGAAGATTCTAGAGTCGTAGTTGGGGATTCAGAAGCAGCGTTAGGGGGTCTTAGCGTGGTGGCTGGAGACTCTAAAGTCTGTGATATTTCAATATCCATTGATGCTGCGGTTCGTTCGAATACTCCTGACACTTTTGACCTCTCCGATAAGTTAATTTTGGAAGAGGGAGCTTGAGGATCTTGTTCAGGAATGGCACTTAATTGCTTTTCCACAACTTGAGCTGACTTATGTGAAGTACCTGAAGTTTGAAATTGTGATTCTGTTGATTTATTTAAACTACCAGCATAAAATCCCATATCATTTTCTTATTACTTGCATTATTTCTGTGCAACTACTATTATAATACATATTTTTTTATTTTGTAAAAAATGCAAGTTAGGAGTGGATATTTTTGGCTTAAAACAGGTATGTTTTCTTTCAAAAACACCTTAAAGGAATACAGATGCAATCTACTGCGCCGTCTACAAACCCAGCTGAATTAATACGTTTTCTGGAGATGCTGCAAAAGCCGCCCGCTGCGGACGTTGAAAAAGGCACCTTAACAGCCAAGGCGAGGCTTTATCTGAATGCATCGACAAGCGAAATCTCCTGGCTTCAATCCGATCAGGACAAAAAAGTCTGGAACGTCACACAATTTGACTTTGTTCTA
>JAJFUZ010000351.1 GCA_021372155.1 Parachlamydia sp. | reverse complement strand
AAGGCTGAATTGGGTCTAGTATGTAATGGAGATGGTGGAAGTGTTCATGACAAGGTTGAAGAGATTCATGTCAATTTTCTCGCAGATCGCCGAGCGACATTAGAAGAAGCACGAGCATTGCATCTATTGGCTATGGAAAAGCTTGTTCAGATGGTAAACAATCATCAAGGCATTCAATCCTTTCTAATTGAACGTCCTTTCACTCATAAGCGTATTGAAATTATGATTAATTTCAGAGGACCTTATGGTCATTACTATGACGGAAGTATAGCGTATGCATTAAATATTTCTGAACTTTCTACTGTTGTTGAAAACAGAAACTGCCTTATCTATAAAAAAATGGATCCTTTTACGGATGATTTTATTGATCGTTTTCAAGAATCCTATGAAGAGGCTATAAGGCTCGCTCAAGCATCTCCAGTTAAAAATCCGCTTGTACACCAAACGAAGGAATTAGAGACTTTGACAGATCAGATTTTCGATAAACTGGCTCGAGAATTAGCTGAGAAAAATCATCTCTATCTGCTCAGCATTGGCGGAAATATGAGCAAAGGCATAGAAGAGATAGGGGCACGATTTAAAGCCTTTTGCCCCACAACGATTGAAACTGCTCGAAATTATGAATTATTTCTCGCCGAAAAAGTGTTACATGCGATTAATGGCGACGTCAGGTTGAGACCTTACCTAAAAGAATATCCTTTTCCAGCCAGCCGGCTCAAATTATTCCTCGAGTTTAGGACTAAAAAAGACTCTTGGTATACGGATGACAGTCTGGATCATGTCACGCTGGAAAACAATGTGCTCACTTATTTTCGGATACCGCCAGTAGCAAAAAGAGAGCCGTGGCAAACTGCGAATTTAGATCCGGCTTTTCTAGCAAATGAGACCTATCAGGTAGCCCTGGAGACGATTCGAAGCACCCAAAAGCAGAGTGGATCTCGTTAATTACCAAGATTTAAGCATCTGGTTGTCATGCTCGAAGTCTTCTGGGAAATCGACCTCGGTTATTGACGACGAACTTTTCAAAATCGTTATGCAGCTTGATCCTTTTCTGTGTCAGCAGCCAAATTATAATAATAAGTCGACCTCTCAGACGATGGTTCTACACCTCTTCCTTCGGCATAGCATTTTGCGACATTAAGCATTGCAGCAATTAACCCCTGTTGGGCGGCTCTTAGATAGTGCCCGAATGCCTGAACATAATCTTGTTGTACGCCCGTGCCTGTTTCATAGCAGAGACCAAGTTGAAATTCAGCTGCCGCATAGCCCTGTTCTGCTGCAAGAGTATAATACTGAAATGCCGTCATTCCATCCGGCATAGTCCCTTTTCCTATCTCATAGTATCGGGCAAGGGCATATTGAGCTGCGCGATGACCTTTATCTGCGGCTAGCTGGTAAAATTCAAAGGCCTTTTCAGCTGAACAGGGAACGCCTTTGCCTGCATCATAGCATCTTGCCAGGTTAAAATAGGCGTGAGGATTCCCTGCTTTTGCTGATAATTGATAAAATTGGATTGCTTTTTCATAAGACTGTTCGACACCCCGCCCCTTTTCATAGCTTAGGCCGAGGTTATTTTGAGCTGAGCTATGCCCTTGGTCAGCTGCATGTTGATAAAGAGAAGAGATCAGGACGAAGTCTTTGAATCCCTCACTTTTGTCAAGTAATGTGGCCAAATTGAATTGGGCATCCGCAAAACCTTTGTTGGCCGCCATTTGATAATAGTGGATCGCTTGCGTTAAAGAAACGTTAACTCCTCTCCCATTGAAGTAGCAGTTTCCGACAATATTCTGCGCCTGCGTGTTTCCCTGATCCGCTGCCTTTCTAAAATAATGAAATGCTAGCTCGTCAGCACCTTTGTTCTGAAATATCTGTCCTAGATTAAATTGGGCTTGTTCATGGCCTTGATCAGCCGCCTGCTGATAATAACTCAAGGCTTTTTCGAGAGATTTTTTGGTAAAAATCCCTGCTGATAATAATAACCGGCTTTAAACTGGGCGAGAGCGTATCCTTGGTGAGCCGATTTTTCAAAGTAAGAAAGGGATTCTGCCGATTCCAGAAGTTCTCCTAAATTGAATTGTGAAATGGGATCACCTTGATCTGCAGCTAGCCTATAGTAAGCTTTTGCATCAAATAGAGACTTTTCAACACCGTTGCCCATTTCGTATAAATAACCAACCAAGCTTTGGGCTAGAGCAAGACCCTTATCAGCAGCAAGTTTGAGGTAGTGAAAACCTTTGTTCTGCCATTTTATCTCAGAATTATTGTTTAATAAATTCGTCGTCCATTCTTTTTGAATTGCATCCGTCCAATGTGCTTTATAGAGAAGATCTGAAGCTAACCACATCAATAGATCTCTAAGCACTGCAACGTAGAGGACATTAGCATCACAAACCACCACTGGGACTTTGGGATTCATATGATGTCTTGGCAAAAAGAGCGCATTACTCAATCTATTCAGCACTACGGTACTCACGGTAATTCCCCTTGATACAACTTCTATTAGTCACCATTTTCAATTTCTATTTCGTCTATCCAGAGATCTGTCATTTCCTGCATAGCTTCCAAGCGATCTTTGTCACGCGTTTTCTTATATTTCATGAGATCTGATAATGAAATAAAGTAGAATTCACCCTCTTTTCGATATGGCATTTCATGATTTTGAAGCATCTTGATGACAAAATCCCTAGAATAACCCAAAATTTCAGCGGCTTCTTCTTCAGTAACATCCATGCATATGGGAAAAGACATGATTGTATGCGCAATAGTCATTCGCGACATAATATTATGCACAATCATCAAAGCATTTCTTGTTACTTTTAAACTTCCGATTTCATGAATTTTTCTTTTCAAAAAATAAAGATTTTCACCATCATCTCCTTCGTGGATGAAATGGTGTAATACTGGATAGCGTGAATAAGTCGAAATAATATCGCGCGGATTAAAGTAAACTATTCCACCGTTTTCTACAATAGACACTTTTATTTTGTTAACTTTAAAATCAACAATATCCTGAACAAGAATTTTGTATTCACTCCCAAATTTGCGCGGAAGTTCTTGCTGATCTTTTTGTGAGAGATTAAATATTTGAACCGCATCGTCAAAGGTAAGTTCGTAATAGCGTGGCAATAAGGCAGGAGCCTCTCCTTTTGCCAACTTATCAATGACCATTAAAAGTAATTTAACAGCAAGTTGAGGAAAAGGAAGCTGCACCCCTTTCTCTCCACATTGAATGGTAAACTGATCCGTCTTATCCTCACTAAGGGGGAAAAAATAATGGCTAGCCCCTCTTTCAAACATCGCCATCCAGAGATCAAACCCTGTGATGTGATAATTCAAAATTTCGTTTTTTATATGTTCACTAAGGGACACGTGTTTTTTCTTTCCTTGTCAGATATGAAGAATTTTAAAGTATAGATAGGGGATAAAACAGGGTCAAGAATTGATTTCAGATTTTCAAGAAAACCATGCCGGAGATCCCCTCTGAACACCGTTCACAGAAAATCACGTTAATTACCAAGACTGCAGCATCTGATTGGCATGCTCGAGGTCTTCGGGGAAATCGACTTCGGTGCAGAGGCCTTGGGCGACGGGAAAGCTCCAGACTTGTGTGTTGTGGGCGATGGCCCACTCAATGCCTTTTTCAAAATAATCATTGTCGGCGCATTGCTCGAGGCCTTGTTTTAGAGCGGGGAGGTCGGAGCGCTTGAAGAGATTGATGCCTAGCGCTTCGCCTCGGGCGTCGGCGACTGATTTGGAGACCTCTGAAATGAGGCCGTGGGAATTGCAGCGGTATTTGACCTCTTCTTCTGCGACGGGGCCGACATTCACCATCATGCTGGTGCGGTTGAAGGCGGCCATTTCACGGAGGATGGAGGGGTGGACGAGGACATCACCATTGAGCCAGAGAAGATCGTCGTCGATTTTGCGAATGGCCTTTAAGAGGCTCTTAGAGGTATTTTCTGTGGCATAATGGGGATTATAGACGTAGAGAAGATCGGGGTGGCTCTCCATGATCTGCTCTTTGCGATAACCGACGACAATCAGGATGTTGTCCAGGGGGAGAAATTGGGAGAGGATGTCAAGCTGGTTGGCCAGCAGGGATTTGCCATTGGCTAAGAGGGTGAGAGGCTTGGGGGTGTCGGGATCTTGGAGGCGGCTTCCCATGCCTGCTGCTAGGATGACGACCTTCATAGGATGAGCCAGCGATCGCCTTTTCGGACAGCGGGAAGTATGATCCTGGAGGGTTTGTCGGCTGACATGTGGATCGTATCATTGCCTGGCGTGTGAGAGAGTTCGTAGCGGGGGAAATTGGAGCCGCTGACGGATACGCGGATGCGATGTCCCTTGGCAAAGACAAGGCTTGTCGACAGCAGATCCACTTCGACCTCAGATTTTCCAATGCGGGACATGCCTTCGGCGATCAGCACACTGCGCCCATCTGGATAGACATCTGTCAAGCGCACGGCGACATCGGCTTTGTCCCTGTCGGTTGTCATTGATAGGTAGGCGACCACTTTACCGGTAACTTCGAGGTCTTCATCTAAAATATCGGATGTGAAAACGGCGACGTCGGCTCTCTTTTCGATGGGGCGCTGGTCTTTGGGCCCGGATTCTAAGAAAAGATTGCGCCCTCCAATCGTCGGGACTGGGTTTTCAGGATGATAGGGATAAGCAACTTGTCCGATGCCTTCCACCTGGGCGACAAGGCGGTGGTCTTCCGTAAGGTAGAAGGGCATTTCGACATGTGTTACAGGCCAACGGTCGGATGTTCTCCATCTGTTGCCGCTGGATGGCGAGCCGTCGAAGGGGCCCATGACATAATAAAGGACTGGGGGCAGCGCTTCTACTTGGTTGGAGAGGCCTTTGAGGTGGTAATCAAACCAGATCTTGGGGGAGATTTCATAAGGGGGCTCATACCCTTTTGGAGGAACGGCAAAATCGCCCAATTTGGTCGTCAGGAGCAGTCTGTGCACCCAGGGTCCGATGACGAGCTTCTGGGTTCCTTTTGCGCCTTCGCCGCCCTCTTTCTGTCGGCTTGTAAAGCTGTCGAGCGTTCCCTGGATAAAGGTGTCATACCAGCCCCCGATGTGCAAGGCAGGGGCTGTGACGCGATGGGAATGGGGCAGGGCATTGACGTTTTCCCAGACTTCATTATAGGCGGGCTGCGATTTGACCCAATCCACGACGCTGGGATGGCGGGCGACCAGGCCCAGCCAGCCCTCAACCTGATTTTTGAGAAACTGCCCGCCCGGGAAAATGGCATGATGGTATAGGCTTGGGGCGGCGACTCCAATATACTGGCACACAAGTCCTGAGGGGGATGTGGGGGCAAGCAGGAGCTGCGTGATGCCCATGTTCGAATAGCCCAGGGTGCCGATTTTTCCATTTGTGGCAGGATGTTTTGAGAGCCACTGAACGGTGTCATAGCCGTCCTGGCATTCTCCCCAGCCATCGCTGAAAAACGGAAAGGTCTTGCCATCCGGGTCGATTGCCGAGCGGGTATCCTGAATGGCGACGGCATATCCGTGTCTGGCAAGGGAAATAAACATGGTCGCTGTGTGCGAATGGCGCCCGGCAGGGCCTCTTAAAAGAATGCAGGGGAGATTTTTCGCTTCAGCATCGGGGAGATAGATGTCTGTCGGAAGAGTCATCCCATCGCGCATGGGGATCATCAACGTTGTGTGAGGCTTTACATCTTGAGGTAAATGTTCCCCATTCCCACTCTTTTCTGGGTGAGCGAGACGTGCAAGATGGCCAGATTCCTGAGGAGGCAATAGCCGAAGCGCTATTGCCGACGAAGGAAGCTGGGCAGATTGCACGTCGCAGCCTCCCAGAAAGGCGTGGGAATGGGGAACATTTACCTGTTCAATCGCTGAGAGCTGGAAACAGCAGAATAAAAAACCAAAGAGATAGGAAAAAATCCGAAACATGAACCCTGCAGTCACGAGCTTGTCTTGATTGAGAGGGAAGTGCGTCAGCGCACTTCCATTCGTAATTTATTTAGCAGAAAGATGCGCCGTCATGCGGGCTTTCGTGCGATTTGCCTTGTTCTGCTTAATGATGCCGTATTTCACGCCTTTATCAACGATGCTGTAAACCTCTTTCAGCTGGGCCTTCGACACAGCAGCATCTCCCTTTTCCAGGGCTTCTTCGAGTTTGCGGATTGTCGTGCGCATCGTCGCCTTGAAGGTCTTGTTTCTCGTGCGTCTCTTAGCACTCTGGATATCGCGCTTCTGCGCTGAAGGACGTCTTGTCTTTGCCTTTTTGTCCTTTGATTCTTCTTTAGCCATTTTTCCTCTCATTGAAATGCTTATGGGTTCCAAGTATAATAAATGACTGCTTAAAGGTCAAATGGACATGTATTTAATTGATACCCTAGCCCAACAATACCCCGACAGCTCCCGGACAACCCTGCGGAGCTGGATCAAAGAAGGAAGAGTTTGCGTCGATGGCCAAACTGTCAAAAATCCGCAGCTGGAAATCGGAACCGGAGTGGTCACATTACGGCCCCGATCGCGTTTCGCAGATGGCGGCATCCGCATCCTCTATGAAGACCGCGACCTCCTGGTCATCGATAAACCTGAAGGATTGCTGAGTGTCGCCACCGCTTTCGAAAAAGAGGAGACAGCCTATGCTCTTCTGCGCAAGAAATTTCGCAACATTCAGGTCGTCCATCGCCTCGACCAGGAAACATCGGGGGTGATGATGTTCGCCCTAAGCGAGCAGGGGCGAGAGGGGTGCAAGGCTATGTTTGAAAAGCATGCGTTGCAGCGCGTCTATTATGCAGTAGTCGAAGGACAATTTACAGAATCCAAAGGAACGTGGCGCTCCTACCAGTATGAGGATGCTAATTACCACGTGCACACGACCGATGATCCCAAATTGGGGAAGCTCGCCATCACACATTATGCCGTCAAAGCAACTACCAAACGGTATTCCTTGCTGGAACTGACCTTGGAAACCGGACGCAAAAATCAGATTCGGGTCCACTGCCAGACTGCAGGGCATCCGGTGGCGGGCGACAAAAAATATGGGGCTAAAACAAATCCCGGACGGCTATGCCTCCACGCCCATCTTCTGGATTTCCAGCACCCTATCACGGGGAAAAGTCTGAGGTTTACCTCAGACCTTCCGGAGACTTTCAGAAAGCTTATTTAAGGATCAGCTTAAGGATGATCGTAGGAGTACTGATTGCAGTAGTCGGTATAATAGCGAGGCTTAGGCTTCACTTTCGGACAATACTGCTCCTTGATCAGGCAATTTGGGAAGTCCATATCAAATGCTTGCTTGAACATGGCCTCCGCTTCACGCCCGTAAAGGACAAACTCGCGGCTCTTAAAGTAGGGCTCGATGCGGTATTCCCAAAGATTTTCGTCAGGATCATTGACATTGCCATCGTAATAGGTGACGATGCCGCCCTCCAGGCTCATGAAGGTGACATAATAGGGATCGACATACAGCATCTCGAAGGATTCAAAGCGGATATAAATTTCCAGATTATCTGCTGTGAGGGGATAGTTCAGATACTGCGGCGCAAGGACCGGATTCCGGTTCAGTTCCACAAGAAGCCCCTCCACCACATCGACGAGCAGTTCGCGTGCGTCGCACACCTCCCACACATCCATGCTGACAAATTCCATGCGCAGAGTGTGAATGGTATCATGGTAATAGACGGCTGATTCTTCCAGGCGCAGGCGGTGCACGTGCCTCAGATAAGCCATATAATGTTGAACAGCATGCGTGATTTCCGTCGCATCGATTTTCTGCACCCATTCTCCAACTCCATACCAGCACCATTTAGGGCAGCAGCAGCTGGTTGGGCCCAAAAGCAGCGACAGAGAGGCCAAAATAGAAATCAGGTAGCGCATGGCTTAAACACTCAATTTACATGAGATACCAAATTAAGGAGATGGCGAGTTTTTAGCAATCCAGAAACGCGACAAGCTCAACTGACTTTGCGAAATTTTATGAATGAGAGAGTGTTTTAGGCCTTTTTACAACACACAAATCATAGCCAATTGTGTGCAACACAGATTGGATGGTCCTCAATTCAGGGTTTGCCTTTTCAGAAAATAGCTTGTAGAGAGTTGAACGGCTTATCTTTGATTTTTCTGCAATTGTCGTAATATTGCCATGAATGCGAATAACATCCTTTAGAGATAGAAGAAAAGTAGAAAAGTCTTCTTCAAGTGCCTGTGAAAGAAATTCGGCAGCAAAATCCGGATCTTTTAGATGTTCGTCTAAAAGCTCTGTAAAATTTCGATATTTGCTCACACATTCCTCCTCTTATGATCCTCTAGACAATTTTGACATTTCTTTATATCGCGATTTTGCGAGCGCTTATCTCCTCCTCCGAGTAATAAAATTAATCGTCGATTAATCTTTGCGCAATAGATGCGATAACCAGGCCCATAATCAACTCGAAGTTCATACAATCCATCGAAGCAAATCGCCGAAATTGCCCTCTCGTAATCGCTGAATCCTCATCAAGAGCTTTGTCTTCGTCTTTACATCCTTGATAGATTTTAGCCATTCGTTGAAAGGTTCTTTACCTTGGTCAGTAGAGTAAACCTCGATATCGTAGGCGACTTCCATAGATTTAATTGTATGATATAAGAGACGTTCCGTCAATTATAATGAACACTCTACAGGCTGATTCACGTCAGGTATTGCTCTTAAGATACCAATCAACAAATCTTTTCAATCCTTCCTGCAAAGAGACTTTGGGCTCAAATCCAAGCTTTTGACGGCTGGCCTCAATATCGGCGTAAGTCGTTGGTACATCTCCCAGCGGCATCGGCTTCATGACAACTTGAGCCTTCTTTCCCAGATACTCTTCTAATAGAGAGACCAAAAGGGTGACCTCGACGGGCTGATGGTTGCCCAGATTAAAAATCTCATAGGTGCCTTTGAAATCGATCGCGGCTATTGTTCCGGCGACGATGTCGTCGATATAAGTGAAATC
>JAJFUZ010000339.1 GCA_021372155.1 Parachlamydia sp. | reverse complement strand
TCGACTTAAATGAATAGCATAAATACTAGCCAACACACAAGTGCATCCAGCAAATACAAAGACCGCTGATGTTCCTATGAGCATAAAGAAATAACCAATAAAGGGACAGAGGCAGCCACGCATAGCAATGAAGGCAAGATTTGAGCTGGTATATAGAGTGCTATCTCTGTCTTTAGCAAAAATAGATCCGGAAAGGTTCCAGCAAAGCTCGCAACCTGATTGCATCAAGCCATACACTGCGAAAGCCAGACATATAAAAATATACGAGAAAGTTGAAAAAAGGAGGAATGTAATAAAAATACAAGAGCAAATGTTTATATAAAAATTAAATTTAAATATATTTAATCTATGTATTTTCCGTGCCCATAGATGAGCTAAAATAGCAAAACAGATCCCTTTGCAAAAATGGGTTGCAAAGGTCAATTCAACGTAGGAGAGATTTAATGTTTCTTTATAAAAAATGGGAAGCGCAGGTTGCATCGCTACCAGCCCGATTCCCCCAAGAAAAAACATCATTTGGTAGGATAAAAAGTCTCGCCTTTCGCGCATTAGGCTTAAAAAATTTTTCCAGGGTGCAAAAACGATTGATGTCATCGTAAAACATTGACACGGCTTTTCTTGAAAGCTGACAGGACTCAACTGAATATTGCATAGGAGCAAGATGTTAAATATTTGTATGCAACCCAATAGAAAAAAAATCCATTTCCAGATATAGGGAGTGTTGTCAAGCCAACTTGATATGAGCAAAGGGCAAAAAATAGTGACCATATGCTGGATAACCAATCCATAGGAAAAAGTATTCGCTTGGCGAGTTTGAGAGAGGTTGATTTTAAGTAGCTCAACCCAAGCGGGTACTGTAGCTCTTATTGCCATGTGGAAAAGCGCATAAGAAAGAATGAAAAACCAGGGGCTGCTCATGAGAGGAAAGAACAAGCAGGGAACGAAACCTAAAATGTTCAGTACAATAATAAATGGTTTTAGTTTTTTTGGCTCATTTTTAATAAATATATGTCCATAAAATGAACATAGACCTACTATAGGTTTAGCAGCGATAAGCAGGGTAAGCTGCAAGGGAGAAGCTTGTAGCTCTTTAACGAAAATGAAAGATAAAAGAGTGAACATCGCATCTAAAGTGCTGAGAAAAAATTTATTCCCAATAAAATTTTTCATATTGCTTTAAGCAGTTCGATAAAAGCAGTAGCTGCAGTAGAGAGGTTGTGTCCTTTTGGAAAGATAGCGCAGATTTCATATGCTTTGGTTGGAATGTCGATTGAATGTGGCACCAGATTGGGATATCGGTTGCCACGCAAGATATAATCAGGAAAAAACCCGACACCAAAACATTGATCTGTAAAGCGTGCAACCACTTCCCATCCACCGACAGCTGCATGTATTTTAAATCCCTGGCTTAACAGGTCTTCAACATATGTTCCTTTATGATGGTCGACCAGAATTCCTTGCGTTAGATTGTTTTGTTTTGCATGTATACTCTTGTAAATATGAAATTTTCCATTTGTCAATGTAACTTTATTAAAGTTAGCGAAACTATTGTCGTATAAGATAATGCCAATTTCTGCCAAGCCCTGTACCAGAGAGGTTCGGATATGGTGCAAGCCACCGAGATTAATCATTAATTTGACTTGTGGATACACTTCTTGCATCTTTTTAAATGCCTGATCAATAAACGACATTCCCAGGCTATTTGTGCAAACAAAGTTTAAATCACCCCCCACGTGACCTTTACATCTATGGACTTCTTCTTGTATGGCATGAATGGACTTAAAAATGCTCTTCGCATGCTCAAAAACGAGCATTCCTTCTTGAGTGATTTGAAAGTGGCTGCGCGAATGAGTGACAAGCAAGATGCCAAAAGTTTTTTCTAGCTTGGAGATCCCCTGACTAATAGTAGACTGGGTCACAAAGTTCTTTTTTGCTGCCTCAGATACGCTTTTGAGAATAACAGTATCATAAAAAAATTTCAAATGCTGCAAGTTAATCATCGAATGCATGAAGGCATTATCAAAAAAAGTGATAATTAAAATCAATTCCCTCAGAATGGAGCCACACATTCCAGCGAGATATGGCGCATTTTATCCCGCATTGGATGGCCAACGAAGGCACCCGATTTTGACCCTCATGTTGATTTTGCGGATCAGGAAGTCTCTCAACTAGTCGCGGGAACCCTTGATGGGTTTTGCTGATTGCAATGGAAGGAGCCGTTCAGACGCGCCTGCTTTTTGTTTGGGGCAAAACTGTGGAGATGGATGCACGGATTTTTGACGACCTATAAAAAAATTGACGATAATCAGCATAATTTGACACAATCCCCAAGCCGTTTTAAATACTAGTTGCGAGGATGGTCTCATGAGCAATGATAACAAAAATATTGAAAAAACAGCCCTCAAACTTATTGTTTTTGAGGATAACAAAATCCGCAGAATTCTTCATAACGGAGAATGGCATTTCTCAATTATCGACGTCGTTGAGGTGTTAAGTGGTAGCAGCAACCCTCGACGTTATTGGTCCGATCTTAAAAGACAACTGGCTGAAAATGAAGGATTTACTCAGTTGTACGGAAAAATCGTACAACTGAGATTAGAAGCAAGTGATGGGAAAAAATACGAAACCGATACCGCCAATACAGAAATTATTTTTCGTATCATTCAATCAATTCCTTCTCCTAAGGCCGAACCCTTCAAAAGATGGTTAGCTAAGGTTGGATACGAAAGAGTTCAAGAAATTGAAGATCCAGAACTTGCCACGCAACGCACGCGCGCCATCTATAAAGCAAAAGGGTATAGCGATGAGTGGATTGAAAAGCGGATGAGGGGCATTGCAATCCGTGAAGAATTAACGGATGAGTGGGATAAAAGAGGGGTTAAAATTCAGCGTGAATATGCGATTCTCACTGCCGAAATTTCTAAAGCAACCTTCGGGATGACCCCTTCGGAATACATGAAACACAAAAATCTCGGACAAGAGAACCTTCGTGACCATATGACGGATCTTGAGTTGATTTTTTCGATGTTGGGTGAAGCGGCGACAAAGGAAATAGCCGTTAGCCAAAATGCACAAGGTTTTGATGAGAACAAAGTCGCGGCTAAAACCGGGGGCAAAATTGCTGGAGATGCCAGGCATCAGCTGGAACAAGAAAGCGGCAAACCAATAATTTCAAAAGAAAACTATCTAAATACGATAATACCGATTTCAATTGAAACTATAGAATTCGAAGATTCAGAACCTGAGTGAACGACTCCGAGCAATGGCGACAACTACCCGCCCCCATAAGGGGCGGGTGTTTTTTAGGGAGGATGAATCTGATGCATGTTAGGATTGACGATCTCTCCTTGGCTGCATCATGGCAGCTCGACCAGGATATCTTTCGGTTCTCCTTCCTAACGGCGGATTAGGATCTTTAGGCCTCAAGACAATCCCCTGGGGCGGCTGCTTGACAGCAGTTATGATCACATTGGGACAATTGCGCACCTTCACTTCAGTGACATTGCGGGCTTTCGATAAATCAACGTTACTCAGTTGATCTAGATGCTCTAATGTCATCTCTGCTGATGCTGATTTATCCTTTTCTTCTACCTCGACCGAGCGAAGAGCAGGACAACTCGACAGCTTTACTTTTAAGAGAGCGTCACATTTGACTGCCACCTTTTCTAACTTAGGACAGTTGCTGAGAGTCAATTCCTTCAAATTCTTCAATGATGTCGCGTCGAGGTTCCTTAGCTCAGCACAAGACTGAAGGCAAAGGACCTCAAGTTGATTGCATTTATCGAAGAGGGGAGCCACAAATGGGGAGCCGGGTCCCACAATCAGCGTTTTACAGGCTAAGCGCGATAGATCGGTTATCACCCGATCATCGATTTGCTCATAGGAGTTTAATTTCTTTGCTACGGCTAGTAAAAAGTAAGCGGTCAAGCCTCTTCTTTCATGTTCCTTCTTCAACATATAATAATTGTATCGTGAACGATTTGTTTCCACACGGTCAGAAAATCCCAGATAGGGATTGACTTGCTCGACTTTCTTGAGCAGTTCAGAAAGGGGTAGTTTATCCTTTACAAGTTGTGTGGGTGTATCTACCCGATCTTGCACAGTGCGTTGACTGACACGATCGACTATAGATTGGACACATAGCTCTTGTAAAGATGCAACGGGATGGCAAGGTGAAACAGACATAAGAATTCTCCATTCTTTGTGGTTACATGAAAAGTCGTCATGAAGTCATTCTTCAGGACAAGTTTTCAACAAATGTTTAGCAAAAAAAAAGGGGACTGATTTAAGAAATCATCCAAATAGGATGAAAAGAAAAGAACGTCGTCGTTGAGAAATAGACTGGAAGAGAGTTGGAAACATAACCTGAACTTAAGTTGTCTTTATCCATGGTTGATTCTCTCATTTGTACCCCACATAATCGTAGGGATGATAAAAATTATACAAGAATAAATTTATTGTTTCAAGAAAAAATCTTTGACTAAAAAAAGATTTCCTAGTGAAATCAGGAAGTCCTTGAATTAAAGCGATATCGGTTTTGCCTCCTCGTGGGGCGAAACGAAGATAAAAGGAGACAAGAATGACTAGTCACACAACTGGAACGCGTGAAGAGTGGCTTACAGCTAGGCTTAGGCTGCTCGAGCAGGAGAAAGAACACACGCGGCGCAACGACGAGCTGGCTAAGCTGCGGCAGGAGTTGCCTTGGGTGCGGATCGACAAGGAATATCGCTTTGACACAGATGATGGAAAAGCCTCGCTTCCGGACCTCTTTCGAGGGCGTTCACAACTGCTTGTCTATCACTTCATGTTTGGTCCTGACTATACGGCAGGTTGTCCCTCCTGCTCGATGATAGCAGACGGTTTCAATGGATTTGCGATTCATCTGGCGAATCATGATGTGATGCTCTGGGCCGTGTCGCGGGCGCCGCTGGCGAAGCTGCAGGCGTACAAGCGCCGGATGGGGTGGACCTTTCCCTGGGCTTCCTCGTTTGGCAGCGATTTTAACAGTGACTTTAGTGTCGCCTTCACGGAGCAACAGCAGCGGGCGGGCATCGAGTACAATTACCAGCGCGAAGGCCAAGCGATGGAACAAGATCCGATTGTTGACGAGTTTGCCGCATTTTGCGGAACCGATGCTCAAACCTTCGTGCGCGATCGACCGGGGATGAGCGCGTTCGCGCTCGAGGATGGGGTCGTCTACCACACCTATTCTGCCTATGCGCGCGGACTGGACGGCCTCTGGGGCATGTACCAGTGGATCGACCGGGCGCCTAAAGGGCGCAACGAGACAGGTGGCATTTGGTGGCGGCGCCACGACGAATACAAATCCTAACTCTCTAAGGATTTAGGCGCTGAGAAGATGCATGGGGCGACACCGTCGCAGGTCATCGTCTACTTGACTTGATTACGGCTGCCATCGCAGGCGCGCGCAATCCGAAGCAGGCAATTAACGTGCGGCAGCTGCAATTAACTCACCTATAAGAGCTCGATCTTAATATTTGACAAATATTGTCTAATATATTAAAATTATTTTTAGGATTTATTTATGATGGTATCTTCTACAGTATCTTCTGGTCAGCAACATCGGATTGAAGCTGAGCAACCAAAGTCTTCGACATTGAAGACATTATGCTCCCGTCTCTACAATTTGAGGCCAGAGCCAGGACTCCTGGATGGAAAAACCATTCGTCACTCTGATGTTTTCCCTGACTCTAAGCCATTTGTACGATGGTGGTGGCTGAATGGGCCATTTAAGGAAAAAGACATTCATGATCAATTGAAGTGGTTAAAAGGGAATGGATTTGGGGGTGTAGAAATAGCCTGGTTATTCCCCTTTTGGGAAAGTTCTGATTACAAATCACCGCATAGAGTCAAATGGCTAAGTGAAGATTTTATTCGATTGGTAACCTTAACAAAGAAATGTGCAGCAAAGCTTGAGCTGGGATGCGATTTTACTTTTGGAAGCAGTTGGCCGTTCGGCGGCTCATTTCTTAAGCCAGAAGATCAAATGCAGACGTTTCAAGGGCCCTCTTCACAACGTATTGAAGGATCCTGGGAAAAACCATTAAAGCCGCCTGTACTTAACCACCTTTCGCGCACCGCTGTTGAGAATTATACCGCAAATATGAGTAAAGTGTTTGAGGAGGCTTTAAAGGAAGGTCGCCCATCATCACTTTTCTGTGATTCCCTTGAAATTGATAGTGATAATCTCTGGAGTCCAGAACTTTGGAAACAATTTGAAGATCGATTTGGCTACTCATTAAAAGATCATTTAGATGCTCTGCCGAATAATCCCCTTATTCGCTATGATACTCGCAAAATTGTATCAGATGCTATCACCCAGAACTTTTATCAAACATTCACTGAATTGAGCCATAAGATGGGTGCCAAGGCGAGGGTTCAGTGTCATGGGGCGCCTACTGATCTTCTCTCAGCGTACGCGTCTGTGGATGTACCAGAATCTGAGTCATTGCTGTTTGAGCCTGGGTTTTCCAGGATTGCTGCTTCAGCGGCCAGCCTGGCAAGCCGCCCGGTT
The DNA here is from genome assembly GCA_021372155.1 of Parachlamydia sp. Taxonomy (GTDB): domain Bacteria; phylum Chlamydiota; class Chlamydiia; order Chlamydiales; family Parachlamydiaceae; genus JAJFUZ01. The sequence goes on along the minus strand of JAJFUZ010000339.1, from coordinate 3,505 downwards.
GTAAGCTGTGAAACATTTACCTGCATGTATGACTATCCAGATAAATATAAAGGAAAAGAACAACTAGGCGATTTAAAACTCCTGTTTGATGCTCTTATCGCTAATGGTGTTAATCAGGTTGTTTGGCATGGGATGCCCTATAATCCCGTTAAGAACGCTGCAAATCGATTTTTTGCATCTGTCCATGTAGGCCCTGATGCTTCCTTTGCAAAAGAACTGCCAAAGTTTAATCAATACATGGAAGATGTCTGTGGCATCATGCGATTGGGCAAAAATGCACACCAAATTGCCGTTTATCTACCCAATGAAGACATGATGATGCTGGGAAAACTGCCACGTCAAAATTCAACAGCCGCAGCCCATCTTTATTGGGAAATGCGGGATATGCATCCTCCAGAAGAGACTAAAGGATTACTCCCGGTCTGGCTCTCAGGCGATATGCTGTCAAAAGTATCTATCGTAGATGGGCGCTTTTGCTGCGGCGATATGAATGTCCCTCTCTTGTACATCGATGTCAAATGGCTTGATAGAGATGCGCTCGCGCAGCTTCTTCGCCTCGTCCAAGCCGGGGGCAAGATTGTGTTGAAAAACCCTCCAAATCAACCTGGATTTAAGCCCTCTGACAGCTATATCAAGATGCTTGACGAGCTTGTCCAACACCCCAACACATTGAAAGATTTGAAAGAGGCTAACATTGTTCCTCTTGTGCAGGGAGATCAGCTTCCACCTTACTGGGCAAGGGAATATGAGGGGCATTTATATTTGTTTATTGCTCATCCCAATGTCGCCGATGTCAAATTTCCCATAAGATATGGTCAATTTAAAGAGGCTAAAACTCAAGAGCGGCAGGTCAAAGTATACTTCAATGGAAAAGAGGTCAATTTGGACGCGCATTTTGCTGCAGGAGAGTCTCTGATGGTGTGCATTTCACCCGATGGCAAGGTTAAGACGCTGACCCCCAGATAATTTTAATCAATAAATTTTAACCAAAATCCCAACAAGTAGCATAGCGCTCGCTCTTAAATTCTTCTAACGTACTGCATAGAGCGATGCAATCAGGAAGGACAGCATTTCTTGAAGCTGCTGGAGGAGTGAGACCATGGTATTGATAAAGAACGTTGTGCAATTCGAGCATGGTTTGAGAATTGCCGCGTTCTGTCGGCATTAATTGAACACCCTTCCAATAGAATTCTGCCACCTTATCTGTAAACTTTTGCATACTCGCGGCGTCGTTTTTATCCACGTTCATCTGAAGAATCTCATTCCAATCCTCAGAGATTCCCATTTGAGATAGCCAGGGAGGGGGTGTGCCAGGTGTGGCGGCAGGAGGAGCTGTGTGGTAAAAGGCAATATTTGTTTCGCCACCTTTTGAAAGGGGTTTAAAGGCGGTCAATTTTACTTCCTTTTGATCCTCCGTATGGAAGGTAACCTGCACTTCATTTCCCCGCATTAATTTAACATCGTTAGTTGCTCCATCCCTGCCTTGAGCAAGTTTTTCGAATGCCAGGGTTTTAAACATGGCATAGCGCCCACCAATGGCTGTTTGTGAATTGATATCAGCACCTCGCAAATTCTCCGACGGCTTCTTTAATTTGAAGTAAACAGATTCTAATGATTGAGACTTGTCCTTTTTGAGCCCTTCTACAATCTTAGCGACTTCTTTATGGCGTCCGTTCCCATAAGCCACTTGCTGCTGCTCATAGTTGGGATAGATTTTTTCTTTAGTTACTGGATCTCTTGGACAATATTTTTCATGCATTTCTTGTTGATCCAGAGGATTCGGAAATCGTGCAATCAGCCGTCCCTGTTTATCCATAAAATCAACTGCTTGATTCAATTGATCATCAAACCCACGTCCTTTAAGTAATGTTGAAAACTTTTTGGCATCCGCAATATCGGAATTAAGAAAAAATTGGATCAATTTATCTGATTTTTTTTCATTTGGAAGTTCCTTAAATTCTTTCTCAAACAAATTGACTGCTTTTTCTTGCCAGGCATCGGGATTAAGCATTTTCATGAGACTTAAATTACCATTCTTATAAGCCTTCTCGCTGAATTCAGTCATTTTATCTGGCGTCAGCCAGGTCAGACTGGTGAGTGAGTTTCCAGTTTCTTTAAGGATTTCTCCAAGAAATGATTCCAAGTTTGCGGACACACATTGATGAACCAACTTTTCCAAGGCAGCAGGATCATGTTTCACCAGAAGCTTGGCTAAAGCGACATCCTGATCCTGGATGGCGCGTTTGATCTCCTTATCTGCCTGGGGTTTCCAACTGCCATGTAGCTCTACTAAACGATCTGCCAGATCGTATTCTCTGAATGCAATTGCCGTACTGATATGTTGCTCCATTTTTTGGGGGGTACATTGACTCTTTTCAGCTAAAGTCTTAACTACAGGAAGCATCTCGCGCGATATACCAAAGAAATTACCGACACAATAAGTCATCGTGGCTTTTAATAATTTTGCAGCATTTTCAGAACTTAACTGGCTTGCATCGAAGCGATTGTTTAAAAGTAAAGCCTTTGTTAAATAGGCTGTTCCATTCTTTTCGACGTTTGAACTGAGTGTATTCATGAACTCAGGATTTTTCTTCGAAGTACCTGAATAGGCTTTTAAAATTGTATCGACAAGGGCCTTGCTGATCTGTTCTTTCTCATGTTCCGGCACAGATCTTTTATCGCAAACCTGGAATGCTGCAAAGATGAGATCTTCTGTTGCTTTTTCTGTCGCTTTGGCATCTCCCTTTTTCAATGCTTGTGATAAAGCCTTGATTTCACCTTGGAAGCGTTCTAAAACAGCTTTATTCTCAGCTTCTTTGGGGCGATCAGGAGATGAAGAGGTTAACAGGGAAGCTATTTTGTTTAAAAAACTGCGCGGTTGGTCAGGCGCTCTTTTGCTGGTATGCTCTCCTTTACTTGTTGGCCTACTCGTTTGAGAAGGAACTGCAGGAGCAGTCGATAATTGTTCCCGAGCTTGTTCCGTACTAGGAGGAGCTGCGGATTTTTTTGATGCATTCTCGGCTATCATTTGCTTCGCTTCTGCACCTTTATTAATGACGGTGCCAGAAGGGAATTCGGGAGTGGGTGATGTTCCAGGGCGTATATCAAATTCTACCATGACTATTCACCCTCCATGAGAAGCTGCTTTTTTATCTCAGGATAAGCTTCAATAATATTAAAACATTCTTCTAGTGATGCTTTATCTTGCAATTTATTATAAATGCGAATGAGAGATTCATATATGTTGACATTCTCTGGATTGAGTGTTTGTGCCATCCAGTAATCACTTAAAGCTGGATCCCAATTTTCCAATGCTTCGTTAGTCGCTCCTTTACCTATCCAAAAACAGGGAATATTTTGATTCATTAGTGTAAGAAAGGAGAACACGTGATGAGCTTCAAGATATTTCTTTTGATCAAATAGATCATTGCCAACGGTATAGTAGATTATTAACGTATTTGAAGGCGTACGCCAAAGTTCTTGAAGAGTCATGGATCCTGAAATC
>JAJFUZ010000333.1 GCA_021372155.1 Parachlamydia sp. | reverse complement strand
GTTCAAAGCGGTCAGGATCACCTGGCCGAGTCCATAGGTTGTCGAGATTGAAGGATTGCGCTCCTTTTTAGAAATCAGCCGCAGGCCGCAGATTGAGGCGGATTCGATAAGGGCTGTGTGTTCATCTTCCCAGATCCCCCAAACGGCTTCAATCTCTTGCCCTAGAGGTCCGGCCACTAGGGATTTCTCGAGAGAGCCAGCTTTAGCCTGCAGCAGGACTTCGAGAGTGCCATCCCCGCCGTCGGCGACAGGCAGGAGAATGCAGCGGGCATGAGGGAGGGCCCGCAGGACGCCTGCCTCCATGGCCGCCGCAACTTGAGAAGCATACCATGTGCCTTTAAATGCCTGAGGTGCTAAGAGTATGGTGCAAGAATTTGTTTTCATGATATACTCTTCTTTTAATTCATCTATCCGATTAGGAGGCAAGTGTTTATTCAGCTCGTTTTCGTTATGATGCTGGCTTTCACATTCCCGCTAAGTGGTGCAGATGAGCTCCATCTGCGCGATAATCTAGACCTTGCGAAAAAAGGGGACTATCTGGTCACGGCCCAGGGCAAGATGGCCACGATGCTCCACATTTTTGAGCGCACGCCGACGTCGCTTGCGATCGAAGAGATCTCCATTCCGCTTGCGCAGCTGCCCTGCTCGTTCCAGAGTTGGAAGCAGTGGATGGGGATAGGCGCCCCAGGCAATACATCTTGGGTGCTCTATGTGATTGAGCTGAAGTCGGGGCATATGCTGCAGTGCTACTCGATGACAAAAAAATCCTGGATCAATGTGTCGCAGGCCGACAATTTTTTGACCACGCTGCTGAATCTGCGCTTTTCGCTTATTCCCGAGTGGCAAAAGAAAAAGGCTGGGCCGCCGCCGCTGCTGGGTGTCCCTGACCGCCGTCCCGCCTGGCAGCCGCGCATGATTGTCGAGGGTAAAGAGGTAGGTGGAGTCGCTTTCCACGCTTGGCGTGCCCATTGGCCCAAGGATAAAACGATCCTTTCCAATAAAACAATTGAGGTCTATCTTCCCCAGGATAATGCTAAGTACCCCTCCTATTTCCCGTACTGGCTGCAAATCAGCGGTGTCGTAGGCAAAGCCCATATTCACATCATCGATTCAGGCCATGAGATGGCATCTCCAGCATTTTTACCTAAGGCAAACGCATGACGGACATTTCGTTAAATAAGGCCCGCAAGATTCTGCGGACAAGCTATCGCTGGTACAGAAAAAAGGGCGACATCCTGCCCCAACCCGCCTACACTGCTTTTGAAAATGATCTCGCGGCATGTGACAAGGCCCTTCTGGCAGGCAACAGGGAAGAAGCCAGCCGTCTGGCCCAGCAATTGGAAAAATTCACAAGTGTCCACTTCACAAAGACATGGGGGCAGTATGCGTTTGAACTGGCCTTTGCGTTAATTCTGGCTCTTGCAATCGCCCTGGTTGTGCGCACAATGTGGTGGGAGCCCTATCAAATTCCGACAGGGTCGATGCGCCCGACCTTCAAGGAGCAGGATCATCTCACAGTCACGAAAACCTCTTTTGGGATTAACATCCCAATGGAAACCGACCACTTCTATTTCGATCCCAAGCTGATCCAGAGAACGGGCGTCGTCATCTGGTCAGGCGATAACATACCACTGGATGATACCGATACTACCTTTCTGGGGATCTTTCCCTATAAGAAACGCTTCATCAAGCGCCTTATTGGAAAGCCAGGCGATTCCCTCTACTTTTATGGGGGCAAGATTTATGGCGTCGACAGTGATGGCAAGGCCATTAATGAATTGATTGACAGCCCCTGGATGCAGAAGCTGGAATATGTCCCATTCCTGAGATTTGAGGGCAAACCGAGCTGCTCCAACCCCAATACCGTCCAGTTTGAGCAGATGCATCAGCCCATCGGAAGACTGACAGTGTTATCTGATGACCGTATGAAGGGAGATGTTTTCAATGGCAAAGAGTGGATCAAGGATCAACCGATCGCTCAACGTGCTCCTCATGATCAGCTCAAAACCTATAGCGATTGGTTCGGCATGCGCAATTTCGCCATGGCGCGCCTGCTGACAAAAAAACAGCTGTCGCAATATGAGAATATTCCTAAAAAAGATCTGGAAGAGGGGATTCTCTATCTTGAACTCATCCACACCCCCAGCACAAGCTACCCCAAGCCCGTGATCCATCGCTATGAAGACTGCTTCGAACATGTGACGATGACTCCCTTTGCCACTGCCATTCCGCTCAAGCGCGAGCACCTTGACGCTATCATGGATAGCATGTACACGGCTCGTTTTGTAGTCAAAGACGGCCGAGCGCACCGCTACAGCGCAGACAGCAAACGTTATAGCCGTTACACTCCAAGCTTTCCAGGTGTTCCTGACGGCACCTATGAATTTTACTACGGCAAAGGAAAGAATGTCAGTTGGGGAGGAGTCACGTTCGATCTGCCTAAGGACCACCCCCTCTACAACCACGACCCAGCCAATGTTCAGCGCCTCTTCAACTATGGCATCGACATGAATACCTATTTCGATCCCAATGCTGGCAATGTCGCCAATTTCCCCAGTCGCTATGCCTATTTCCGCGATGGCGACCTCTATCTACTCGGCGCGCCTATTATGAAAAAGGATGATCCAGTGCTTGTTGCCTTCAACAAACGCGAAGCAGAAAGGGAGCAGCAGTCTTCTTCAACTAAGCCCTACGTGGCATTTCGAGATTTTGGCCCGCCCGTCAAAGAAGGCAAATATGATGTCGATTTCATCCGCGCCTTTGGGATCACGATTCCACCGAAAAATTATCTGGTCCTGGGCGACAACCACGCCATGAGTTCCGACAGCCGCGTCTTCGGCTTTGTCCCTCAGGAAAATCTGCAAGGCACCCCGAGTCTCATCCTGTGGCCTCCAGGATCCCGATGGGGCATTCCTGCGCAGAAACCTTATCCGGTCTTCGTCGAGCCCAGACTCATTGTCTGGGGCAGCCTTGCACTGCTGGCTCTGCTCTATTATCTGTTCCACAGATATCGAGCTTCTAGGCCGATATTTAAGAAGATCGAGCGCTAAATGAGTGCGAAAGCGATCGCTTTCGCACTCATGGAGATCAAGCAGTAGTCGAAGGGGTGATCCTCTCATGAATCGTGGGAGGCTGCAATTCCAACTGGTTGATTTGCTGGTTGAGGTGAGGGAGACCTTCTTCGTTAAATTTAGCTCTATTATTTTCAATTCCGATTTCGGTCATGAGGTGTGCATCTAAGAGAATCGCGTCGTAATCATGCGAATCTGGCTTTCGTTGGATAGTCTGGCGCAAAGCGGAGGGCAGAAGAGAGAGAAAGTATGGTGTCGTTCTGTGATTAAGAATGGCTCGATTCATGAGTTCAGCTTGTTTTGTTTGCAGAGTATTCATGATATCAAGAACTTCCTTAGGATCGAGTGATCCTTTATTCAGATGATCTCTCATCCATTCCCGAAGGGCTATTAACTGATCGGCAGGAATGAGATCTGGCTCGCGAAAGTCAAAACGACAAGGCCATTCTGAGTCGTCCTTGAGTTTGATCTTAATATATCCAGCTGTTTGAGAACCTTTCCAAAAATTCGGACACAATGGAATATAACGAGCAGTTCCTGTTGAGCGGTGATCAAAGCCGTATGAAACGTGTTCTGAGAGTTTGTGATATTTAACATCTTTGCCATTGCTAGGTGAGTAGAGAACGGCGTTTATGGCTTTGCGGCCATCAGAAATGGCTCCTGCCAAAGACCACGAACCTCCCATTAAGGCCCACCATTGTGTTGCACAAGATAAGGAGAGAGAGATCAATGCGGCGTTAAAATAATCGATTTTATCGATATTTTTATCTTTCAGAAAGTTGATATAGTGTGAAATAAAGTAGTAACGCAACAGTTCCAGATCCAATAGCTTTTCAGACGATTCATCGATTCCTCCGATATCCTTTAGGGTGACTATGCGATGAAATAGCTCGGGATTCGCTGCTGCAAGCAAGCCTCTTTCCCCTGCTGCCTGATGAAAGGAAGCATGGCTATTCATTTGCGGCCATCGTTTCATGCGGAGAAGCATGTTATTGAGATGCATAATGCCCTGCAGCTTAGCTAAAGCTTTAGCCTTCACCTGTTCGATTCGGGCGTCGAAAGCCTCTTGAGATTCGAGCATGCCGATCGGTTCTGGCATTTCAGAGAGGAAAGAGAGCAGAGGAAAAAGCGGGGACTGCGGATGGGTTTGCTCATACTCTTTTTGAATGCGTGTCGTCGTGTTCTTGAGGAGAAAGCAACCTGGATAGCTGATATAGGCATTAAGCTTTTTTGCATCCTTGAGAAAGTCCTTTTCCAGTTCTTGATCGCTTTTTCTTAACATCTCAGGACAAATATATCTCAAGTGTCTGCAAAAAAAGCATGAATGTTGATCGTTTAATTGCTGTAGAAGCTCTCGGAACTCGGGTACAGGCCAGCGTGCTGCCGATGGAGCCTGCTCGATGGCAGGTCGTTCCCAATTTGGGGCTTTAGGGGCATTTTGAATGAGGCGCGGCATAAAGACCTCCTTTTTGAAATTAAAAATTTATAACTCTAGATACCCTCCTGCGGGGTCCGATTTACCATTTTTCTATTCACACGGTATCTTGAACCCCAATTACAGAAATATATAGAAAATAATTAATTCACAAGAGTCAAAATGGATGAGCTAACTGTCCGTTTTAGACTTTGATTAATTCAATTTTGGCCGGCTGGCCATTGAGATCCCAGGCTGTGCCACTGTTGTCGGCGAATTCGACCGTCAGGGCAAGGACCTCATTTTGAATATAGGGGCCCCACTTAGCAAAGCAGTTCTGAACATCCTGAGTTGACTGGATGCGCACGTGGATGCGGTCGCTGATGTCGAAGTTCGATTCGCGGCGCATGGTGTTGATTTTGTTGACGATCTCGCGTGCGAGCCCCTCTTCGAGCAAATCATTGCTTAGGGCAGTATTGAGGGCGATGGTGAGCTCTCCGAGATTGGCGGCGACCATGCCGTCGCGCACCTTGCGCTCCACCTGGACATCTTCCGGAGTGAGCTCGACTTGTTCGCCTTCGATGGTCAGCTTCACATTTTCCCCTTCCATCAGGGAGAGGAGCAGCTTCTGATTCATCTTTTCAATCGCCGCCTGAGCGGCCTTCATCATTTTGCCCACCTTCTTGCCGAGGACGCGGAAGTTGGGTTTTGCGGTTAGGGAGACAAACTGCTCTTCATTCGTTTCAAAGAGGACCTCTTTGACATTAAGTTCATCGGCGATGAGGTGCTGCTGGTCGCGCAGGGAATGGATGAGCTCGGGGTCCGAAGAGATGATGTAGGCGGATGGCAGCGGCTGGCGCACTTTAAGTTTGTGTTCTTTGCGCAGGGAGTGGCCCAGGCTGACTGCCTTCTGGACATCGTCCATTTCGCGCTCAAGGAGTTCGTTGCGCCAGTCGGGGTGATAGACGGGCGTATGGCACAGGTGGACCGATTCGGGCATGTGGGGCTGGCGCAGGTTGAGGTAGATCGCCTCGCTGATAAAGGGCACAAAGGGGGCAGCCACTTTGGCCAGGCCCAAGAGGACCTGATAGAGGGTTGCAAAGGCCTGGTCGCGGTCTGGAGTGGCCTGGTCCTCCCAGAAGCGTCTGCGCGAGCGGCGGATGTACCAATTTGTGAGCTGGTCGATGAAGCCCACAAAGGGTTCGACAGCATCGTTGAGGTTGTAATTGTCCATTCCCGTCTCGACCTGCAGGACCACCTTTTGAAAGAGCGAGAGGATCCACTGGTCGATGATGGCATGCGGTGAGCCCGATGGGGGATAATGCTCTTTCAGATGCTCCATAGGCCTCCAGTTGTAGAGGCGGGCATAGGAGATGAAGAAACTGTAGGCATTCCAAAGCGGGATCAGGATCTGGCGCAGCACCAGTTCAACGCCGCTTTCTGAAAAGCGCAGGTCGTCTGCGCGGACAGCCGGGCTGTGCATCATGTAGAGGCGCACGGCGTCGGCGCCATATTTCTGGACCACGATCGAGGGGTCGGGATAGTTGCGCAGTCTCTTGGACATCTTGTTGCCATCTTCGGCTAAGATGATTCCGTTGACGATGACGTTTTTAAACGCCGGCTTGTTAAAGAGGGCGGTCGCCAGGATCGTCAAGGTGTAGAACCAGCCGCGCGTCTGATCGAGCCCTTCGCCGATGAAGTCTGCCGGGAAGCCTTTGGAGAACCAGTCGCGATGCTCAAAGGGATAATGCGACTGAGCGTAAGGCATCGAACCCGATTCAAACCAGCAGTCGAACACTTCTGGGATGCGTTTAAAGTGCTTGCCATTGCGCGTAAAGGTGAGCTCATCGATGTACTGGCGGTGCAGATCGTGAATTTTCTTACCGGTCAGGGCCTCCAGCTCTGCGATGCTGCCGAAGACGACGATCTCGCCATCGTCGGATCTCCAGATCGGGATGGGGGTGCCCCAGTAGCGGTTGCGGCTGATGGCCCAGTCGCGCGCATTTTCGAGCCATTTGCCAAAGCGGCCAAACTTGATATGCTCCGGCTTCCATTGGATCTGGCGATTAGATTCTAAAAGCTCCTCTTTGATCTTCTCAACGGCCACAAACCAGGTCTGGAGGGCTTTGTAGATAAGAGGCGTGTCGGAGCGCCAGCAGAAAGGGTAGCGGTGGTGCATCGTGGCGTGCTGGATGACGGCATTCTCTTTCTTCAGGCGTCGGATAATCTCCTTGTCCGCATCTTTGACAAACTGTCCGGCATATTCCGGGATCGTCTCAGTGAATCGGCCATTGTTGTCTACAGGGCAAACCAGATCGATGCCCGCGCGACGGCAGGCGTAGAAGTCGACCTCGCCAAAGGCAGGGGCCGAATGTACGATGCCTGTGCCCTCATCCAGAGCGATGCTCTCTTCTAAAATAACTCGGAAAGCACCCTGTGAGGCTCTATCGGCAAAGTAGGGCAGGAGTGGCTGGTAATGGCGCCCAGCGAGCGTCTTGCCTTTGAATTCTTCCAGAATCGTATATGCGCTTTCATCTTTGTAATAGGCGGACAGGCGCGCTTTGGCCAGGATATACTGACGGCCGTCTGTACGGATTTTGACATAGTCGATTTCGGGGCCCACCATCACAGCCAGATTGGAGACGAGCGTCCAGGGAGTGGTCGTCCAGGCCAACAGTGCCGTCTCAGGTTCATCGACCAGTGTAAAGGCCACTGTCAGAGAGGGGTCGTCGACATCCTTGTAATTTTCGCCCGCCTCGAAGTTGGAAAGCGGCGTTCCCAGCTTAGCTGAGAAAGGCATCACCTTGAATCCTTCGTACACCAGCCCCTTGTCATGCAGCTGCTTGAAGACCCACCAGACCGATTCCATAAAGGAGAGGTCCATCGTGTGGTAGGTATTGCTAAAGTCGACCCAGCGCCCCATTCTCTGGACGAGCTCTTTCCACTCTTCCGTATATCTCAAAACGATCTTGCGGCACTCTTCATTAAATTTGGCAATTCCAAACGCTTCAATGGAGGTAGCGCCCGTCAGATTAAAGGCTTTTTCAATCTCGTTTTCGATGGGCAGGCCATGGCAGTCCCAGCCAAAGCGTCGCGGTGCATAGTAGCCCTTCATCGTCTTATAGCGCAGGACGACATCTTTAATCGTTCCGGCCAGATAGTGGCCATAGTGCGGCAAGCCGGTCGCAAAGGGCGGACCGTCATATTGCGAGAAGTAGGGTTGCCCCTTCCGCTCTTCGACGGAACGCTCAAAGATGCGCCCCTTCTGCCAGAAGTTTAAAATGCGCACTTCGCGCTGGTCGAATGTTTCGTCTTGAATTTCCTCAAACATAGCTCCACAGTCTACACTCAATTGCGTTAAAAGTCCAGAAGCGGTATAATTAAAACTGAATCAATTCGGGGGTGTCACGGTTTCGACTTGGAAACCAAGTATTGATTGCATGCAGAGGATATCGGTTGGCCTCTTTAAAAAACCGGTAAAAACACAAATGCTGCACGTAATGCTACAGCAGAAATGTATGTTGTTGACTTCTCTCAAAAAGCGGAGTTGATGGCTGCATAAGTCAGCGGCACCTAACGGTGTCGCCGGCGCAGTAGTCTAAGATTAGACCAAGGATCTTGGAGTCTACTGTCATGATCTTGGTATGATCGCAGTTCCGACGCTTCCAGGGGCTGCGCCCGAGAATAAACGAAGCTTGCTTGCCTCAGTGGGGTGTCCTGCACAGAGGCCGGCGAAACGGCAGGACAATAAGCATGTAGTGGTCAATATGTCGTTTGCTAAGGACGAGAGTTCAATTCTCTCCACCTCCAACTGGTTGGATGCACGTATATCCAATCATAAAAAAATGGCTCACAGTTCTTTGTGAGCCATTTTTTTGGTTCGCTCGAAAGCTCCTATCCAGAAACATTTGTCAAAGAAGCTGCCTCGACTGTAGCCAAAATTCTTTCAGTATGGCGATCGTACCATCCAAGAGATTATCCATCGCAAGAATACTATTTGGGTCCATCCAGACATACGCATCATTCTCTTCTGGTTTTAATTGAACGTGCTGCTGATCCGCAAAACAGTGATAAACCAAAATAAAAGTTTGTTGTATTCCATTCTCTATTTTCCAGTCATGGGTATAAACCCCCAATAGCTGTGGCGTATTTATTGTTAGATTTGTTTCCTCTAACACCTCTCTGTGTAGAGCTTCAAGAGGCGTTTCTTGGGGCTGAATTTTCCCTCCTGGAAATTCCCATCGCTGATGCCATTGAGGATATTCAGGGTTGAAACGCCGAGTTAACAGAAATCTATCTTCAAACTGAATAAGACCAATGGATATGATCAGTTGTCGGTTCATTTGACTAAGTATCATAGAAAATCTTTGCGTTTTCTCCAATCGAAAGTTCTGCGTTTTGAGGTGTTGCTATACCACCTGCATGCCCAGCCAAGCGCAGTAAGGAGACGAATACTGGGGTACAAATTAAGACAAAAGAAGGGGTGCTTTTATTATCAGTAAGAACCCTTCCAGCACTCCTATTGTCTATTATAGAACGTAAAAACGATTCGTAAATGTTAAAGCCCTGAAAAAAAGGTCTGACAACCCCAAATTCTTCAAAATTGAGAACATTCAAGCTGGCAGGGTTCATCTTTTTCCTTGAGTTTCTGGATTAAGAAAAGTAGCAGATAAGATTAACTTTGACTAGACAAAAATTCTCTTCTGCAACTTAACATGTTATTAACATAAAAGTTATAAAAAACTAATGTAAATTTGTTAAACTAATATCAAAATAATAATTTGGTATTAATAATGATTTCTTCTGTGTCAAATCTAATTAATGGTTTTTCAACCAAACGCCCAGATGGCATCAATTGGTCGCAGTTGATCCATGCGCGCAATGTTGGACAAGTACGCCACCTGGCGGGAAGTAAGTCTCTTCCTGGGATTGACCAGCAGATGAGCGATGGCGTTTACCCTCTGCATGCCGCTATCCGCTTAGGCGATGTCGAGATGGCAAAAGAGCTTATGAAGCAGAAAGCAGATCCTTCATTGCGAGATCATCAAAACCTCTCCGCTTACGATTATGCCATTCTCTCCGAAAAGAAAGAATTGATGGAGTTGCTTTTTTCTCAAGAGGCAGGCAAGGCGCTGGAACAGGCTTTAGCAAAAACTAACCATACTCTTTCAGAGAGCCGCAAAATTCAATCTCAGGTTGTACAGCTGGAGGGGCACTTGCGCCAGCTGATGGCAACACACAGCGCCTCTCTTCCTCCTCTGACAGGATTGCATCAAGTCCTGGCCGAGGGGAATGTCGCGGCTTTGAAACTGATGGAATCGGCGGATCTGAGCCAGAATAATCACAGTCACCATATGACCCCCCTTCATCTCGCCGTCCTTTCGCGCAATGAGGAGATGGTGAAGGAGGTTCTTCGCAGGGTAAGCGACAAAGAATGTCTGGCAAAAGACAGCTATGGCATGACTCCGATGCATTACGCGGCTATGTATGGCCTGGCAGGCAGCCTTGATGAGATGTTGAAGAGAGTCAAAAAAGAATTTCATATCGATGCGATCGATTCCCGCCAGCAGCACAGTTTGGCTAATCTGGCGGTTGTGGCGCAACAGCCCAAGGCCCTCGCTGTTCTTTGTCAGCATGGGGTCAATCTGGATTTTGCCTCTAAAAGCGGCTGTAGCGCGACCCATCTGCTCGCCG
>JAJFUZ010000327.1 GCA_021372155.1 Parachlamydia sp. | reverse complement strand
GGTTTGAATCGAAGGCCTCTTCTGGTGTGTCGACGAGTCGTGCAAAGCCGATTTCATCGCGTGCAAAAACTCCCTTGTCGACCATGTAGCTCATGAAATCGATCATTCCCGACCAGAAATTCCTGCCGACCAGGATTAAGGGGAAGGGGCCGATCTTATGGCACTGCAGCAGGGTGGCTGTTTCGAACAGCTCATCTAAAGTTCCCAAACCTCCAGGCATAATGACATAGGCGCAGGAGTATTTGAGCAGCATCACTTTCCTGGAAAAAAAATAGTGAAAATCGATGCTCTCATTGACATAGGGGTTTGGAGCCTGTTCATGCAGCAAGAGGATGTTGAGTCCATAGGTGGGCGCTCCTGCTTCTAAAGCACCTCGGTTGGCCGCTTCCATGATGCCCGGTCCGCTACCCGTAAGAACTGTAAAGCCCGCTTCGCCAAGCAGACGACCCACCTGGCGCGCCTGGCGATAATAGGGATGCTGTGGCTTGAAACGGGCCGAGCCAAAGACTGTCACCGCGGGACCCAATTTGTAGAGCTTTTCAAACCCTCTTTTGAATTCTTGGGTGATGCGCTTCAGGCGTTGACGCTCCACAGCGGGGGACCGTCGCTTCATGAGAAAATCGTGCTCTTCAAGTTTGCTTTTGCGGCTCTGCTGGATTTCGTAATGCGTGAGTTTGATTTTGCGCCAATGCGTCTGCCAGCTACGTTCCCATTGTTCCATTGTTTTGGGATTCGTTTTGAGATTTTCCTGCTGTTTTTTCACGGCGAACCTCGCCCTTTTTCTCAGCCTTAACCTGTGCAAGGATTTTAAATCAACCCATTTGCTAACTTGCAGATAATAATAATTTTATTATATAATTCAATGAGATTTATGCATAATTTTTCGCCTATCAATTCTCGTAATAATGCGCCTATCGAACAAGGCCTCCTGCCCTCTGTCGCGTCGTCCCCAACGAGCGAAGCGCGGGGGGCTCTTGTGAGAACGGAAGCAGCCCGAGCCGACTCCATTGGAGGATCAGAAGGCGCTGTAACAGGGGTGCGTCTAGCACCACGTTCTGCAATACAGCCTCCTACGCATCCTTCTCAAACACCTCCTCCCACACTTCTATATGACGTCAAAGCCTTAGTGGACAGCGGAGCCTTGTTAAAACAATTAGCCGAGACACTTAAAGCCGGGAGAAGTTCCCCAGAAGTCAGGCGACATACAGCTGAATTAGAAGAAGCCTTGTCCACTGGAAAACCCGATATGATTTCAGTGAAATTAGAAGCGCTTAAATCAAATCGTGGGCTAGTCGGGGTCGTCATTGGCCGCGTTTTAATGAAAAATATTCAAAACAGAAAAAACAATGACCTTCTTATCGAAGTTTCTCAAAAACATTTTCCGGAAATTAATAAATTGTTAGTCCAACTTAGCGATAGAAATCAAAAGACACTTTCTGTGGAAGGATTCGAAATTATTATCAGTTTGTTGAAGGCTAAAGGCAAATTAGATACTTCCTGCGAGTTATGCATCGGAGAAAAGGAATTTTTTCACAAATTTCTCACATTAATCCAAGGAAACGAGCAGAAAAAAGCCTTTATCATTCGCAATGGAGGTGAGAAAAACCGACTTGATGCACAGATTCATTATTGTTACGTCATGGTGGAAAAAGGCAACCCTATCCGAATCTTTATCTTTGATAGTCTGGGAACAAAAGGCTACGGTGTTTCCTATCCCTCTTCCTTGAGTGACATTTTGCGAAGAGAATGCCCCTCTGCGAAGGCGGACATTTACAACGCCACTTATGTGCGTCAGCAGACAGCGGTAGGTTGTCCGATATTTGCCTTGCGCGATCTTATCCATCTAACCAACTATGTGCAAGCAAGGCAATTCATTCTTTCGCATAGCGAACCCTCAAAAGAGGGCGCAGGTGATGGTGTCAGAAACCATCATGATATTCATACTCTGCCCTCCCCTATGATGAAATATACCCAAAACGTTCCGGAAATCGAGGAGTATCAAAGGAAACAAGCGACCGACCCTGCATCCCCTCAGGCTGCCATGTCGATTCTTCAGCAACTTAACTCCAAGCAACATATCCGCAAGATTGCAGGCAAAGAAGGAGATTTCAATCGCATAGTAGCTGACCGCTATCAAAAATATACCAACTTTTTAATCGCTCTTGCTATAGCTCATGGAACTCTTATTCAGGATAAAAAAAGCTGATTTAAATTGTTTTTAAAATTAAGATGTGCTAAAATTAGATTTATGTTATTCATTGCATCTTCTCTACCAACCTTTGCTGAATCGCCGCGGTACCAGACGAAGGCGAATGCAACTAAGGGCTCCCAAGGCAAATTGCCACCAAGAATGTACGCAATTCAGTCTTTTATCACGGAAAATGGTCTTTTTAGCGACCTCGCATTCAAGACGCTTCGCATCTCAAAAGATCCCACAATCACAACGAAAGTCCAGCGGCTTCTGGCTACCCTAAAAACGGCCTTTCCCGATCATCCAGAACATTTAGAGGCCTTTTTTTCAGAGAATCTGCCCCCGATTGCCTTAGCTGAAATCCTTGGCAAAGCCCTGTTGAGTACTTCTCAATCTTTAGAAGAAAATCAATTTTTATTAAAAGCCACCCTGAAGCACTTTCCCGACGTGGCCAAATTCATGATCCAACTCGACAATAAAAATCAGATGACCTTTTCCCTGGAGGGTTATGAACTGCTATTAGCGATAATGAGACAGCGCAAACGCTTGACAGTAGACTGTCGTATTTGTATTACAGAAAAAGAATGGAAGGATAGCTTTGAGAAGTTTCTTTCAGGCCCCGACAAAAAGGCCTCCTGGATCATACGTAATGCCGATGCCAAAGATCGCATGGATGCGACTATTCATTATTTCCCAATCTATGCAGAAAAAGGGGATGGGGCAGTTCATATCGCCATTACAGATAGTTTAGGGAAGGAAGGTTTTGGGCATCCCTATATTAGCCTTCTAATCAACTTGTTGCGAGGTCAAAAGCGAGCGCAGATTTATATCGCCAATGAAGTTCGTCAGTACTTCTCAGTCGGGTGCCCGATTTATTCTTTACGCGATATCATTCATCTATCTAAATACCCACGTGTCATGAAATTTTTGGAAGACCACAGTCAAAGGGATGACCATTACCGCGAATCCAACGTCGAAATCTATGAGATAAAGGATTTGCCCCCACCTCTCATGAAATATACCCATGAATTGCACAAACTCGGCGATTACGAAGATAAAATTAACGCCCCAGCAATGAGCGAAGAAGAATTTCCTCTAGTTCACATGACTGTGGGTGAATCCAACTGTAGGGAACAGATCCCCGCGATGAAATTCATCAAACCACTTGCGGCAAAAGGGCACATACGCATCGAAAAATCTGAGGAGGGTGGAGGGAAAGTATACAATCTTACGGTGCGGGATCGTTATCTCAAGTACTGTGCCATGGTTGTGGCGATCTCTGTTGCCTTTGGCAAATCTCTAATGCCGTCAAGTTAAAGGAATTGCTTGTCGATTGCCGGCCTCCATCTTTCTCGCTATACGCTTCACCAATAATTCAAGGCTATCGGCTCGTTTCACTACGCGAAATCTTATCCCCCCTATCAGCAATAATATTGTATTAGGCCATACTTTGCGGTGGCTGTAAAAATCTATTCTTTACGCAAAGCCTCATCGATGGCAATGCCACTTTGACGGCTAGCGATCTGCATCAATTCGGAGATTTTATCTGTTGTAAAAGGGACTCTGGCTCGGTTTTGGATAAAACCCCTTCCATTTTGCGAAGCAGCGCTTTGGAAAATTTCGAAAAGCCGATCTTGGTTTTGAATGTTCCACTCGGCAAATTGACAGCAAAAGCTCCAACCGTCATGGGCAGCATGGGCTTTGGCGAGCTCGTATAGATAATCTTGATGGGTGATGTGGAAGGCT
>JAJFUZ010000320.1 GCA_021372155.1 Parachlamydia sp. | reverse complement strand
GCCAGTGCAGAAGTCCTGGCCATCATCGCCTACAGGATGCCGATCACCAGGCCGCAGATCGATGCAATCCGCGGCGTCGATTCATCAGGCACCATCCAGAATCTGCTGGAACGCAACTTGATAGAGATCGTGGGCAGGATGGAGGCGCCGGGAAGGCCATCGCTTTACGGCATCACGAACCACTTCCTCAAACACTTTGGCTTGCGCGATTTAAGCGAGCTGCCACAGTTTGCATAAGCAAAATAGATAAGAATATCCCAACAATCACACAGACGACGACACCACCTGTCGAAAGCGCGGCATTGTGCTGCGTCAGGAAATGGCGCGCCAGGGCAACGCCCAGGAGGGCAGCGCCGGAACCTAAACCGACCGCGATGGCCAGCATGGCCTTCAGGTTATGCGTCAGCAGTCGCGCGGTTAATACTGGGCCTGTGGTGAAGGCTAAGAACATGAGCACGCCGACCGAACGGAAGGCCCCGATGGCTGTCATGGCGACCTGCGCCATGAGCAAGTAGCTGAAAAAGGCGGTGGAAAATCCCAAGGCGCGCGCAAGACCGGAGTCGAAGGCTGTCAGCTGGTACTCTTTGAAAAAGAGCAGGATCAACGCGAGGTTTATTGCCAGGATAAGAAAGACAAAGCGGCAATCCTGAGGCTGCAGGGCGTCTGCATTGCCCATGACGGCTTCGAGGCCGATGTGGGCACTGCGGGTGAGCAGTGTCACGGCAACAATCCCCAAAGCGAAAAGGGTCGAAAAGACCAGGCCAAGGCTGGCATCTTCCTGCAAGTGGAGAGATTGGGTCAGAAACTGGGTCAAAAAAGTAGTGACAAGTCCCATGATCAGGGACGCAATCAGCAGAGCTTGCATGTTCAAATGGCCGTCGAGGGGATTGTCGCAGGAAAAGAAATAGGCCAGCACAATTCCCAGTAAAATAGTGTGGGACAGAGAATTGGCCAGCATGGACATTCTGCGCAGAACGAGGAAGGTGCCCACGAGTCCGGCTGAAGCGGCTACACCTGCGAGGACGAGGATCTGGACTTCATCGGAGGCAAGATCTTTCCAGCCCAGCTGACCTGTCAGAAAGCCAAACAATCGGCTGGAAAGGAGCCCAAAAAAAGATAAAAATGTCTGACCACTATAAGGGTTGCTCATCACTCCCCTTGGATTGAGCCGGCGGGATCGGTTGATGGTGGGGATCGCGCTTGGGATCGTTGAGCAGGAGGGTCAATTCCTTTTCCAGTTCGGGGGTCAGAATATGCTCCATCTCCTCAGCGTTGTAATGCACGCGTTCGACGCCCATTCCAAGATAATCGACCAGATAGACCTCCCAGAGACGATGGAGGCGGACAACACGCGCAGCCCAGAGGCACCCTTCTGCCGTCAGTTTCACCGATTTTTGATTCATCCGCTCCACCCAGCCGCTTGTGACAAGCCGCTTTAGAAGCATCCGAAAACCCCAGGAAGAAATTGTTTGGCAACTTTTGAGATAATTCAAAGGGACCTCTGTATCGCCAAAACGCCACATAGCCTTTAACAGATTTTCGCGCAAAACCTGGCTGCGGAACCGGGAAGCACGCCTCATGCGCCACAGGCGCCCTCGTTCTGGAGCAAGCAGAAGGGAGAGCACGCACAAGCAGGAAGCCACCAGGACAATCATGGGACCTGTCGGCAGGGCAAACCTGTTTCCAGGATAGAGGACCGTGACGGCGCGGCTTATTTCTACAGAAAGATAATTTCCCAGAAACCCGCTCAGAAGGCCAAAAAGAGCCGCAAGGATAAGCATGGTAGAAAATTTATGGGTATATTGGCGGGCTGCAGCCGCAGGAGCGATCAGCATGGCTGAGATCAGCACAACTCCCACAGATCGGATTCCGACTACAATGGATAATGCGATCAAAATAAAAAGGAGCGTGTCCAATGGAGCGACCGAGATACCTAGAGTTTTAGCATAATCGCGATCAAACGTGATCGCTTGTAGTTCTTTGTGGAACAATGCCACTAAGGCCACAATGGCCAAAGCCAGCGCTCCATAGATGATAATATGGAGATCGGTCATAGTCGCTGCCTGGCCATAAAGATAGATGATCGCCTGGCGATAGAGGCTGGTGTAGGAAAACTGCACATCGCTTGCGAGCGTCAGCCCGATTCCAAAAAAGGCCGCCAGGATAAAGCAGAGAGCAGAATCGCTGCGGACTTTCCATTTTCTTTCCAGAATATGAATGCACCAAAGTCCTAAAAGCGCCGTCGCCATGGCGCCCCCCATCACCAGCAGGGCGATCCGCAGCTCCTGCTGGGTGTCGAACCCCAAAAGGCCTGCCACGAGGATGCCAGCAATGACACCGGGATAGGACGCGTGCGACAGGGCCTCGCCGATCAGGGACTGTTTGCGCAGAAAAACAACCACTCCTACTAAGGCAGCCCCAAGACACATCAGCATGCATCCCAGAGTGGGCGCCCGCAGTACTGGATCCAGAAAGTACTCAAGCATTACAAACCTTTGGCGCGATCATGCGACAGCTTGAACGCCTCGTCAAAAAGGGCGCAGCTTTTGCCAAAGGTCGCATAAAGTGATTCAGCATGAAAGACCTCTGAAGTAGGTCCGGCAGCTACAAGGCGCATATTGAGAAGTATCATCCAGTCAAAATAGCGTTCCACAGTATTGAGGTCATGGTGCACAACAAAAACCGTCTTGCCCTTTTGTTTCAATTGGTGCAGGAGCTCCATGACAACCTTTTCCGTGGCCATATCGATGCCGCTAAAGGGCTCGTCCAGGAAAAAGAGATCGGCATCCTGCAACAAAGCCCGGGCGATGAAAACACGCTGCTGCTGACCTCCGGAAAGCTGGCTGATCTGGCGATTGGCATACTGCGCCATACCCACCATATCCAGATAGCGCTCTGCAGACATTTTATCGGCCTGGCGGGGCCAGCGAAACAGTCCTAATTGGCCATAGCGGCCCATCAACACAAGATCGCGCACGGTAATCGGAAAGTTCCAATCGACCGTTTCACGCTGAGGGACGTAAGCGACCCGTTTCCTGACCTTTTTCAAAGGGAGTCCAAAAAATTCAATCCGTCCTGCGAGAGGCTGAACCAAACCCAGAGCCGTCTTGATAAACGTGCTTTTTCCAGCACCATTAGGACCGACAATCCCCACCAGTT
>JAJFUZ010000306.1 GCA_021372155.1 Parachlamydia sp. | reverse complement strand
GTTGCTTTATCATTTGTCAGTGGAACAACCTTAAAAGGACATTTGGATGTGACCAACGGCTCAAGCTTAGCTTTAAGGCTTGCTAAAGATTTTTCGTTAAATCCCCCACCCACATGACCGGCGTAGCGCAAATTCTTGTTTTCATAGATGCCGGCGATCAAAGCTCCAAAATGCTTCCTGCTTCCTTTTGGAGACGTAAATCCACAGACAATCACCTCCTGACGAGCATGTGTCTTAATTTTCAGCCATGCGCGGCTGCGGTGTGAGACATAGGAGCTTTGAATCTCTTTGGCAATCATTCCTTCAAGCTTTTTCTTTGCAGCGTCAGCAAAAAAGCTCTTCCCCTTTGTCAAAACATGCTTGGAGCACCGGACTACTCCACGAGATCCCTCTGGAAGGATTTGCTGCAGCATCTTCTTGCGATCGATCAACGGTCGATCTCGTAAATCCTGTCCGTCAAGATAAAGGAGATCAAAGACGAAATAGTGCAGCCCTTCCTGCTTGCTTCTATGGTAGTTTTGCAGGGCTTGAAAATTTGAAACGCCATTTCGATCCAGGATTACGATCTCGCCATCGAGAATGGCATCGATTTCCATTTCCTGAAGAGCCTTGACAATAGGGTGGAAGCGTTGATTAAAGGATTGGAAGGTCCGCGAATACAACTCGACAGTTTGATGACTGATGTCGGCTATCGCTCTGAACCCATCCCACTTTGTTTCAAAGAGCCAATCAGCATCATCAAATGGTTCATCAAATAGATAAGCGAGCATCGGCTTGATTTTCGCGGGTCTCCTGGTTTCTTTGCCAGCCATCATGTCTAGCCCGTTTTTCGCCGGCTTGGCTTTTTGGTCCGTCGCAATTCATCCAGACTTTCTTTGAGAAGCGTTGAAATATCATGAATTTTAGATGATTTGGTTGCCTTGCCTTTTTTCCCGACTGGAATCCCTTGCACCTTGTCTTCAATTGCTTTGCGCAATTCTTCAGTATATTCGTCTCGAAAAGCTGTTGGATCAAATCGATCTGTCAATTTCTCCACAAGTTCTTGAGCCATGCTGATCTCTTTTTTATCCAACAATTTTTTCTCAGGCAGTTCAAGATCTTTTGTTTCGCGCATTTCGCTTGCATAACGCATTTGATCGAGAATCAAAGCCTCACCATAGGGCTTGATAATTCCCAAATGTTGTTTGTTGCGAAACACAAATTTGACAACTGCCACTGTATCGGAAGATTTTAAAGCTTCCCGCAGAAGGGCGTAGGGTTTTCCTCCACCTTTATCCGGTTCGAGATAGTAGGGTTTTGCAAAAAAAATGGGATCGATTTCCTCGCTTTTAGTGAACTGGACAATTTCTATCGTTTCCGTCTTTTTTTTATCCAGCCGCTTGAAATCCTCCTTATCGAAGACAACGTATTCTCCTTTCTGATATTCATATCCTTTAACCATATCTTGATAGCCAATCTCTTTATCGTCTTCTTTGCAACTTCTGACGTAGCGTATTGGCGAGAGGTCGGCTTTGTGAAGAAGGCTGAACTTGATGGCATGTTCATCCGATGCGCTATACAACTTCACTGGAATATTAATAAGCCCAAAACTGATCAGGCCCGACCAAATTGCTCTCAAACTGGCCTCCATCATTTTTGACGATAGATAAATCCATCTTAAATGAGGCCGCAAAATTTGCCAGCATATTTGATGGAGGAGTTATCTCGACTTTCTCAGCCTGCCTTGCGCCGAGCCGGCTTTTTCGTCCGCCGCAGCTCTTCCAGGCTTTCCTTCAATAAGGCAGAGATGTCATGGATTTTGGAGACTTTCGGCGCTGCCTTACCCTTTTTCCCTATCGGAATCCCTTTGACCTTAGCGTCGATGGCCTTTTGCAATTCCTGGGTATACTCGTCCCGATAGGCTTCGGGTTTAAACTTGTCCGTCAGCTTCTCAATCAGCTCCAGCGCCATACCGATCTCTTTCTTGTCGAGGAGGCTTTTTTCGGGAAGGTTCAATTCCTTCGTCGGCCTGATTTCGCTGGCAAAACGCATCTGGTCCAAGATCAGCGCCTCTCCATAAGGCTTGATGATCCCCAGCGATTCGCGATTTCGAAACACAAATTTGGCCACTGCAACTGTACCAGAAGCCTTCAAGGCCTCTCGTAATAAAGCGTAGGGCTTTGCTCCGCCTTTGTCAGGCTCCAGATAGTAGGGCTTCTCAAAATAGATCGAGTCGATCTCTTCGCTTTTGGTGAACTGCACAATCTCGATCGTGCCCGTTTTTTTAACATCGATGCGCTTGAAGTCCTCTTCGGTGAATACGATGTACTCCCCTTTCTGATATTCATAGCCCTTGACGATATCCTTATAGGGAATCTCCTTGCCATCTTCCTTGCAGATGCGTGCGTAGCGGATGGGCGACAGATCTGTCTTGTGCAGCATATCAAAACTGATCGCATGCTCATCGGTTGCGCTGTATAATTTGATGGGAACATTGATCAGACCAAAGCTGACCAGACCAGACCATATCGCCCTCATCCTGACCCCTTATTGTCCTTTTGAATGACCTTCTTTTTTGTGATGCTTCATCAGGGTCCTGAGCCCTTTTCCCATATTTGCCCGATTTTTCGGCGCTGTGGAGGATGTGTTCATACATCCGCTCTTCTTTTGGACCTACTCCGCGAACATGCTTTTTACCTGGCTTTAACTCCTCCTTGTAGAGTGCCTTCCTCAATTCAACGCTTATGTGAGCCTGAAAAAAAACGCAATCAAAGATTTTTCTCGACTATTTACCATTCTTTAATTTCATCTTAATTACAAATTAAACATCATTAACAATACTATAAAGAAAACAATTTTGGTTTAATTATGAATAAGCTGCTTCTGAGTGTATTATTAATTTATTCTACATTTCAACACGATTATGTCTTCAGTAAAAGCCGTGAAATTGAGGCGAATATCAGCCAGGCGCGTCTGATCGATCAGATCAAACGCTACCTGGAACTGAAAAAGCGAGAGCTGGATCCCAAAAATGAGATCAACGATGGGCTCTGCAATGGCTTCGCCTTTCTGGCGCAATACTATGCCTCCTTAAACCTGGAAGAGAATTTCTACCAGGCCTTGCAAGCAATCTCTCTGTGGGATGGGAGTCAAAAAGGGCTGCAGGAAACCAAAGTGGGCTTGTGCTGTTATCGCAATCTGGAACAGCTATTTGAACAATGGATCAACGACATCGTTTGGACGCAGCAGAGCTATGTGCGGCTGGACTCCAGCATTAATTTCTACCTTCATCACCAAAGAAAGCGGATCGAGCAGTTTGAATTCATCAAAGAACCCTCTGACGAGAGGAAAATCGCGATGCTGCTCTCTCCCATTCTCCTCAATGAAATTTCCGTCGAGCAGCTTGAGGAGCTTCTTGCGCTCTGGTCCGGATTTCCGAATACCATTTTAGAATTTGGCGCAGGACAGCATGCAACCAGCGCAAGAGTATTGGAGAATGGACAATTTTCCTACTACGATCCCAACTTCACTCGAAGAATGGAAATTGTGGAGACGCCTCAAAAACTGGCTCGCCTCATCCAAAAAACAAAATACCGCGACTTAGGCAAACGCTACAATCCCATGGCAATCGAACTGATGGCCTATCAATATGTTGCCCCTGGAGAAAAGCCTAAAAGGCCTGCCTTGGCCAGTAAAAAGCAGAAGAAGGG
Source organism: Parachlamydia sp. (assembly GCA_021372155.1). GTDB lineage: Bacteria > Chlamydiota > Chlamydiia > Chlamydiales > Parachlamydiaceae > JAJFUZ01. The sequence continues at coordinate 13,408 of JAJFUZ010000306.1, read as the reverse complement.
CAAAAATTCGCCAAATGGCTTCACAACCTATCACCTGGCCATTTTTGGCAATGATTTGAAACAACTGCGCTCGCTGATACAAGAAAAACGCGGCAATCCCAATGCCGCAGATGTCCATGGCGTGACACCCCTGAATCTAGCCACTCATATGGGGTGGACAGAGGGTGTCAACGAATTGCTGAAGCATCCTAAAGTCGATATGTACAAAAGTGTGGGCGCCGGGGCTCTCAGTCCCATCATGGCTGCCATCCAGAGTCTTAATGTCGAGGCCACGCTCCTGCTGATCAACCATGGTGCCAATCTCTTTGTCACACCTGAAGAACGCCATGGACTGGCTGATATTGCAGCTTCTGCCGAGGCCGGCCAGGGCAACTATTTGAGACTCGCATCCATTCCTGCACTCATCATGAGCTGGATGAAGAACCCGCATGAGCTGGAATTTATCCAGGAGCTGTGCAGGAGATTTCCTGAATTCATGAAATTGCAGGACGCGGAGGGAAATACCCTGCTCCATTTTGCAGCACTATCCAATAACCGCACATTGATGGAGACATTGCTCCGCGAAGGTGCGCAGCTGGAGCATAAGAACAGCGCTGAACAGGCAGCAGCTATGTTGCTGGAAGTGAAGGCAACGGGAACTGCTGCGGAATAAGAGGAGGCGCACAATCCAATTGTGCGCCATCCTGCTTTAAAGCGCGTTAAAACCCGCATTCTTCTTGATCAGGTCCATGTGAGCTTCCAACATAGCTCCAAGATCGGCTTCATTCGAAACCATGTCATAGTTCAAATCGATCTTGCAAGAGCAGGTGTGAAAGGCAAAACCTTGGCTGTGACCAATGGTAATGCGGGTATCTCTTCCAAGCGCGTACGTCCCTGTCGTTGCATAGAGGAACAGTTTTAGTTTTTCAGTGCTTGCCTTGTTGATCCAGCTTGTCAGCCAGGTCTTGATATTATCGGCAGAAGCTCTTGTATTAAATGAAGCGTAAACATTTAGCTTATCGATGATACACTGCTTTGAGGTTTCTCCCTGAAGCTCTTTTGATAGATCAGCAGGCGTCTTCCCTCTCAAGTCATCGAACGAGACCTTTCTATTAAAACCAGAATTTTTCATGCCTGCGGCGATTGCATGAATCGGAGCAAATGTGGCGCGCATGCTTTCTATAATCGAGTTTTTCACAGCCGCTTTGATAGCCGCTAAGTGCGGCCTGATCTGGGCGACATTATTGAAGTCTATGTTCAATTTTTCAATATCATCTTCAGCCATGACGCTCCCATAGGCTTCCTGCAGGGCCTTATCGGAGCTTGTGGCCGTGAGAGCCAGATAGCCCTCCATCCTCTCAATCCCTTTGCGCTCATCCTCATTGTCAAGATTCATCGCTTTATAGATGCCAAACATCGAGTCATAAATGACCTGATCCTTGAAATTGATCTCTTCAAATTTTTTATCCAGAAGCCGGGGATCCATCTTAGCAAGGGCAACAAAGACGCCTGGATCGAAAATCTGCCCCGTTGGATATGATTCAGAGGCATTGAGGCAGAACATGATCATTTTACCCAAATTCTGACAAATTTTCTTATCCTTTGCATTCAAACATGGGAATTCAGATTGGGCGTTTGGACTGCGCGGCCTGTAGAGGCCATTGTCGTACCTATGAAACTGAAGTTTAGTGCTGATATGGGAGAAAAGATCCGCAATAAACTGCCGTCTCAATCCCCCTGCATCCGCTCCAGGTTCTCTATCAAAATGTACTTTCAAACTATAACGCTTCTCTTGGTCAAACTGCTTGCTCACCATATCCAGATAAGTATCGGGATTATTCTTGAAGTCCTCTCTGTTTGACACATTGATTCGATAACCATCAATACCAACAGCTACCGCAGGAATCCCAAACACAGCAGCTGGTTGGTTAGGCCCAATAATCGCAGGAACTTGGATGGGTCGATCGCGCGCCTCCAGCACCCGTGTTTGGATCTGGTTCAGATTCCCTTCAGCTTGAACCCAGACATGATAAAATTGCTGTTTTGTCAGCGGGACAGTGACTGGTTCATTGCTCACAAGGATATGAACGAGAACCTCATCATTTTGCACACTAAAGATAAAAGGCTGTTCCCTTACCTTGCGGTTAAAAGCGACAGGGTTCCCAGTATCTTCAAAATGCTGATCTCTCAACAGAGAGATCATCAACCGGACTAATAGCCCGGTTGCGACAGAATTGTAATTGGGGAACTGCATCAATAGCCGGACGACATCCAATTTTGCAAAGGGCTTCAGAGTCTCAACTAGTCTGTCGACATTCCCACGGGCATGCGGGCTATTGCAGATTAGTGTGAGGAGTGCGCGAGTATCCGTATATCTTCCAGCCCCGATCGATGGAATCACTCTCTCTACGGCAAGAGTGAGAGGCGACTTGCCAGCAAAATTATAGCCACTTGAAGCTGCGTTTGCTACGAGAAGTTGAACAATCGCATGATGGCCATGCATCGCTGCGACATGCAGCGGAGTGTTGCCATCTCTGTCGATGGAACTCAGGCTGGCTCTTGAGGCAATCAAAGACCTGACAAGGTTCAATTGGCCTCTGGCGCAGGCATCGTGCAAGGGAGTCCAGAAAATCCCAATCGGGGGTAGACGTCGAACAGGTTCAGGGTTTGGCGCTGGCGGAACGGGGACATTGCTCTGTCTAATCTGCTCGATACGTTTGCTTTTGAACAGGCGAGTGAAGAAGTAAAAAACGATCGGGCCGCCGACCACGGCAAATGAAAGGCCGAAAAATGCAGTCGCCACAGCAGCAACTAGCGCTGCGATGCGCCGGCTCACGGGTATCAGGGCTGTGTAAGTCTTCGCACCATGGACCTTGAAACTGAAAGGATTGAGCAGATGCTGACGGAGGGTGATGGGTTCCACCTGGATGTTCATAGAATTCGTCCTTTAAATTAAATTATTGTTTGTTTATTGTTAAGTTTTTATTAAGACATCTTTTAGTCTCAAGCGAATATGTATCAAAAAACACAATTATTATTCAACATTTTTTTGATCGTTAGGGAATTTGGATAATTAAGACATGAAAGGACCAGGCTGAACTACAGAAAAACGGCTGTCAAGGTACTGTAAGAGGCAAAATTGAGTAGAGGACAGGCACTAACCTGTCCTCTAATGAGGAATTATGACACGTCGAAAACAGGACTATTGTTGACAGCAGCTAGACCTGCTTCAAAGATGCCAACAAACTCTGCTTCACTTCTAATGTTGAAATTTATGTCAATGGTGCGAAAGCAGGTATGGTAGCAAAAGCCATTAGGCTCATGCCGGAAATTAATGCGAGTATTGCCTCCCAGCGCAGGCGATCCTGTCGCGGCAAACAAGAACAGTTCCAGCTTTTTTTGATCCGTCTTCTCGTTATTGATCCAATTTGTCATCCAGGTCTTGATATTGCCCGGTGGAATGCTCAGACAGTCGATGATTTCCTGCTTTGAAGCTATCCCTTGAAGCTCCTTTGATAGATCCGCAGGACTCTTCCTTCGCAAGTTGTCGAAAGAGACCTTTCTATTAAAACCGGAGTTTTTCATTCCCGTTGCAATGGCATGAATGGGCGCAAAAGTGGCGCGCATGTTCTCGATGATCTCCTTTTTCACCGCTTCCTTGATAGCTGGCAGATGCTGCTTGATCTGAGCGACATTATTGGCATTGATATTCAGTTTCGCAATCTCATCGTTAAGCATGACGATCCCATAGGCACCGGTCAGATCATTATTAGGGCTTGCGTCTGTCAAAGCGAGATAGCGTTCCATTCTGTCGATATTTTTGCTTTCATCTTCATCGATTCGATTCATCGTTTTATAAACGTTAAACATCGAGGCATAAATGGCCGGATCATTAAAGTTGATATCTTCAAATCTCTTATTCAAGAACCGGGAATCCATCCTAATGAGGGCAATAAAGGTACCCGGATCAAAAATCAACCCCGTCGGATATGATTCAGAGGCATTGAGGCAGAACATGATCATCTTGCCTAAATTCTCGCAGACTTGCTTATCCTTTGCATTCAGCAAGGGAAACACATCATTTTGACGGCTTTGCGGCCTGTAGAGGCCATTTTCATACTTTTGAAACTGCTGTTTAGCGCAGATATAGGAGAACATATGGGCGACGAACTGTCTCCTTAAGCCACCGACATCAGTACCTGCTTGATTTTCATAAGTGACTTGAAGACTATCGCGTTTCTGCTGAGCAAACTGACTGCACAACTCAGCCAGAACCTTATCGGGATGAGCTTCGAAATGTTTTCCGTTTAAACGCCACACTCTATAACCGTCAGAAGCTGCCGTTACAACCCCCATATTAACCGCAGGCGCAGCAACAGGAACTTGAATGGGCCGTTCGCGAGCCTCCAGCACCCGGGTTTTAATCTGATTCAAATTCCCTTCCGCTTGCACCCAGGTATGATAAAGTTGCGGTTTGGTCAGCTGAACAGTAACCGAGTCATTTCTCTCAAAAATATGAACGAACACATCATCATCTATAAAATTGAATATAAAGGGCTGACTTCTTAGCTTTAGTTCAAACGCATCCGGATCCCCAACATCAGCAAAATGCTGGTCTCTCAATACAGATAGCATCAAACGGTCTAACAGGTCGCTTGCGACAGAATTGTGCTGGAGCTGCATCAGCTGCCTGACGACATCATATTTAGCAAAGGGCTTCAGAGACTCAACCAGCCTGTCGAGATTCATACGAGCTAGCGGATGATTGCAGACCGTGTTGAGGGTCGTGCGGATATCAGAGTGTCTTAGAATACCTATCGAAGGAATCACTTTCTCTAAGGCAAGGCTCAAAGGCGACTTGCCATTCCAATTATGACTGTTCGCACTATTTCCAAATTCACCTCTTCTATCTAAAAGAAGTTGAACAATCTCATGGTGGCCATTCATGGCGGCGATATGCACCGGATAATTGCCTCCTGTGTCGACAGAAATCAAACTTGCGCCCCTGTCAAGCAAAGCCCTGACCTGATTCAATTGTCCCCTCGCACAGGCAGTGTGCAGGGCACCTCCTCCCACGCTATGATTAAATGCAACAGGTGTGATCGACCTTGCAGATGGGTTGTGAACACGATTTTGCACAGGCGGGATCGGAACATTATTCTGTCTGATCTGATCAATGCGTTTAGTTTTGAATTGACGTGTAAAGAAGTAAAAGACGAGAGGGCCGCCGACTACGGCAAATGGAATACCAAAAATTGCAGTCGCCACAGCTGCGACGAGCGCTGCAATGCGCTGAGGTACTGGTATCATGGCTGTGTAAGTCTTTGCACCATGCACCTTAAAGCTGAAAGGATGGAGCAGATGCTGACGGAATGTGATGGGTTCGACCTGGATATCCATAGAGTTCGTCCTAAAATTTATTTTGCTGTTTTGTTAATTTTTTATTAAGACATCTATAGGGTATTTTTATCAAAAAACGCTTTATCGTTCAACATTTTTTTGATGCTCCTGTCCAATCATCTTGTTAAAACTGTAATTGAAAAAACGTTTTATTACGAGCCATACTCTGCAGAAAGACCTTAGCTCTCTCAATCTCTCTTTCCATTTGGGAAGATTCCTCTGCAGCCACTCCCCTCTTCCGCCCGGAAGGAGCCTCGAATCAGTCTTTTCGGTAATGATCCGTGCGCCTCTTATCGGTCCAAACAATGGCAAAACTCCGCTTCTGCTTGCCGAAAAAGATCTCCCACGCAGATCATCCAGACTGCTGGAGACAACCTCGCGCTGATACACGCCATCCAAAACCTGTCAGAGAGAAAGGCCTTCCATTGGCCCGAAACTGAGAGAATCGAGCTCGATTCCTAGATTTCCCAGGAAATACCCGTGAAAAGAAAATTAAATTAACCATATGCTATAATGCCAGATGGGGAATATCCCCGTAATCGCCTGATTATAGTTTTCTATAGGAGGTGCATATGAATAAAGAACAATTAATCGGCAATTGGAATGAGATTAAAGGTAAAGTGAAGGAACAATTTGGCAAGCTTACCGATGATGATCTTGCTCGAATCGAAGGTAAAAGGGATCAATTAATTGGTGCGATTCAAAAGAATTATGGATGCAGTAAAGAAGAAGCAGAGACTAAATTTCGCAATTTTGAATCTCGTCTCGCCAAATTCGTTGGTCATGTGAAAGAGGATTTTGATGTCCCTAGAAAAACCGGGACTGAAGGATAGAGTAGATCAAGCGCCCGGCTAGTAACCTAGCCGGGCGCGATGGCGATTGCTTGATAGCGCCGTGCTTCCATGCGAATCCCATTCATTAATATCAAGGTTTGGGGCAAGCCCTATATGAGCTTTTAAAACGGCTAAATGCCCCAATTCGGAGCTTTTGCGCACAATATAATGCTTGTATTGCAGATTGAGACTCCCAAATTCTGCAATAGTTCCGGTTCAACTACTCGGCAACCAAGGGAGCCATCAAAATGTTTACGCAAGGCCTGGCTCGCGAGCTCGGTGCGCGTGGCATTACGGTCAATAATGTCCAGCCGGGACCGATCGACACGGACCTCAACCCCGCGTCAGGCGAATGGGCTGAAGGCCAGAAAGCAAATGTTCCACTTAATCGATATGGGAATCCGGACGAGGTCGCAGCGCTTGTCGCGTTCGTCGCCAGTCCAGAGTCATCCTATGTCAATGGAGCGAATCTGACTGTGGATGGTGGCACCAACGCCTAAGGGGTTTCGTCTGGAAAGCGATCTCCCTACATGGGGTTTCCACTTTTTGAATCTTATCGATAATCTCATCTTCCTAGTACACTAGGATATTGTTCACAAAGAAATTCAGTCCCATCTTGTGCTTCCAGCGCACGGATTTTCTCAGGCGAAATAAACGCTGTAGATTTTATTGTAAATCTGGATACTTGATTCCACATTAACATTTTTGAAGGCTACATGGATGGCGCTATGGAATCTGGAATCTTAAGCGAAATTATGTGGCTCTTTGAAACTAAGGAGGAAGCATGAGCTCTTGGTCAGACAAAAGGCACCGCGATCCCCTGCCCATTGACCTGAAACTCGAGCACATTCTCGGATTGATAAAAGATCATCAGGTCGTGATCTGTGAAGCGGAGACCGGAGCCGGCAAGACGACGCGCATCGGACAAGCGTTGATCCTTGCAAACCCAGACCGGCAAGTGATCATGACCCAGACCCGTCGCAACGCCTGCCGCTGGAACTGCCGCAGGATTGCTTCGGAGATGAATTGTCAGGTTGGTCAACTCGTCGGTTATTCTTTATCTGGAGAAGAAAGAAAGATGATTTCAGCAGCCACACGGCTCGAGCTAATCGTCGACCAGACTTTGACCAATCGCATTCGATACAGCGGAGCCTTGCCAGAGGGGGTCCTTATTGTCGATGAGGCGCATGAGCGCACGCTCTCCATTGACCTGCTACTGGGGATTATTAAGGAAAAACTTTCGCAAGCCACTAAGACGCATATCCTGGTGATGTCTGCCACGATCGACACCAAAAAGTTTTCTGCGTTTTTTGGTGGAGCGCCGATCGTCCAGGTGCAGGGTCGCTGTTTTCCCGTTTCGATGGAGGTGGTCCCCCTCTTGCATGGCGAACATCACACTGAAGCGGCGACCCGCGCTGCTTGCATCGTGATGCAGCGCTTTCTGCAGGGCTTGCTCTATGTTCCCTCGAAACAACCTGATGAAAAGGCCATTGTCGAAAAAGGCACTGTCCTGATCCTCCTGCCGGGCAAAGAGGATATTGACTCTGCGAAAAAGGTTCTTTTGACACAGGCTAAAAACAATCCGCGGGTACAAATCCTCACCTGCCATGGCCAGAACTCGGTGGAAGAGCAAGATCTCGTGCAGACAGCAACCCCTGACCACACCATCCGCTTTCTCTGCTGCACCGAAATTTTGCGCAACGCCATCACCGTGCCAGAGACTGTGGGTGTGATCGACTCCTTGCAAGTGAAGCGCCGTGTGACCAATGACAAAGGGGTTTCGCATCTAGATAAGATTCCAATCTCTAAGGCGGAAGCGGATCAAGGCAAAGGAAGGGCTGGCCGCATAGCTCCCGGCTTTTATATGCCTGTATCGTTTGAGTCCGAATTCGAACGCCTCGAACCATGGCCTCAACCAGCCATTTTGCGCGAGCCTCTGGGTCAGGTTGCACTGCAGGTAGCATGCTTAGGGCGGTCGATTCGCAAATTTAATTTTATCGATGCTCCCCCAGCAGCTAAAGTGGAATTGGCCCTCCGCCGACTAAAAGCTTTGGGCGCTTTAGCGGAGGATGAGACGATCACAGAAACGGGCCGCCTGCTCTCACGTTTTCCTCTCGACCCGGAACAGGCGAAGGCGTTGCAAACGGCGCACCAATTAGGCGTCTTAGCAGAGGCCGTGATCGTGACAGCTGTCTTGGAGATGGAGGAGCTTTTTTATCGTGAAAGTCATCGCAAAATCTGGGCTGGCGAAAGTCAAAGTGATTTTGTGGCCATTGTCAGGGCATACCGTGAATTCAAAAAAATGGAGAAAAGCCTGCAACACTCGCGCAAGGCTTCGGGAAAACCTCTCGAAGAGTGGTGCACGGGCCATGGCGTGAAGCTCAAACAGATGAATCTTGTAGAAGATAAGATTCGACAAATCCTTGAAGATCTCGCTTCTACTACACTGAAGATCGAGCACCCTCTTAAAATCGACCGAGAGTTTAATGAGGCGGCCCTCACCAAAGCGCTGGCCTCCGGTAAGATCGATCATCTGGCTCGGAAGGGCTATGGCAACCAGTTTTCTGGGAGGCTTGGAGAGTTCAAGATAGCCAACGAATCCGCTTGTTTGGCAGGAAACGAACTCGTGCTGGTGGGTGGAGTACGCAAGATCCCTACCAAAAATCGGCATATGACGACCCATTTTTTGCTTGCCGATTTTGCAGCTCCCATCAAACCAGCCTGGTTATTAGAAGTTGCGCCTCATCTTTGCAAATCCGTGCGCAAGGCAGATCACCGCTATGATTCTGTTCAGGACCTCGTGGTGCAAACTGAAGCAATCACGTTTCAAAATGATCTAGAGCTCATGCATCAGGTGCCTTCAGATCACGACTCTGCCGCACGCGTCTTTGCAGGCTGGTTTGTCAGCCAGCATCCTGATCGTCTTCCACAACAAATTGCCGTGGTTCTCCGTTCCAATGCTCAAAGGGAGGAACTAGCAAGACAGCTCAACAAGCGAGCCGGCTACGCACTCTTCGCAACTTTTCCCTCCACAACCCTTGTGGACTATCTTGTTGCCAGACTCTCAGGCTCGCGATGCCTCGCCGCTGTCAAACCAGAAGTTTTAGCGCTGCCTCCTCTTGACAGGCCGTTAATGCAGCGCGTTCTTGAAGAGAATCCCGATACCATTCGCGTGATCGGAGAGGAGCTCCAAGTCGAGTACCGAGAATCCCTTCCTCCTCGAATTATTTTACCTGCGCAATTGACAGCCGACAACCGCTGGAGCGCTCTACTTGCCAACCCTATGCAGCAGTTACCCTGGCAGTTACCTTCTCGGAGGGCCGTTGAAATGGAGATTTCTCTGAATCCAGGGATGAGCTTTACCCTCATGCTGGGCGGCCATGGACGCATTGTTTTAAGCAAAAACTTGTCCGGCATCGATTTAAGCAGAGTGAATCTGTCGCGAGTCGAGCTGTCGAAGATTACGTATGATGCCACCACCAAATTTCCGGTTGATACATGCCAATCCCTGCCGCCAGACACTCTTCCTCACTTTTTAGCCGACAGTGAATTAGAGAATGGAGCCGAATTTGCGCTTGCCTTGGATCGCTACACACTTGCCCACCCTCAATCGGAGGGCATTGCCTGGTGCATTGCCATGCAAGTGATCGCACATGCCAGAGCCCGAAAATCCGACCACAACTTAAAGGCCCTCTCAACCCATGCGCTTGTCAACCCTACCGGCTTGATGCGCGCCATCACTACAGTCTGGAGTTTCTTTGGGAATACCGAAACAAAAGTGCAGGAAGCCATCCGCAAAGCAATAGAAGCCCTGGCAAATCAACGAGGGTAAAGGCTAGGGCATTGTCAATTGTTGTAGGAGAATAGGGCTGAATTTTGCAGGCGCACCCGCTTCAAAAAAATCTCTTTGTGCTATTATAATCGAATCCATAACTATAAGGAGGTGTATATGGATCTCGAAGAATTCAAAAAAAGGTTAAAGATATACTCGATCAATATACCCCGCCAAAATTGGTTCACAGAAGAGCAGCAGATTTCTATTGCTTTGGAGGCCGAGGAAACGGCCCGGAAGAACAATTGCAATTTCTTTCCCATCTTTGAAAATCTCATCTTCATGAGAAGTTTCGAAGTGGGCTATCCCTCATGTCGACACCAATAGACTTTCTCCATGACTTTACTGGCGCCCGGTTTCTTCGATCGAGACGCTTTCGCATTTGTATGAGACAATCAAGATATTCTCCTACCAAGATATTTTGATATTTGCCTATTTTCCTGAGATTAGGTATAATAGGGATAGCACGAAGAGAGGTTCTATGAATAAAGATACAGTACGAGTCAGCTTTGACGTTCCAGTAGAAGAGCACATCTTATACAAGACGGAGTGTGTAAAATCCAGAATACCCATCAAAGATTTTATGCATCATCTAGTCGTGATTGGCATGAAGGAATACAAAAAAGCTAAACTCAATGAGAAGCTCGCAAAATCAGTTCAGCAGGCCAAAAAGGGAAAAGTTCGGACAGTGACGTCAAAAGAGCTCGATCAATGGGAGAAAGACTTACAAAATGCCGCAGACTGACTATGAGCTCAAGTTTACCGAAGACGCTTATCTAGACATGGCTGAATTGCTGAACGACAACTCTAAAAGAGCTGTCGCAAAAGCGGTTGTCAAAAGCCTCAAGTTCATGAAGGTCAATCTTAAGCACCCCTCTTTGCATACTCATAAGTACGATGATATGGAAGGGCCGAACGGAGAAGAGATTTTCGAGTCCTATGCTCAAAATAATACACCAGGGGCCTATCGAATATTTTGGTTCTATGGTCCTGGGAAAAAAGAAATTACGGTAGTTGCTATCACCCCACATCCTGATTAACTCATCATGCTTAGCCGTCAGCTTCTTTTGGAACCTTCAGCATGAAAAATATGCATAACTGCGTTCCATATTATGATAATTCTGTCATAACCCACATGCGCGTTGAGAAAGGTAAATCCATCCCTCAGGACATTCCTGATATATTTAGAAAGGCAAATGAAAAATATGGCCTTCGTGTCAAAGAAGCTGTTCTGACCAATAAGCTATTCGTAGAAGTTACTGGTCAAGGAGCAGTTCGGAAGGAGATTTTACAAAATTGTAGCTCTTACATTGTATCTGAGAAAAGAAAGATTATTGAGAAAACAAAGAGAAATTATACAGCATATGATGAGATGATACAGCAGTTTATCTTATCAGCAGAGAAGCTGTTTCTTCCTGATATTGATTTCAAAAGGTGATGACGGCAGGGTTTGTCGGTGATGATCTGTTTATTGAAAGTATGCGTGAAAATTGCAATATCCATACTAGTATTGTCGATAATCCGTTTGAAATTACCCGTTTTTGCATTGGAAATTAATTACTTTAAATAAGATTGAAAAAAAGTGGAAAATAAAGAAGCTTCCTGGACTATTTGTCCGAAATGTTATGGACGCGGCAAAAAAAACTCGAAGCTCCGCAAGAATGCGAGAATCCGCTACCAAATCGCAATTAATGAATTTGAAAAAACTAAGGGTGAAGGAAAGGCTTCTGTTCGCCCTAAGGTTACACAATTTTTATGCGATAATTGCAGTGGATCTGGCTTGATTCCTGCCACTAATTACCCCAGAGCAGATCCAGAAAACTATCCACATGTAGCAATTATTGGTGCAGGTATAGGAGGCGTGGCGCTTGCTGTAGCTTGTTTGCATCGTGGCATTCCATTTACCCTTTATGAGCGCGATAGCGGTTTCGATGCACGAGCTCAGGGCTACGGACTTACTTTGCAACAAGCAAGTAACGCAATTAAAGGATTAGGTCTTTTCTCTTTAAAAGACGGGCGTAATTCCACACGCCATGTGGTGCATACTGCAGAAGGAAAAGAAATTACTGAATGGGGAATGAGGACGCATTCAAACATTAAAAAATCTCCAAAGCGTAGAAATGTGCATATCCCGCGACAGGCCTTGCGCTTAGCGTTGCTTGAGCAATTGGGCGACCATGCTGCCGTGCAGTGGGGGTACCGCTTAGTTTGTTTTAAACAAAGTGAAGATAAGGGTGTTGAGCTAAGCTTTCAAGTTAACGGAGAGATGAAGCATGCCAAGGCAGATTTGGTGGTGGGTGCCGATGGTGTTCGTAGTGTTGTGCGCAGCTTGTTGATTGGTGAGGATATTACTCCTTTACGTTACCTAGGTTATATAGTAATTCTGGGTATTTGTTCTTTAGAGGTTCTTAAAGGTGTTGAGAGTTCTTTGCTCGACTCAGCCACCGTGTTTCAAACCGTCAACGGACATGAGCGAATCTACATGATGCCTTACTCGTTAGACTCGGTAATGTGGCAACTTAGTTTCCCCATTCCCGAAGAAGAAGCTAAGGCCTTGAGTGCACAAGGAGCTCAGGCACTTAAAGAAGAAGCGTGTCGTAGAACACAGTGGCATAAGCCCATTCCTCAAGTTTTATCAGCAACCCTACCGGCACAAATTTCAGGTTATCCCGTGTACGACCGAAAATTACTCAAGTTGGAATTATTGGAAAAAGCGGGGGCATTTACTTTGATTGGAGATGCAGCTCACCCTATGAGTCCATTTAAAGGACAAGGTGCAAATCAGGCTCTGTTGGATGCACTGGCACTGGCTCGTAACATATCAATAGCATGTACTCCCTTGTCTAAATGGCGAGAAACCGGAGTGAGAGAAATTGTACTAACTAAATTTGAAGAAGAAATGTTAGCACGCAGTGCTTCTAAAGTGAAGGATTCAGCTGAGGCTGTGGAACTTCTACATTCCGAAGGTGTGCTACGTGAAGGTTATGAACCTAAAGGACGGTCTTTACGAGGTAACAATCTGTAATCAGGGTCAAGCTTGCAATTTGGCTATTCTAAATATGACACACTTGGTGTCAGGCCTGACGTGTTTGAGTTTATCGTTAATAAGCATGAGATTGCCAGATTCTATTCTTTCCAAGGATGTTTTTTGCTGCGGGCTATGTCAGAGCTATGAAATGCAAGAGCGCAGCAAAATTTTTTACCTTTCAGACGAAGAAGTGCGGGGTCTTTAGACAGGCGAGGCGAAAGAAGTTTTAGTGCAAAGAAAGTCCTGTATAAAGAGTCCGCGCATTGTCGTCTGGTGGGGTGAAAAACCGTTTTGCTATTAGGAGAGTAACTCCGGAAGTAGGATTCGAACCTACGA
>JAJFUZ010000286.1 GCA_021372155.1 Parachlamydia sp. | reverse complement strand
TTTTTTAAAAGTATTAACAGAAGATGGCACAAGCGCGATCGATGTGATCACAAAACTGATCGACCATCCGTTCCCCATCGGATCCATGCGCCTCAGCTCGGTCAACGCCCTGCTGCACGCCAGCCTCTATGAACTGCTGCTCTCCACCCCCCCCTCCGATACCTGTGCGATCGATGCATACAACTTCAACGCGGAAGGGCCCCACTCCTTAGCCAGAATGATTGTCGAGATGTATGGCAAAGGCTTTAAGAAATTCCTGATCTTCAATTGTGAAGGGCAGCGCTTCATCGCCAACGGCCTTGGCCCAAATACTCACGGCCTCACTCTTCACATCTATGGCCCCTCCGGAGATTATCTCGCCTCAGGCATCGACGGAGCCGAGATTCATGTCCACGGCAGCGCACAGGACCAGGTGGCCCAAATCATGAACGACGGCACCCTCGTCATCCATGGCGATGTCGGACAGACGTTTCTCTATGGCGCCAAAGGGGGCAAAGCCTTCGTCCGCGGCAACACAGCCGGCCGCCCCCTCATCAACGCCGTCGGCTCCCCTCGCGTCGTGATCAACGGCACCAGCCTCGACTATCTTGCCGAATCTTTCATGGCGGGCAATCCTCTCAAAGGCGGCGGCTTCGCTATCGTCAACGGCCTGCGCATCGACCAGCAGGGCCAGATTCTCGATCTGGAAACACCCTATCCAGGGAGCAACCTCTTCTCTTTAGCTTCCGGAGGCGCCATCTACCTGCGCGATCCCAGACACACCCTACAGAACGGCCAGTTGAATGGCGGCGAATTTGTCGACATGACAGAGCAGGACTGGGAGCTCATCCTCCCCTACCTAGAAGAAAATGCCCGCCATTTCAACATCCCCGTCCAACGCCTCCTGGAACTCGATGGCAAACCGATCGAATTCCACCAGGCTTTCCGCAAAATCAGTCCCATCATAGCCCGCACAATTCAAGATGAAGAGGCCTGGGTAAAAGGCCGTTGAATTTGCTCTGCTTTTATCAATTATTTGTTTTTATTACGTTGCATATATAGAATATGATGTAATTTACAAAAATAAACCTAATCCTTGGACTGGTGTGATGGAAAGAATGGACAAACTTACACACAACACCTTCGACGGATGTAACTCCCTTCTTCAAAATGTAGGATGGGAGTATGATTTTAAAAAGCATAGTTTTGTCCTCCATGATAGCAATGATGATCAAGATTTGCATATCCAACGTATTGACGATCTTATTCAAAACCAGCAACCCAAGATTTATGACGATGTGCGCAATCAAACGATAATGCTAGAGGACATGAAAAAACCCGGTAATCTCCAAACAGCAATGCCCCTTGCCAATATTCTAAACATGAAATCCAAATATTCGAAAGAGCATCCTAAATATGATGCCAAAGATGAGAGGCTAATTTTGACATCCCGTCTGCGTAAATTTTTAACTAATGTCGAAGCTGGAACCTTGCTCTCTGACGAGGCTAAAAGAACTAAAAAGCAGGCTACCTAAAGCACGCTTGGGAAGGCAATCATCTCAAGATGATTGCCTTACTCGATCCACCCTATCTGTTTTCCATTCCGTCACAGTTTGTTTTATTGAAATTTAATTTATACTGTAATTAGTATTATAAAAATAGAATTACAGTAATTAATGTCATTAGATTCTATTCGAGATACATTAACAAATCTATCATCCATAAGATTGTTAAATAAGCTGAATTGACGTAAATTGGAATTAGTGATAAATTCTGCTTATAATCCCATTTTGGGCGGAACAAACAACATGAACTGCATCACAAATCCTCTCACTTTTTCTGCGACGTCGACCACGACGACGGCCAAGGGAAATTTGACGATGGCGCGTGGCTGCACGTCTCTTCGTTAAATTTCCCGAAAATATCCCAAAAAAATATCCAACGACCGCCCGATTCCTCTTTTGTCCTCAGGTAAAATCCGCTATACAGCTTAGCCAGGTCTCGGACGGTTAAAGTAATGATTATTTTAACTTAAGGAGTCATATGTCTGTAGAAAAGGTATTAAAGTTTGGAGGCTCATCCGTCGGAACTCCAGACAGGATCCAGAACGTTATCCAGATTATCAAGGGATCCTACGATGGTCAGCATCCTCTCATCGTTGTCGTTTCGGCCTTTGGCGGAATGACCGATCAGCTGATCGCGGCTGCGAAGACGGCTGCGGGGCATTCCGTTTACAAGATGCTCTGGAATGCCTTAAAAGAGCGGCATGTGACGGCTGCGGAGAAACTCATCCCTCAATACAATCTTCCGAAGGCCTTGAAAGTAATCGAGGAGGAATTCCAATCTCTCAGCAATATCCTGGAAGGCCTCTATCTTGTCAAAGAGCTCACTGCCAAAACGCTGGATGAGGTGATGAGCTTTGGAGAGCGGCTTTCGGCTTTTATCATCAGCGAGGCGCTGAAGGTCCATGTTCCAGAGACAGCCTATGGAGATGCTCGCAAATGGATCAAAACGGACCGCAACTTTGGCGAAGCGCGCGTCGACTATGCAGAGACCAATCAGAGGATCAGAAAACAGTTCCACCATAGTTCTACCATCTCGATAGTGACAGGTTTCATTGGCTCTTCGCATCAGGATGAGACCACAACGTTGGGAAGAGGCGGCTCGGACTTCAGCGCATCGATTATCGGAGCGGCTCTCGGAGTTAACTTGATTGAAATCTGGACCGATGTCGACGGAGTCATGACTGCCGACCCAAGGAAGGAGGAGAATGCCTTTCCTATTTCAGAGATGAGTTATCGCGAAGCCATGGAGATGTCCCATTTTGGGGCGAAGGTGATCCACCCGCCCACGATGACTCCAGCGATGAAAAAGAACATCCCTATCCTGATCAAAAACAGCTTCAATCCTCAGGCGAAAGGGACGTTTATCAGCAACAAGCCTTCCCAAAGTGTGGTGCAGGTTTGTGGGATCTCTTCCATCGACCAGGTGGCCCTCCTGGGTCTGCAGGGATCGGGGATGGTGGGGGTCTGCGGAATCGCCAAACGTCTCTTTGGGGCACTTGCAGAAAAGGGCATCAGCGTTATTCTGATTTCACAGGGCTCTTCCGAGCATTCCATCTGCTTTGCGATTGCTCCACAATTCGTTCAAAAGGCCGTCGAAGCGATCCAGAAAGAATTCGCTCTGGAGATGAAGGCGCAGCTCATCGACGAGGTGACGCTCGAAAGAGAGCTGTCTGTGATTGCCGCCGTGGGCGAAACCATGCACCAGACGCCAGGGATTTCCGGGAAGCTGTTTGGCGCTTTGGGAAAAAATGGAATCAATGTCATCGCGATCGCCCAAGGCTCTTCAGAGCTCAATGTCTCCATCGTGGTCAGGAAAGAAGATGAAGTCAAGGCGATCAAGACCATTCACGAGGCCTTCTTCCTATCTTCCAAAACTACTCTCAATGTGTTTGTTGCAGGAACCGGCCTGATCGGCAGTACCCTGTTAAAGCTGGTTCAGTGCCATGCGAGGGCCCTGGCAGAAGATCATGCGCTGCAGATACGCATCGTCGGACTGGCCGATAGCCGCCATCTGCTGATGGAGGCGAAAGGCCTGCAGCTGGATGATTGGAAGATGCTCCTGCATCAGTCCATAGACAAGATGCATATCAACCTCTTTGTGGAGCGCATGCTCAATCTCAATCTGCCCAACACCATCTTTGTCGATTGCACCTCAAGCCAGGCCATGACAGATGCCTATGGGAAGATTCTCAATGCCAGCATCGCCATCGTGACGCCCAATAAAAAGGCCAATTCAGGGCCTTATGAGCAGTATCAGCAACTGAAGACGATTGCCTCCAAGCGTCGCGTCAGGTTTTTCTACGGGGCCAATGTCGGGGCTGGCTTGCCGATCATCAGCACCATCCGGGAATTGCTGCGCAGCGGAGACATAATCGTCAAGATCGAGGCGATTCTTTCAGGAACCCTGAGTTACCTTTTCAACACATTTACAGGAGAAAAGCCCTTTTCTCAGGTTGTCCGAGAGGCCAAGGAGAAGGGTTATACGGAACCCGATCCACGCGACGATTTGAGCGGCATGGATTTTGCCCGCAAGCTGCTGATCTTATCCAGAGAAAGCGGATATTCCCTCGAAATGGATGAGATCTCCCTCCAGCGCTTTTTGCCGGATGACTGCTTTGATGATTCCTCCCTTGAGGACTTCTACGCCAAGCTGCAAAGGGAGGATGGCCGCATTGATGCTTTTGTCCGCGAAGCTACGACTGAAGACAAGCGTTTGCGTTATATGGCAACATTTGAAAACGGAAAGGGAACCGTCTCCCTGCATGCCGTCGATGCCTCCCATCCTTTTTACCATCTCTCTGGAAGCGATAACATCATTGCGATCACGACAGAGTTTTACCGCGAACAGCCGCTCGTGATTAAGGGACCTGGAGCTGGCGCAGAAGTGACCGCAGCCAAGGTCCTGGCAGATATCGTACGCATTGGAACTGAACAATAATAGGCATAATATGAAAAAAATACCCGTAGGTATCCTTGGAGCCACCGGCATGGTGGGACAGAAATTTGTGGAGCTGCTCTCTTCGCACCCCTGGTTCAAAGTCGTGGCTCTGGGAGCCTCTGACCGCTCTGTCGGCAAACGTTACGGATCGGCGATCAATTGGTCGATGCAGAAGGCGCTTCCAGCGCAGATAGGAGAGATGGAAATCGTCGCTTGCGAGCCCAACTTTAACTGCGATATCGTCTTTTCCGGCCTTGACTCCAGCGTTGCTGGAGAAATTGAAGAGAATTTCGCCCTGGCAGGTTATAAGGTCATCTCCAACTCGCGCAACCATCGCATGGATCCCGATGTGCCTCTCATGATTCCCGAAATTAACAGCGATCATCTGAAGCTCATCCAGAATCAGCGTTATGGCAAGGGGGCGATCATCACCAATCCCAACTGCTCGGCCATCGGCATCGCCATGGCTCTAAAGCCTCTCGTTGACCATTGGGGAGTGGAAAAGGTCCACGCCGTCACTCTGCAGGCCATCTCCGGAGCCGGATATCCCGGAGTGCCTAGCCTTGACATTCTCGACAACGCCATCCCCTTTATCTCTGGCGAAGAGGACAAAGTTGAGACCGAGCCGCTCAAGATCCTGGGAGAATTCCACAAAGAGGGAATCGCTCCCTATCCGATGCAGATCAGCGCAACCTGCACACGCGTAGCTGTCAACGATGGCCATCTGGCCTGCCTGTCGGTCAAGCTGAAGAAAAAGGCCAGGCGCGAAGAGATCATTGCCGCCTGGAATAACTATGTCGGAGAGCCGCAGAGCCTTAACCTCCCTACGGCTCCCCATCAACCCATCGTCTATCTGGAAGACGAACGCCATCCGCAGCCCAAGCTGCACCGCAATCTGGAAAATGGAATGGTTGTATCGGTCGGACGTCTGCGGGAATGTCCCTTATTCGATTGGAAATTTGTCCTGCTCTCACACAATACCGTGCGTGGGGCTGCAGGATGCGCGCTTCTGATCGCCGAGCTGTTGGCCAAACAGGGACTGATTGAATGAAAGAGATCCGCGTTTTTGCACCTGCTACAGTTGCCAACGTCGCCTGCGGATTTGATATCTTTGGTTTCGCTCTGGAACGGCCAGGCGATCTCGTCGTGGCGCGTCTCGTCGAAAAGCCTGGTGTCACTCTCACCAGAATCGAGGGTGCAGCCTTGCCTTACGATCCAGAGAAAAATACGGCAGGCGTGAGCGTGATCCGACTTCTGAAGCATCTAGGTTCCAAATCAGGCGTCGAACTTGAACTGCATAAGCAGATGCCCCTGGGCAGCGGTCTGGGCTCGAGCGCCGCCAGCGCAGCTGGCAGCCTTTTCGCCGTCAACGCTCTGCTGGGAAATCCTTTTTCACCAATAGAGTTAATCCCCTTTGCCATGGAGGCCGAGCGCATGGCCTGCGGCGCCGCCCATGCTGACAATGTGGCACCAGCCCTATTAGGTGGCTTTGTTTTGATCCGCAGTTATCAGCCTCTGGATATGATTTCCATTCCAATCAAGGCGGAGCTCCACTGCACCATCTTGCATCCCCGAGTCGAAATCAAAACGGAAGAGGCGCGCAAAATCCTCAAAAAAGAAATCTCGCTTGAACAGCTTGTCGCTCAGACAGGCAACGCCTCCGGGCTCATAGCAGGACTTATGCAAGGAGATCTTCCACTAATCAGCAGATCTCTTCAAGATGTAGTTGTGGAGCCCATTCGCGCCACTCTGATCCCCGGATATTATGAAATGAAAGAGGCGGCCATGAAAGCGGGAGCGCTGGGCTGCAGCATCTCGGGATCAGGACCCTCGCTCTTTGCCCTCTCCGCACATCCCGAGCAAGCTCATGATGTCGGCCAGGCCATGCAGGCAGCCTGCCAGAAGAATGATCTGGAGTGCGATCTCTATCTCTCTCCTATCAATCAAAAGGGACCTGTAATTCTATGATGAAGTTGTACAGCACCCAAAGGCATACCCAAAATGTCACTTTGGAAAAAGCCGTCATGCAAGGTCTTGCCGACGATGGCGGGCTCTTCATGCCCACCCTCATTCCACGTCTGCCTGACACCTTTTTTCAGAATATCTTCCATCTCTCGCTTCCTGAAATCGGTTTCGAGGTAAGCAAAGCATTGCTTCAGGGATCCATCCCCGATACTTCCTTAAAAGCCATTGTCGACAAGTCGATCAATTTCGATGCCCCTTTGAAACCTCTCACACCCCACATCGCCTCTCTTGAGTTATTCCACGGCCCAACCCTGTCATTCAAAGACTTCGGCGCCCGCTGCATGGCACAGCTGGTCAGCTATTTTTTGCAAGACAAGCCTCTGCATATCCTTGTCGCCACATCGGGAGACACAGGCAGCGCCATCGCCCATGCCTTTCTCAAGATGGACAACATCCAAGTCTGGATTCTCTATCCCAAAGGCAAGGTGAGCTGGATCCAGGAGCAGCAGCTGACAACCATGGGACACAACATCACCGCCCTGGAAATCGATGGAACCTTCGACGACTGCCAGCGCCTGGTCAAAGAGGCCTTCAGAGACAGAGAGTTGCGCCAAAAACTGACCCTCACCTCTGCCAATTCGATCAATATCGCCCGGTTGATTCCGCAAACCTTTTACTATTTCTACGCCTACGCCCAAGCCAAGATGCCTCTGGTCATTTCCGTCCCTTCAGGCAACTTTGGCAACCTGATGGCAGGACTTTTGGCCAAGAAAATGGGACTTCCCGTGCACCGCTTTGTCGCCGCAACCAACATCAACGACACGGTCCCCAGATACTTGGACACAGGCCTGTTTGAGCCGCGCCCCTCCCTCCACACACTCTCCAACGCCATGGATGTGGGCAATCCCAGCAATTTTGCCCGCCTGCTCGATCTCTATGGCAAGCTTGACACTATGCGCCAGGAAATCGTCGGCTATAGCTTCTCGGACAGCGAAACCGAA
>JAJFUZ010000276.1 GCA_021372155.1 Parachlamydia sp. | reverse complement strand
CCGTATAGCACCGATTTTATTTGCATGATGGCGTGGCTCCTTTTGGATGTGGGTTGTCAAAATCGCGATCAATATTTTGAATTCACAAATCTGGAGACCAAAAATGAGCGAAAACATATCATGTTGCTTCTCCACCCTACTCAGGAGGGATCATGGAATCACGTACCTTCTTAATTTTGACAGGGCAATTGATGATCGCTTTGGCGATCATCGGCTCAACTTTTATCGCCACACAGGCTTTCAAGCAAATCAAAATGGGCAATGGCACCATTTACGTCAAAGGCACCGCAGAACAGGAGATTCAATCCGATATTGTCAAATGGCAGGGCACGATTAGTGCCACTTCAGACGCGCTCGTACAGGCATACGAGAAGCTTGATATGGATTACCATATCCTTAATCAATACTTTCAGAATCAGAATATCCAGCTGGAAGATGTCTTGTTTTCTCCCATTTCCACTACAACGATCTATGAGCGAACGAAGGAGGGGCATCAGACTAACAAAGTGGAGAGCTATCTATTGAGTCTGGATTTTACCATCACTTCCCACAACATTTCTCAAATTGCCCACCTGGCGCAACAGATCACCCATTTACTCAAGGAGGGCTTGACGATCCACTCTTACCAGCCTCAGTACTTTTATTCCAAAATCGACGCACTCAAGATAACGGTTCTTGGGAGTGCTGCAAAAGATGCCAGGCAACGGGCTGAGGAATTGGTAGTTAAAAGCGGCTCTAAAGTAGGAACTCTGCGTTCCGCTCACCAGGGAGTTTTCCAGATCACCCCTGCCTTTTCCACGACGGTCTCAGATTATGGAGAGTTCGATACAAGCAGCATAGCCAAAAAGATCAAAGCCATCGTGACGATGGAATACGCGATTGACTAGCAAGCTAGTTGCCAAAACTCGCTTTGGAGAACAAATTCGATGATTTTTCTAGATAGCGGCTGAGCAGAATGAACATCCGTTTACTTAAACACCAATTCATCTAAATTATTAAATAGTTAAAAATACTTAAACAATTAATTATTTTGATATAATTAAATCATAGATTTAATTTGGAGGCATAGAAATGGACGTCTCTGGTCCTAACCCTTTGCAAAATTCTTCCCCTTTATCGGCAGAATCACCTTCCCCAACCGCACCCATCACAAAAATCCCCCTTTCTACGGTTTCATCTACTAATAAAGTCTTTCACGATTTTGAAAAAAACCTTCCAAAACAACAAGCCCGGATGAAAATTCTAGAACAAATTTGGGAACTGGATGACAAAATAAGAGAGATTCGCCTGCCTATAGAATTTGCTAAGCTTGATCTTGAGTATAATCCTAAGAGTCAAAAGGCGCGGAATATTCTTTTGGAGAAGGAAAAAGAGAGGGATACCTTAAGGCAACAGGTGAACAATCTGACTCATGAATTAGATCAACTAGACCAAACCGCTGAAGTCGATCTTGAGAATCCAAAAAAAGTTCGGCCAGACATTAAAGACATCTCTTCCCAAAACCTATTAGACACTACTAAAGAGGCTTTTAGCGAGCAGCGAAAATTGCCTATGGTGACAGTAGTTGTGAGTGATGCTTCTGATGCAACAAAAACACTACAAGGTTTGTTACAGAATCATCCAGGGTTGTGTATAGGAGAACGACATGATACTACTGCCTCTACCTTTATTCAATCTCATTTACCTTTTTTTCGTTCAATGGGAGTAACAACACTCTTTCTCGAAGGGCTAGATTATAAAAATCAATATCTGTTTGATGATTTTCATCAATCCGGAGATACAAAATTCTTGGAACAAGGCATAAGAAGTGTTATTATAGAAGAAAAAATTAAATTATTTCAGGTGGCTCGTCAAGAAGGCATCCGTATTGTTGCGATAGATTCCAAATCAAGTATGGAATTTTTGGGAACTCATCGAATTTTATCGATGAATTATTTAGCTAATGAAATTATAACACTCGAAAAAGGAAAGGGGAAATTTGTAGCTTTAGTAGGAGCGACCCATTTAACGTCTATATATAAAGGCGCTTTTCCTGGATTGGCCGAAATGACACGGTGTCCGGCTATTGAAATGTTTGGCTCAGAAGATCTCTTAACTCAACATCATAACATCATGAAATCCTTATTTCACAGCATGAGAACGGAGCCTCATATGACCTTAATTAAAGACCTTCATGGTCGAGTGCAGGTAATGACAGAAAAAGCTTAACCAGACATTCCCCAAGATCCTCCAAAAAGCACAGGGGAATTAGCTCTACTCCTCAATCCGCTTAATACCTGTCTTATCCAGTACCAAGCGGTATTTCCTGATCTCTTTATCATAGAGACC
>JAJFUZ010000274.1 GCA_021372155.1 Parachlamydia sp. | reverse complement strand
ATCATAAATTTATTGTTCTTCTGCCTGAGTTTGTTGGATAATTTCGAGCTGCTCTCGTTTAGCTCCGGTTTCAAAATGCTCTACGTCACTTCTGGCCGCCAAATAGCCGCCTAAGCCCATGGCGATTGAGCCTGCCGCAATTTCTGCAAAACCGGCTGTGACGACAAGATGAGTTTCAGCGATAGCCCCCGATATTCCCGCAGCTAAAGCAAAAGGCACAGTGAGTCCATCTGACATGCCAATAACAATGTCTCTTATAGTGTTTCCACCTTGAAAATGTTCTTCTCTGTGATATATCGTTTTCATGACATCGCTTCGTGATTTATAGTTTTTGGATGCCCTTTTATGGACCAAAACTTCTGACTTACTGGATTGTATCCGTAATATTGTACCAAACATAAAGTGTCAATTAGAATATCGGGACAGTGGAGTAGCCCCCGTTTAGACAGGACCACCTAGTTGCTCCTAAGACATAGGAGTAGAACTAGTCGTATGACTGAATATAAACTGATCACAGCAGTTGAGAGAAGAAGACGATGGTCTGCAGAAGAGAAAAAGCAAATCATTGAGGAAACCTACCTACCCGGACATTCTGTTTCCCTGGTCGCTAGAAAGTATGATATAACTCCAAGCCAGTTATTTCTTTGGAGGCGACTCATGGAAAAGGAAGCTCTACAGGGAATTAGCAGCAAGGAAGAGCTCGTTTCCAAAAGTCAGCTTAGAGAGATGGAAAAGCGTGTTCGCGAACTAGAGCGGATGCTGGGCAAAAAGACACTCGAGAATGAAATTTTGAAAGAGGCTGTCAAAATAGGGCGCGAAAAAAAACTCATATCGCGACAGCCATTGCTCGGTCTGGAAGATTTGGAATCCGAGCAATAGCGGAGGTATTTCAAGTGTCTAGATCAAATCTTACAGCAAGCATAAAGAAGCAAAAGCCATCAAGGCCAAGCAACTACTGCAAAGCAAGCGATCAAGAGATTGTTTTGCTGATTCAGGAGATTATTAAAGAAAGGCCTTCCTACGGCTACCGAAGGGTAACTGCTTTACTGAATCAACGTCTGCAAGGAAGACAGATGGTCAATCACAAGAGGGTCTATCGAGTGATGAAGAGAAACAGTCTTCTTCTTCATAAGCCGTCGATAAGATCAAAAAGAGCGCATACAGGGAAAGTGGAAACACTTTTTAGTAACATCAGGTGGTGCTCGGACAGTTTTTGTATTCAATGTCACAATGGAGATCAAGTTCACGTCGCATTTTCAATGGATACATGCGACATAGAGGTACTGCGCTACATTGCCTCGACCAAGGGGGTGGATGGGCAAATGATAAGGGATTTGATGCTTGAAAGTGTCGAGTATCGGTTTGGCAGCCTCAAGGTACCGGCTTCGCTGCAGTGGCTGAGCGATAATGGGAGTTGCTACACGGCAAAAGAGACCGTATCGTTTGGTAGAAGCCTGGGATTGGATATTCGAACAACGCTAGCGTACAGCCCTGAGAGCAATGGGATGGCAGAGGCGTTTGTAAAAACATTCAAGAGGGACTATGTCTGGTTTGGTAATCTGCAGGATGCCAATGCAGTCATGAATCAGCTGCCAAAATGGATAGAGGATTACAATGAGAAGGCTCCTCATAAGGCCTTAAGAATGATGTCGCCACGAGAATATTTGAGAGAGAAGCAACAAGTAGGTTAAAAGTAGTTAAGCTGCAGCGCGCCGAGCTAGCCCATAGAGAGCTCGGTGAGGCGCGCAAAGCGAGCTGAAGAAAAAGATTAAAAATAAGCAACGAAGTGGTCCGGTTTTATAGGGGCAACTCCAGACAGCAATCCGGTGCAGCGTGAATGCATTGCTTAAAATATGTCTTACCCAGCGGCAGTCATTCACTGGAATAAATTGCCAATAATTATTTTAAGTGACATGGTTAGGTTGATGAGTGTTCTCGTCAAACAATTGATGGTGATCTCATAACGCACTGGTCTCAAGTATCCCACGACAAGGAAAAAGATCATTTAAATTCTTAAAAGTGAGAATAAGGTATGTTATGATTAAAGACCCTGTTTGCGGGATGAACGTTGATCCTGAAAAAGCTTCTTTTAAATTTGACTATCAAAATCAGCACTATTTTTTTTGCAGTCAGAAATGTATGGAAAGCTTTAAACAGAATCCGGGTAAGTACTTATCTGCTCAAAGGCAAATCGAGCCCGTGAGGTCTGCTGCTGAATATACATGTCCCATGCATCCTGAGATAGTGCAAGATCATCCAGGAAATTGTCCCATTTGTGGAATGGCATTAGAGCCAAAAAATGTTGAAACAAAGGCTGATGATTCTGAATATAAAAATATGCGTCTTAGGTTTTGGCTTGGATTAGCATTTTCCATTCCAGTCTTTCTTCTCGCTATGGGTAGTATGATTTCTACTTTTGATCATTTTATCCCCACGAACTTATCTCGTTGGCTTCAATTTATCTTAAGTACACCTGTGGTTTTATGGGCAGGCTGGCCTTTTTTTGAAAGAGGTTGGCGTTCTATAGTCAATCATCATCTTAATATGTTTAGTTTGATTTCTTTGGGAGTCGGGGTTGCATATCTTTATAGCATAATCGTGTTCTTTTTTCCAGAGGCCTTCCCACCTTCCTTTTTACTTGATGGTGAAGTCCCTCTTTACTTTGAGTCAGCAGCTATCATCACGGTATTAGTTTTGCTAGGTCAGGTGCTTGAACTCAAAGCTAGGAGTCAAACAAGTCAATCGATTAAAGCTTTGCTAGGGAGGGCAGCCAAATCAGCCCAGGTCATTGTGAATGCTGAGGAGAAAGAAATCCCTATAGATCAAGTAAAAGTAGGCGACATCCTGCGCGTTCGTCCAGGGGATAAGATTCCGGTCGATGGTAAAATTACTGAGGGTAAAAGTAATATTGATGAATCTATGATTACTGGAGAGCCTATTCCAGTACAGAAAGAAGTTGGAAGTGCCGTTATCGGTGGAACAATTAATCAAACAGGTAGCTTCTTAATGCAAGCCGAAAAAGTAGGCAGTAAAACGCTTTTATTTCGCATTGTACAGATGGTGGCAGAGGCACAACGCAGTCGAGCTCCTATTCAGAGTTTGGCTGATAAAGTTGCAGGTTATTTTGTTCCCGCAGTTGTTTTAGTTGCAGTTTTAACTTTTATTATTTGGGCTTGGATTGGACCTCAGCCATCATTTGTCTATGGACTTGTCAATGCCGTAGCAGTTCTAATTATTGCCTGTCCATGTGCTCTAGGGCTTGCAACTCCGATGTCAATCATGGTGGGCATGGGAAGAGGGGCAGAAGCTGGCGTTTTGATTAAGAATGCTGAAGCACTTGAGAAATTAGAAAAGGTTAAAACAATTGTTGTTGATAAAACAGGCACATTGACAGAAGGTAAACCAAAACTCACTCAAGTGATTTCAAACGAGCAGGGAAAAGAAAATGAAATCTTGCGTTTAGCTGCTGCGGTTGAACAAAATAGCGAACATCCTCTAGCGGCATCGATTGTTGAAGGTGCCAAAGAACGGTCGATTAGTCTGCCTAAAGTTGAAAATTTTCAGTCAATTACAGGTGGGGGCGTCATAGGCAAAGTCGAAAATCATGAAGTTTTAGTAGGCAAGTCTAACTTTTTGCAAGAAAGAAAAATCAATGGTGTTACCACCCTTCAACAAAAAGCTCAGGAGCTTCAAAAACAAGCCCATACTGTAATGTTTATGGCGATTGATGGACAAGCGGTTGGTCTAATTACAGTGAGCGATCCCATTAAAAGCTCAACACCGAATGCCATACAACAGTTACATCAACTTGGGCAAAAAATTGTGATGCTTTCAGGTGATAACGAACAAACAGCCCAATCAGTCGCAAAAAAATTAAATATAGATGAAGTACACGCAGGTGTGGCGCCAGAAAATAAACAAGAATTCATTCAAAAAGCTAAAGGAAAAGATGGATTTGTTGCGATGGCAGGTGATGGAATCAACGATGCCCCGGCCTTAGCTGCTGCTGATGTGGGAATTGCAATGGGAACAGGAACGGATGTAGCAATGGAAAGCGCCGATGTGACTTTATTAAAAGGGGATTTGATAGGCATTGTAAAGGCCATTCACTTAAGTCATGCTATGATGCGAAATATCCGCCAAAATCTTTTCTTTGCCTTTATTTACAATGCGTTGGGTATTCCTATTGCAGCGGGCATTCTTTACCCTTTTACCGGCTTGTTGCTTAATCCTATGATCGCGGCTCTAGCAATGAGCTTAAGTTCAGTCTCTGTCATTGGAAATGCTTTGAGATTGCGCAACACTAAGCTGTAATATGACGCATCTCAGTCGTATAGAGATGGAGTAAAAAATTAACTTTATCTAAGGAGGGGCTTATGTTGAATCCTATAAAGTTAGGAATTTCAGGGGGAATACTATGGGGATTGAGTATGTTTATCTGCACCATCCTCGCAATATACTTTGGATATTTCACAAAATTTCTAGATATAATAGCTGATATTTATCCTGGCTATACCATTTCATGGTGGGGAACTATTGTTGGCCTCATTTACGGTTTCTTTGACGCATTCATCGGCTTATTTCTTTTAGCATGGATATATAACAAATTAAAGCCTTAGCTAGACACCTCAGCGACAACACAACATATTTAAGGAAACACAATCTTTGCGAGATGTGGTAAATGCTTCCATAAAAGAATTTGTATTGAATACTGCTATGGTTTCAACTTAGAAACATCATCGCTTTTAGAATAGCTATAAAGCCATCTCAAAGAAAATGGAGCTACCAATGTGGTAATAGTAATAACAAGTATAATGGCTGCATAAACATCATTTTTTAAGACACCTGCAGTCAGTCCAACATTAGCAAAAATCAAACCGACTTCTCCACGGGGGATCATTGCTGTTCCAATAATGAGCTGCATGATCCGGCTTTCTCCTTTGAGTAAAAATGCAGAAAATAGCTTTCCGATGATCGCAGCTATTATCAAAGAACCACTTAATATCCAGATAAATGATGATTCCCAGTTTACAGTCCTAAGATCTAAAGATAGGCCGATAGCCACAAAAAAGATTGGAGTAAATAAATGAACGATTGGTTTCATTTGTGTTTCTACACGATGACTAAATTCTTTAGATTCATGTAAGAATATTGCAAATGGAAAATAGAATTGTCTAGATAAAGCCAGCCCAGCTGCAAATCCTCCAAGCAGTTCTGGTGCTCCCAAAGAATGAGCAATCCAAGCAAAAAGCAAGATTAGCGAAACGATTGTAGTAGGCAAAAGGCCCGGGATATCGCTTCTTTCATCCCATTTTTTAATAACCTGCGAAACCCCTTTAGCTAATATTGGAGAAATGAAGAAAAAAAGTAGGATAAAAAGCAGCACTTTTCCTGCATGCCAAATATTAATTTCCCCACTTATTGAGAATTCATAAAGCATGGCAAGTAAAACAATTCCGATAATGTCATCAACAACCGCAGCTCCAATAATGATTTGAGCTTCATGGCTGTTTTGTTTTTTCAAATCTCGAAGAACCCTCAAAGTAATACCGATGCTTGTAGCTGTGAGAGTACTTGCTATGAACAAGCTAGCCAAAAGAGAAAAATCAAATGAGTAGAAGCTAATGAGGAAACCTAATATGAAAGGTAAAACCACCCCACCAATTGCAACGATGAGAGCTTTAACGCCAGCTGAAGACAAGTGGCCGATATCTGTTTCTATCCCAACTTCGAAAAGAAGCAAAATGATGCCAATCTGAGCTAATAAATGAATAGGATTGCTTATCTCCACTAATCCTAAAATACTTGGACCAATGACAATTCCAGCAACAAGTTCTCCAATCACAGAAGGGACCCGAAAATAAGCGGCAACTTCACCAAATAATCGAGCTGAAAGCAAAATTAAAACGAGTTGAATTAAGAACGTTTGTGCTTCCATCAAAATGCCAGGTGTAGATGGTTATAAATTTCAATGTATAGGTCTTCGCATTTTCAACTCAATCTTTCTTAGCGAACGAATCCTCTTCGTTTAAAATTTATCCTTAAGCAAAGGGTTGGAGGACAATATTGACTTTATGTTGACCTCCATCATCGAGTAGTGGAATTTCTGGTGAGGAAAGCAAAACCCTGTCCAACGTGATGCTAGGATTTCCGCTATTTAAATGATGTGGATTTGTCACAGTAATATCATAATGGGAAGTCTTATATCGGTACTGTAATTTAAATTGATCCCATTCTTTTGGAATAGAACAATTTAACGATAAAGTTTGACCTCGTAATTTAAAACCGAGGACTTCTTCTAACCATACTCGATAAACCCAGCTAGCAGAACCTGTGTACCAGGTCCAACCACCGCGGCCCACTTGAATTTTGAGATCGTAAATATCCCCTGCAATTACATATGGTTCGACTTTATAAAGCTTATTCGCTTCTGCTGTTGGGGTATGCAAGATTGGGGATACCATTCTCAATAAGTCGACAGCTTTATTTCCATTACCTGTTCTCGCATATGCCAGAGCTAGCCATGAAGCCCCATGTGTATATTGTCCCCCATTCTCTCTAACCCCGGGAGGGTATCCTTTTATATAACCTGGATTCAAAGGCATTTTATCGAAAGGCGGTGTGAGTAATAAAACGAGATTGTTTTTAGCATTTACAAGATATTCTTCAGCAGAATTGAGCGCCATTGCAATTCTCTCTGGATTTGCCAAGCCTGCAATGACTGCCCATGATTGAGGCAATGAGTCAATAAAAGCCTCACTATTTTCTTTTGAGCCCAATGGAGTTCCATCATCGAAATAGGCGCGGCGATACCAGGCGCCATCCCAGCTGCTTGCTTCTACGACTTCTGCAAGGCGCTTAGCCTCGACTCGAAATCCTTCTCCCACTTCTTTATTGCCACTACTAAATGTTAGTAAATCAGCAAAATCATGCATTACATGGATTAAAAACCAAGCAAGCCATACACTCTCCCCTTTTCCATGTATACCGACGAGATTCATGCCATCATTCCAATCGCCGGTTCCAATTAAAGGCAAACCATGAGGTCCTGCAGTAACCCCCTTGTTTATCGCTCTGCGGCAGTGTTCCAATAGTGATTCTGTTTCTTTGGAAATATTCGGGACTTGAGAAATCTCTTCTTGATCATCTGCCAGTTTATCACCTTCTAAAAATGAAATTTTCTCCTCAAGTATTCCAATATCCCCAGTAATACGGACATAATGAGCTGTGACAAAGGGAAGCCATAAGAAATCGTCTGAACAACGCGTTCTTATCCCAGCTCCTGATTGTGGATGCCACCAATGCTGAACATCCCCTTCGATAAATTGACGCGATGCAGCTTTAAGGATATATTCTCTAGCAATATTTGGAACGGAGTAAACAAGCGCCATGCTATCTTGAAGCTGATCTCGAAATCCATAAGCGCCACTTGATTGATAAAATGCCGTTCTTCCCCAGAAGCGACAACTGAGATCTTGATAAATTAGCCATCTATTCATTAAAAAATTAGTCGCCTTATCAGGAACATCGATTTGGATAGTCTCAAGGGTTTTATTCCACCAAGATTGTGTATCAGACAGAAGTTGCTCTATCTTTCCTAGACTTCGACATTGCGATATTAATTGACGGGCAGCTGCAGCATCCGGTGCATAGCCCATGATAAAAACGACTTCTTCTTCTTTTCCCGGATCGATTTCTAGCAAGACTTGCAGAGCAGAACAAGGGTCCAAAGCTGCGCCAGTATGTCCGGATAATGATTTTCTACTTAGGGCTTCAGGAAATGCAGTTGAACGATTGCGTCCAAGAAATTCTGTGCGATCACCAGAATAGGAAGCGATAGGCCTGTTTGAACATGAAAAGGCGATATGGCCGCCAAAATCCGGGTGATATCGGTTATAAGCAAAAAGTGCTTTACTCTCTGCATCCCATTCTGTGATTACATGTATTTGAGTTTCTTCTCTATCCCCACCCAAAACCCATTCCGTGTAAGCTGTCAAGGTAAGGCGTCGGCGCTGGGAAGAATGATTGGTTAACCGAAGGCGTTGAATGCGCAAAGGATGACCGCCTTCATCATTTACGGGAACGAAAACTAATAATTCTTGTTCAATTCCATGACTATTATGTTCAAAGCGCGTGTAGCCTTGATTGTGTGAGATTCGATAGGCATCTAATTCGCGAATGGGAGCGGGTGTAGGTGTCCAGACAGTTCCCATTTCTTCATCTCGAATATAAATCGTATCTGAAATGGGATTTAATAATGGATCATTGCTCCAAGGAGTAAGTCGATTTGTTTGGCTATTGCCATACCAAGTACATCCCAAGCCTGACTCAGAGACTAACGTTCCAAATTGCGGATTAGAAAGCACATTAATCCACGGAGCTGGGGTGTTGATATTGGGTCCCAAATAAATCACATACGAACGTCCATCTGCAGTATAGCCTCCTAATCCATTAAAATAAGGCAGTTCTAAAAATGGCAGCGGCCTAGAGGGCTCTTCTCTAACCTTTTCATTAATGATTAGCTTTGATGGATATGTCACTTTTGCCTTGGGTGAAACAAGCTGTTGCCTTAGCAAGCCTCTTGATGCAATTAATACAGCGTGTGCTACGGAAAAAATCAGATTAAGTTCATCAGGATGAATATGATCGGTATTTCTTAAAAAAACACCCCCAGGCTTATTAATCTGATTACGATAAGAATGGGCTTGAACTTGGCTCTGCAAGTGCTCTTGCAAAGGTTGCTCATATCCTGTTTCTTCTTCATTAAAAATAATTAAATCTACTTTAAGTCCTCGCAGACTCCAAAAGGCATGAGCAATTAATAGTTGTTTAACAAGATCGACATCATAGATATCTCCAACTGTGACAACTA
Organism: Parachlamydia sp.; assembly: GCA_021372155.1. Taxonomy (GTDB): domain Bacteria; phylum Chlamydiota; class Chlamydiia; order Chlamydiales; family Parachlamydiaceae; genus JAJFUZ01. Next base: position 10,453 of record JAJFUZ010000274.1, on the reverse strand, counting down.
CTATTGGCAAATCACCTGAAATTCCTTGAGCCCATAAACCGGATTGTCCTAATCGATTTTTCCTCAATCGATCTTCAACAGAGCGGAATTGAACATGAGGATAAATGAGTCGACTCGCAAGTTTTTGAAAGAGTTGTACTTCTTCTTGATGAATACGCAAATGACGAAGCTCCAACTGGGAATAGTTCCAAGCAAGTTCTATAGCACGATGACTTGCTGCGATGTCTTTGTATTTCTCTATAAGCGCTACAGCTGAAGTGCGATTATCAGCAACTGCTGTGACAAAAGAAAGCTGAACTCTTCTTCCTGGTTCAATGACAACACGGCGCCGCAAACTAAAAATGGGATCAATGACAGTCCCTGTTGTATTCGACAAGTCTCCTTCAAGAGCTGCAGGATGCTCCAAAGACTTTCCCCGCCCAATGAATCGATCTCTATCGGTTTCATATTGCACGTCGCCATCAGATGTTGGGTTTGTTGCTAAGACATGCACGGCCCAAATCGGAAGATCATCAGGCGAGCGCAAGCGTCTAAAGCCAAGAAGAGCAGAGGATTCCGGTACTGCTTCTGTTTCAATAAACAGTTTATTAAAACATGGATGTGCGCGGTCCGTAAGATGCGGCGCTAATGATAACTCAAGATAGCTTGTGAGTTCAATATGACGCGTTTCATTGGAGTGATTTATCAAAGTAATCAATCGAATTTCAGCATTATCTTCAGGAGAGACAACGATTTCAGTAAGCGTTTCAATTTGATGATCCTTTCGTCTAAATTCCGCTTTATCTCCTTTAAAATTTACGGAATACTCTTTGCCGTTGGTTTGAGTCGGTTGATACGCAGCCGACCAGACCTCTTCTGATTTCATATCTTTAATGTAACAAAAGCTTCCCCATGAATCTCGTGTTGTATCAGCACGCCATCGGTAGATTTCGATATCACCCCAATGACTGTATCCTCCCCCTGTGTTAGTAATCATTAGAGAATACTTTTCATTTGATAGGAGATTAATTTTTGGTGTCACGCTTTCAGTGGTTTCCACGACTCCCATAATAGGACTTTGAGAAAACGGTTCTAGTCTTCTAAGAATAGGTTCTTTTCTCCCGCCGGTGACTTTGATAGGAGGAGAAAAAGGAATGCGTTCATAAAGAAGAGAGCTCACTCCGCATATGCGCGGATCTTTATGAAACCGATTATTTAAAGTTGCATTATTCAAAATATTATTGATCGTTGCGAAAATCATTCCTTGATGATGAGCCATGTAGACATAAACAATAACCCCGCGTTCGCCGGCAGGGCTTCTTTGTCTTGTGAAATCCATCGATTCATAGTAGCCATAAGGTCCCATCAGATTCAGATGATTTTGCTCTGCCATTTTTTTTAAGTTTTTGATTGCTGACTTAGCCTTAACTGCTAAAGCCAGCACAGAAGAATAAGGGCTAACGACAAGGTCATCTTCTAATCCGCGTTTTAGACCAAGCCCTGGTACTCCAAAACTTTTATATTGATAAATCTTGTATGAATCGATGGCACTAAATGCAGATTCCGAAATGCCCCATGGGATGCCGCGCTGTTTTCCATAATCTATTTGACAGTCGACAGCTGCATGACAAGCCTCTCCTATTAAAGAATCTGAGTATTGCTTATTGAATATCAAGGGCATTAAATATTCAAACATGGTACCGCCCCAAGACAATAAGATTTTTCGTCCTCGTACAATACTATACAATCTTCCAAGAGCCCACCAATGCTCTACTGGGACATCTTCTTTAGCAATTGCCACAAAACTTGCAATTCTGGCTTCACTTGCCAGCAAATCATAATAAGAAGTATCAAGTTTACGGGCATCGACATTATATCCAATAGCAAACAACTTTCGATCACTGTTATAGAGAAATTTTAAGTCCATCTCCTGTGAAAATTGCTCGATTTCTTTGATTAGCTCGGCTACCAGGCCTATTTTTTCTCCGGCAAACCATTGGGCTGTGGCTAAGGCTTCTTGTAGTTTCTTTCCCCATACTTTAATTTCATTAGGCAGGTCGGCTTTCTGAGTAGCTTCAATCAGTTGATCAAGTGCAGGCAACGAATTTTTCTTGGCAAGCATTTCTAATGAAGGTTGCCAAGATAATGCCTGATCTCTCCATAATAATGCTTGAGGATCGATTATATGAAGGTGTTCTAGTTGAAGAGAGTTGAGAACTTCTACCCAGGCAAAATAACGAGAAATGATGGACTCCCATCCCATTAGCTGCTCTTCAATCTGTTTTAACCAATAATCTTCAACCTTTTCTACGGACAGTCCTTGTACAACTTTTAAAGCATCCTTGACTATTGCAATAAAGTGCGAAAGATCATTTGATACAGCAGTATCGAATAGGCGAAGTGCCTCCTCAATTTTTGTTGGTTTGTTGGTTTCTTGAAGGATCTCATAAGTATCCTTGATTCCTGATAGAGCATCTGTTGGTATGATTGAAGAGGATATCATTTCATCCATCCCCTGCTTCAATGTCCAGATGCAGGCAAGAAAATTACCACTATCTACCGTCGAGACATATCTAGGAAAAAGAGGGTCCAATGTCTGAATGTTATACCAATTAAGAAAATGCCCTTCATGCCGTTCAAGCTTTTTTAACTCATGAATGGTAGCTAATGTTTTATCAATAAAAATATCACAAGTAATATATTTGAAATCATATGCATTCATTATGGCCAATAACCACATACCGATATTGGTCGGAGATGTACGCTGTGCGATTTCTATATTTAGGGCTGTCTGGTAATTATCCGGAGGCAACCAATGCGTCTTAGCTCCGACTAACTCATCGAAATAGCGCCATGTTTTGCGCCCAATTTTTCGTAAAACTTTCTTGTCAAGATCAGAGAGATTTTCATCTATACGCTTATCTAAAGGTTTATCTATGAAATGGATAATGAAAGGAGCAGCAATCCAAAGTAAACAAAAAGGTAGAGCCAATGGCTCTGCATAGGGATCGAAGGAGATAACTGTTCCAAAAATCATGACAGCAAAAAAAGAGACCCATCCTACTTGAAGAACAAACTTTTGATGGATTTTCAAACCATTGCGAATATATTCACCAGTAGTCCATTGCAACAAATTTTGATGTGAGATCAGACGTCGAAAGGCTACGCGCAACAGGGCATCTAGAGAAAGGAAAGCTTCGAAAGGTAATAGCGCAATTGTAATCAGGGATCGTAAACTTAAAAGTTCTAATTCCATTAAAAATGATTTTATTGAAAAAAAAGAATAGGTACATAACTTCCTTATGCACAATGAAATACTAGGCAAAAGCAAAACAAAGAGTGCCAAACTTGTCAATACTCCTGGAACAGGAGAAATAGCCCACCCCGCTGTCAAAAGAAGCACAAGAGCAATCGGTAAAAGAGCTCGACGTAAATTATCGAAAATTTTCCAACGATTGAGCCAGGAAAGTGTATTAACCTCTGTTTTTCCATTTTGCATAGGGACTTTTGCCAGAAGCCAATCAATAATTTGCCAATCCCCACGCATCCAGCGATGTTGTCGTTTGACCCATGATAAATAATCTTTTGGGTGTATATCGAATAAACAAATATTACTAGCAAACGCAACCCGTACAAAAGCGCCCTCGATAAGATCATGGCTAAGAAGGTGTTCATCAGGAAAATGCTGGGATAAAATGGTGTGAAAAGCTTCTACGTCATAAATGCCTTTTCCATGATACGAGCCTTCTCCAACAAGATCTTGATAAACATTTGAAATGGCTTGCGTATAGGGATCTACTGCCGTTGGTTCAGAAAAAATCTTACAGGACCAGGAAGCTTTGGCATGGATAAAGTCTGTGCCGACTCGAGGTTGAATAATCGTGTAGCCCCTTTCTAACTTGTTTTTATTTGCAGTTAAATAAGGGCGATTCAATGGATGAGATAGTACTTCTACTAAAGCTCGGGCTTGGTCCTTAGGAAGCTGAGTATCCGCATCAAGAGTGATGACATAGCGAGTTCCTTTAAGTGCATTTGCTTGACCCATATACACGATGTTTTCAGGTAATGTTTCCCCCATTAAAAATCGATTTAAATATTCGAGTTTTCCCCGCTTTCTCTCCCATCCAATCCAAGCATTTTCGCTTTTAGACCAAATTCGCTGTCGATGAAAAAGAAAAAACTTGCCCTCGCCATATTTATGCTCTAATGCTTGAAGCCCCTCCACTGCAATTTTGAGTAAAGAAGCATCGGTCTCTGCATGCTGTTCTTTTGCATCTGAGAAGTCACTAAATAATCCAAAACTTAAGAGCGGATCCGTATTGGCTAAATAACGGATTTCTAAACAGTTGATTTCTTCACGTATCGATTCAGGGGTCAGCAACATCATGGGTACCACAACTAGAGTTTTATATTCCGGAGGGATACCTGTTTCGAATAACATCTTTGGTCGCAAGGGTGTTGGAAGAAGGACCGTTAATATAAGGTTTACGAATTGAATGCTTAATTCAGAGATAGGCAACAATGAAAGAATTAAAAATAAGGATGTCTGAAAAAAATTGAGGTTAGCCTTAAACAGAAAAGAAAATATAACACCTTCTAATAGTAAAGTCATCAAAGTGATTCCGCCCAGATAGACGCGTGCGGGATTTTTGATGATCCATCGATTGATAGATTGAAAAATAGTTGGACGATAACCAACACGCTTCTCCAAAGCCTGACGGCCAGCATCAATTAGATAATATCCGATATGCTTTTCATATTCCATAACGCCCTCATGGGCCAATGAAAGCGTCGTTTTAGCAATTTCCACTTCTTTTAGATTAACACGTCGTGCAATCTCTTCTATGTTTTCCCGATAGCAATTTCTTGTTGTGAAATCCATCTTTGAATAGATCGCTGTAAAATCTTCCTTTAAGATGGCATCGACTGGGCTCACAGTTTCAAAAATATCCGGCCATGAAAGTTGTGATAACGTGATTAAACTTCTAATTGCACTAGAAAAAACGACTTGTTCAGATGTTTCATCAAGATGTTCTTTGTGCAGTACTTCATCCAGAGGTAATCTAAAACGTTCTTCCAGCCATTTTCTTACCATAGGAAGAATGGCTTCTTCATCAAATAAATGGTCGAGTAATTCTTCAGCAAAATGACCGGAGAAAGATGTTTGCTCGGTTGATAAATCTGCTAGCAAAACCGACAGCCGTGTTGGGTCGTGATGAGCCGCGTTCAAAAGTCTATTTCCCCAAAAACTGGCTAATTCTCCCTCTCGCATACGATTGTCAACATGTATTGCAAGAAATTCGACCCATTCGATGAGTCTTAAACGCAACATCAAAGGAAAAGCCCAAAGCTCTCCAATTGTCAAGGGATGATCACTCTGATAACACTCAAGAAAATGAGTGATATTTTCGCGATTTAATTCACCTACAGTATTCTTAACAAATTCTATAGCGAGAGCATAAATCCTTGGCAATCCAGTCAGGGGTCCGTTTAATATTTTGGGGAGTTCTTTATGATATTTTTTTGGCATATTGAGCTTGACATCTTCAATACCTCCTTCAAGCACATACATATTGTCTAGCAACCATTCTGCGGACGATGGAATTGTTTGTTCTATATATTCAGCATTAGCAATATCTCGACGAAGAAATTGAAGCATCTGGTTATTTTTTTGAAGACGCTTTAATAATGAACGGCCATCATCTCCACCAGTTCTTGTTTGTTGCAATGAAATAGCAAGCTTGCTCGCTTCTTCACACAGCATCTCCATTGTCATTGGTTCTGACGGGATTTCTACATTACCTTCTTCAAACATTGCCGGACGTAATAGAAAAGTCACAGGATGTCCACTTTTGACTTCTCGTAAAATAGTCAGAACTTCTCGGACATCTGAATATTTTACATGAGCAATTATTAATATTTCATTGACGATTACCCGATTTTTAAAACAATTAATTATATCCGAATCAATTAACTCTGAAAAACGCCAGAATGTGTAAATCCCAATCGTTGCGATTATCGTCGAAACTCCGGTTGCTATGTTAACCCAAGAAAAATCAATGATTGAAAAATATTTTAAAAGAATTAAACAAATAATTGATATTGCGCCAATAAATGGAATAACTAAAGCTGAGAAAGGAAAATACCGATTAATTTCAATACTATGATCGTGTTTATGGTGAATAGTGGCAAAACGTGAAAAATTTCGCTTCTTAAATTCAGCAAGAACCGACTGGGCAGTTGAAAATTCTTGATAAAAACCAAGAGCTATATTTCTCTTCTTCATCTTTTCCCCCACTAGGAGCTGCCTATACCATATGCCTCTTAAAAACAGAATATAAGTATTTTTAATGTTTATAGCACCTACATTCTGAACTTTGCGAAATTACGAAGTTTTTTACTTAAGTGATTAAACGTTAGTGGTATCCAATAACTTTCGGATAAAATAAAAAAGTTGAAGATTGCACGGACTCAGCAATTTAGCTGAAAAAGAAGATCACGACTGTGATGAAAAAACGACCACAGAATGCCTTGAAAATCGTGTAATAAAGAGGTGAATCTCCTGTTCAGAAATCAAAAGTTTGAAAACGATTCAGACAGACGGGAGCGAATCCTCTTCGTTTAAAATTTCTTGTATGTTACACAAAAGATACCATTTACCCTAAAGAAACCAAGGCCTCCTATGACACAAATGACTGATATCTGCCCTTCGCGGACAAAAACCAAGATATCAGTGGATATGAATTATGTCACCACAATTATTCTCGCGGGTGGAAATGGTACACGGCTTGAGCCTCTTACAAATACTCGCTGTAAACCCGCTGTTTGCTTTGGAGGAAAATATCGTTTGATCGCTATTCCTATATCGAATGCCATTCATTCGGGTTGCTCTAAAATTTTCGTTATTTCCCAAAATCTTTCATCTTCTCTTAACCAGCACATTTTTAATACGTATCATCCTGGCGCATTTTCTTCAACTGCTATTGAGCTTATATCAGCAGAACAAAGGCACGCGCAAAAATCATGGTTTCAGGGAACGGCGTGTGCTGTTCGACAAAATCTGCACTACTTCACTGAAACTCCCGCAGAGTATTTTCTGATTTTGTCTGGTGATCAGATATATAATATGGATTTCCAGCACCTCCTGAATTTTGCAAAAGAGACCAATGCAGATCTCGTCATTGCAGCATTACCTGTGAATGAGGAAGATGCAAAGCGCATGGGGATCATGAAGGTTCGTCCAGATTATTCTGTTTCTGAGTTCCATGAGAAGCCTCAAGAACAAGAACATTTAAATAGTTTGCGTCTTCCTTTATCTACTTTAGAACAGATGATAGATGGAGAGATTGGGAATCGGCAATTTCTTGGTTCGATGGGAATTTATGTATTCAAACGGCAGGCATTATTAGACTTGTTGGAATGTGATGCCCGAGAAGATTTTGGCAAACATCTGATTCCAACTAAAGTGAGCCAGGGGAATGTTATAGTTTATCCCCATAATGGCTACTGGGAAGATATCGGCACAATAGAATCATTTTTTAAAGCCAACATTGCATTGACGGCATCTAACCCTGATTTCAATTGTTGCGAAGACAAAAAACATATTTTCTTCAGACAGCATTACTTGTCAGCTCCGAAGATCGTTAACTCATCGATTATGAATTCCATTATCTGCGAAGGATCTTTTGTGGAAGCAGCTGAGGTGACAAAGAGTATTTTTGGATTGAGGTCGATCGTTAAGCAAGGCTCCATCATTAGGAATAGCTATATCATAGGCAATGATGTCTATACTTCTTCCATTCAATCTCAAAGTTCAAATGCTCCTTCAATTGGAGAAAACTGCACCATTGATCATGCTATCATTGATAAAAATGTGCACATAGGAAAAAACGTGCAGTTGATTAACAAAGATAAATTATTGAACTTCAGCAGCGATAAAATTTGTATTCGAGATGGGATTATCGTTGTCACTCGTGGAGCTCATCTACCGGATGGATTTATTTTGTGATGGCAAATTATGGAAAAAATTAGATGAAGAAATCAAATGCAATTACCCACTTGTTTTTGGATATCGGCGGCGTTCTGCTCACCAATGGTTGGGATCATCATGCCCGCAAACGGGCAGCAGCAAGCTTTAAGTTGAAGTGGGCAGAGATAGAGGCGCGGCATCATTTGATTTTTGAAACCTATGAAGAGGGAAAGTTTACGCTGGAAAACTACTTGAGTCTGGTTATCTTCTATAAAAAACAACCGTTTACAAGAGCTCAATTTCGAAGTTTCATGTTTGCACAGTCTAAGCCATATCCTGAAATGATCGATTTGGTGCGTCAGCTTAAAATAAAATATGGATTGAAGATTGTTGTGGTCAGCAACGAAGCAAGGGAATTAAATGCACACAGGATTCGGAAATTCAAGTTAGATGAATTTGTGGATTCTTTTGTTTCGTCTTGCTTCGTCCACGTCCGCAAGCCCGACGCAGAGATCTTTCGACTTGCGTTGGATGTCGGTCATGCACAAGCCGAACAAATAATCTATATAGAAAACACCCCGATGTTTGTCCAGATCGCGGAAGGATTGGGGATTCGAAGCATTCTTCACACAGATTATATCTCAACATGCGAAAAACTGGCTTCATTCGGATTTCGGTCTGACGAAGGAGCTCCATGAAACCAGCTAATCCACATATTCTGACGATCAATGGCGGCTCATCGAGCATTAAATTCGCGGTGTTCGAAGCGGCTGGCTCGCTTAATCGGATTCTGGGAGGCAGCATTGACCAGATTGGACTGCCGAATACCACCTTGCGTGTGAAAGGTTTGAGCAAGGCGGACAACTTCTCGCGACCGGTGGAGGCACAGAACCATACTTTTGCGGTGGCCACCCTGATGGACTGGATTAAGGAACGCTGCGGGAAGGATGGATTGTCCGCTGTAGGTCATCGTGTGGTGCAGGGTGGACCGAAATATAGCAAGCCGCAGCGAATTACTGAGGAAATGGTTGAAGAGTTGCGCCAGCTTAGTCCTTTTGATCCTGAGCATCTACCGGAAGAAATTCTGTTAACTGAGGCATTTCATCGCCGATTTCCCGACTTGCCACAAGTGGCGTGTTTTGACACTGCTTTTCATCATGACCTATCGTGCGTAGCTAGGTTATTACCGATTCCGCGTCGTTATGAAGCTCAGGGAGTGAGACGGTACGGGTTTCACGGATTGTCGTATGAGTTTTTAATGGGAGAACTGGCCCGCTTGGCCGGATCTGAAGCTGCACAAGGCCGAGTCGTCCTCGCTCATTTAGGCAATGGTGCCAGCCTGGCGGCTGTGCGATATGGAAAATCCGTGGACACAAGTATGAGTTTCACCCCGACAGCAGGGATACCAATGGGAACACGTTCAGGGGATCTTGATCCGGGACTAGTTTGGTATCTCTCGCGCACCGATGGTATCGATGCAAAGCAATTCAATGAGATGGTCAATTTTAAGTCTGGGCTGTTAGGTATATCAGAAACTAGTTCTGACATGCGTGAATTGCTCGATCGTGAAACTCAGGATGTTAGGGCTGCTGAAGCGGTCGCACTATTTTGCTATCAAGTTAAAAAATGGATCGGTGCATTCGCAGCAGCGTTGGGTGGAATAGACACGCTGATCTTTGCTGGCGGTATTGGAGAGAATGCACCCATTGTCCGCGCGAGAATTTGCGAGGGACTTGGATTCCTTGGAATAGAACTCGAAGAAAAACAAAACGCAACAAATGAAGGCTTGATTTCCACGAATGCTAGCAGGGTCTCTGTTCGCGTCATTCATACAGATGAGGAATGGATGATTGCACACACAGTTTGTGGCGTTTTGGGCTTTCGAATTGAAAATAAAAAAGATGTTTGAAAGGAGCATTGTTATGAAGGTTAAAAATGAGATTGTAGAAGAGATTGCTCCAGAAAAGGGGAAGATGAATAAAGCAGATAATCCGCTGTCTCCCGATTTGCTGCAAAAGATACACGCCTATTGGCGTGCAGCTAATTACCTCTCAGTTGGCCAGATATATCTTTTCGACAATCCCCTGTTAAAGGAACCCCTGAAATTATCCCACGTTAAGCCTTTGGTGGTGGGACACTGGGGCACAACGCCGGGCCAAAACTTTATTTATGTACACTTAAACCGGGTGATCAAGAAGCATGACTTAAATATGTTTTATATCGCCGGTCCCGGTCACGGCGGTCCTGCGCTGGTGGGCAATGTCTATCTCGAAGGGACATATACCGAGATTTATCCAAACATCACTCAGGACGAAGCCGGGATGAAAAAGCTGTTCAAACAATTTTCGTTCCCTGGTGGCATTTCTAGCCATGTTGCACCCACGACTCCGGGGTCGATTCACGAAGGGGGCGAGCTGGGATATTCACTCAGCCACGCATTCGGTGCCGTCTTTGATAACCCCGATTTGATTGTCGCTTGCATCATCGGCGACGGTGAAGCAGAAA
>JAJFUZ010000262.1 GCA_021372155.1 Parachlamydia sp. | reverse complement strand
AGCTCAGGATGTCCGCATCCTGAGCTCTTTTTTTTATAGCCCTTGAGATTTGGAAATCTTTGACAATAATTTTGGTCGCTGATATGAAACTTCCCCCAAAAATTGATCTATCATTTTGCGATAATATATACCAGTCATTTTGACAGATAACCTATCATCTTGACAGGTCAAAGGCAATGGAATAATATGGGGGTCGGATGAGCAAAATACTGGCTTTTCCAAAGGTTAAAGATCAGCCTTTATCTTTAGAAAAATTGGTCAAGCGAACACACGAATTAGCAAAGCAATCTGAAGCAGTGTTCTGGGATTGTCCCCACGTTCAACAGCGAATGAAAGAGAGAAATGTAACGATGATGCAGATTTTAGACGTGCTGATACAAGGAAAAGGAATTTCTGGACCAACACTTGATAAGTATGGTGATTGGAGAATTAAGTTAAGGCGATATTCAGCCGGTCGCATGGTTCAAGTGGTTGTGGCAGTAAAAGGGGATCATTTGGAAGTTATCACCGTCATTTAGAGAGGTGCTTATGACACATTATCATTATATCGAATGTGGATTAAATAATGTTTATCTTATAAATGGTTTTAAATACATCGAAACGCCGAGGGGTAAATCGATCTCAATAAAAGATATCGATGGTCTTCACAAAGCCATCGGGTTATATCTGGTGACATCCAAAAAAGATTTATCAGGCGATGAGTTGCGTTTTCTCAGGCATGATATGCTTATTTCGCAGGCTACATTGGCTAGACTCGTAGGAATCAGTGAACAAGCCATTCGCCGATGGGAAAGAGGGAAGATCATGATACCAAAACCGTCCGAATCGTTGATACGTCTTCTTTATCGTGAACATGCGCAAAATAAAGATGAGAAAATTATGGCTACATTAAAAGAGATTAGCGATTTAGAAGATAGATTCCACGACCGGCAACTCCTTTTTAAAGATACTTCCAGAGGGTGGCGATCGGCAGCTTGATTTCTTAAGCATTAAACTTTTTCTGCATCTGATGGAGGGCTTGGATAAAGGCCTTCTTCGTCTCCTCCTCTGAACAGACAATTTCCACTCCTAATTGTTTGACGGCATGGCTGAGGCTGGTAAAATTGACCCGCACCAGGATGGGTAGGTCGGGACGAAGCAGCTTGGCAATTTTGATGATTCGGATGGCGGCGTATTCATCAGGAATGGTGATGACCAGGAGTTTTGCGGTGTCGATCTGCGCGTTTTCGAGAATATGGGGGTGCGAGGCTTCGCCATAAATGGCCTGGCGCTGCTGTTCGTTCAATCGGGTCACGGTTTCGATATTCAGATCGACAACAACAGGGGTGACATCCATATCTTCGAGTGTTTTGACGACCTGTTTGCCGATCGGCCCATGCCCGATCACAATGGCATTGCTGGTATGGATTTTGGCCAGCTTTTGGGCCACTGGCGAAAGGAACCGCTTCATTTCAAAGTAGACCAGGGCATCGTCAATCCAGGTGAAGAGGATGGGATTCAGCGCGATCGAGACGATGGCGCTTGCGACGATCATATCGTAGCCCGCTTCGGGCAAGATGTCTAACTTCATTGCCTGCTCGGCAAGAATAAAGGAGAATTCACCGATTTGAGCGAGTGCGATGGCAATGGTGAGCGCCGCTTTGACGGGGTAGCGCAGGGCGATGGTAATGAGGAAAGCTGCGATCGGCTTGATCAGCAGAATTATTCCCAGAATTCCAAAGAAAAGGAGGGGGTGGTCGCGGATTGCGGGCGGATTGAAAAGCATCCCGACGGAGAGAAAAAAGATCGCGACAAAGGCATCCTGGATGGGCAGAGCGTTTAAAGAGGCCTGGTGGCGCGCGTGCGTCTGTCCGATGACCAGTCCGGCGATAAAGGCTCCGAGGGCAAGCGAAGTTCCAAAGATCAGAGTGGAGCTGGTGGCGATGATAAATGTCAAGGCCAGCACCGTCAAAGTAAAGAGTTCATGCGAGCGTAGCCGGGCCACCATGAATAGGACATAGGTGACGATGGCGCGCCCAATGGTGAACATGAAGGCGATCAGAATGAGAAATTTCAATACCATGCCAGTGATGGCAATCAGAATTTGCTGAAGGGACATGCCATCTTTCAGAGAGGTCGCCAGAATGGGAACGGCGAGCAGGGCGACAACGGTTAAGAGATCTTCGACAATTGTCCAGCCGACTGCGATATGGCCTTCCGTCGTATGGAATAGGTTGTGGTCCGTAAGGATGCGGACCATGACGACGGTGCTCGCGACTCCAATGCTCAGGCCGATGATAATCCCGGTCACAATCGTCCAACCGATGCTGTAGATGAAGAAGGTGCTGCATATCATCGTGATCAGAGTCTGGAAAATCGCACCTGGAATGGCGATGCTCTTCGTTTTTACAAGATCCTTCCATTCGAAATGGAGGCCAACTCCAAACATCATGAGAATGACCCCGATTTCAGCCAGCTGCTCAGCGACCTTCACATCGACAGTCACACCCGGGGAATAAGGGCCGATCACATAGCCGGCAATCAGGTACCCCAGGATGGGCGACAGTTTCAGGCGCGATGTGACATAGCCTAGCAGGCTGGCCAGCCCAAAGCCAAGGGTAAGCATAATAACTATTTTTAAATGGCCAGCTTCCATGTCCATGTCTTAGAGATAAAGGCTAAAATGATTTGATGCAAGTCGCCTTTTCCGATAGAATTTATCCTCTATGCAAGTCAAACCTTATTCCTTCTGCGAGAAGATCTTGCGCACCTGCGTTTTGCAGATGGGCGTTTACAAAGGTCGTTTGGAACGGCTGCTGACGCGCATCTATGAGATTTTCAACCAGCGGACCTGCTATCCGCAGCTATTCGATCCCAGGCAGGCGGAACGCGCCCTGGCTGCTCTCAAAAATCTGGGTGCGGAGGTGCAGTTTGTCACCCCGAAAGATGGCAGAGCACGGCTTCAGATGCTCGTCATGCGCCCGGAAGCGTTGGAAAACAGGCTGCAGCAAGTGGGGGCACGCTGGGAGAAGGTGGCGCACCGTCTCGCGATCCTGCCACCTTCTATCAATACGCCGCAATGGAGGGCCTTGGAGAAGGATCTGCTCACACTTAAGTGGAAAAAGGAGACGATTTCTCTCAGCGATGGGAGTCGAAGGGAGATGATCGTCACTTGCGAACATGCCGATCGCGTCCCAGAGAGCGAACACAACCGCAACCTCTTCCTCCACAATAATTCCGCAGGCGTCAGCTTTATCATGCTGAAGCGCCGCATCGGCTTCATTCTGGGCTGCAGGCAGACCATCTGCCTGTTTGATCCACGGGGAACCTGGAAAAGCAGCGGCATCGCATCTGAGGGTGGTTATTACAATGATATCGAGGCTGTTTACGATAAGGCCAGAGCAGGCTTTGACCCTCGCAAGATCTGGATCAGCGGTTCCTGCGGTGGCATGAGCGCTGCGGCGCATTTGAAAGCCAAGCTGCATGGGACGGGGGTCAATCTCGCCCTGGAAAATGGCTCGGTCAATGTCAAACGTGACTGGGTTGATCCCAAATCCTGTCTGATCCGGCGCTTTGCCACTCGCTATTGGTCAGGTCTGAGCAGCCGGGATATTCCGGCATCTCTCAAACCCAAGGAGACTGGCTTCAATATCGAAGAGCTGTGGAAGAACCTGGGTATGAGCGATATCGGCAAGGTGATGCTGGTCTCGGTTTCCAATGATCAACGTCTTTCGTCGCATGTCGCAAAGCACAATCATCAGTTGGCTCAAAAGGTCAGTCGACATGTGCAGCAGCTTTTTTTCAAATCCCCGTCAAAAGGCGATCCCCACACCGATTTTTACTTTAAGTATCCGAAAGCGGCGGCGCAGGCGCTGGATTTTTTCTTTACTTAATCCTCTTGAGTCAGGCAATTCGTTGCTTATGAGGACTAGAACCGATCCTTCTCAAGATTTCATGGAGCGGCTTCCTCAGCCGCTCGACGCCATCTTTCTTCCCAGGAATGTCGCCGTTATCGGGGCAAAAGATACTCCTGGCAGCGTCGGACGAACCATCATGTCCAACCTCATGGAGGGTGGTTTTGGCGGGAAGATATTCCCTGTCAATCCTCATCGAACAGAAGTCCTTGGTCTTAAGGCTTATCCGACAATATCTGCTCTTCCCGAACCCGTCGATCTGGCTGTCGTCGTGACGCCTTCTCCCACGGTGCCAGGAATCATCGACGAATGTGCCAGACGCAAAGTCAAAGGAGCGATCATCATCTCGGCCGGCTTCAAAGAGTCGGGTGAGGCGGGGATGGCGTTGGAACAGCAGATTGTGCGCTATGCCCGAGAAGCTGGCATGCCGATCATTGGACCCAACTGCCTGGGGGTGATGAACCCAATCTATGGACTGAATGCCACTTTTGCCAAAGGGATGGCGCTGAAAGGCAATGTGGCCTTTATCAGCCAGTCGGGTGCCCTTTGCACCGCTGTGCTCGACTGGAGCTTTCAGGAAAAGATTGGCTTCAGCTCCTTTGTCTCCATTGGTTCGATGGCAGATGTGGGCTGGGGCGCTTTGATTGACTATCTGGGAGGCGATCCGCAAACGCAAAGCATCCTGATCTACATGGAGACGATCGGCGATCCCCGCTCCTTTCTCACCTCCGCCCGGGAGATTGCCCTGGAAAAACCGATTATCGTCATTAAAGCCGGAAGAAGCGCAGCTGCCGCTCAGGCGGCCGCCTCTCATACAGGTTCCTTGGCAGGCAGCGATGAGGTTTTTGATGCCGCCTTGGAAAGGGCGGGGATCCTGCGGGTCGATTCCATCAACGAATTGTTCAGCATGGCCTCTGTCCTGGGCCGCCAGCCGCGCCCCAAAGGCAATCGCCTGGCGATCGTCACCAATGCGGGCGGGCCGGCTGTGCTTGCTACCGACGCGGCCGTTCTGCATGGAGCTGTCATGGCAGAGTTGGAACCCGGCACGATCCAGGCGCTGAATGAACATTTGCCCCCCGCCTGGAGTCATCATAACCCTGTCGAT
Source organism: Parachlamydia sp. (assembly GCA_021372155.1). Lineage (GTDB taxonomy): Bacteria > Chlamydiota > Chlamydiia > Chlamydiales > Parachlamydiaceae > JAJFUZ01. Next base: position 13,133 of record JAJFUZ010000262.1, on the reverse strand, counting down.
ATCCTGGGAGATGCCACCCCAGAGAGGTATGCTTTGACGATCGAGAAGCTGGCGCAGGATCCCCATGTCGATGGCATGCTCGCCATCCTGACACCCCAGGATATGACCGATTGTGACAAGACGGCGGAGAGCCTGATCCCTTACGCTCATCTTCCAGGCAAACCCGTTCTGGCGAGCTGGATGGGGGGAGAGTCGGTCAAGAAGGGGATGGAAATCCTTTCCAAAGCGGGAATCCCCATCTTTGCCTATCCCGACGACGCAGCTGCAACCTTTGCGACGATGTGGAGGTACAGCCAGAACATCAAAAGTCTCTATCAGACTCCCTCTGAGCTGGAAAAGAGTGTGGAAGGAAGAGAAAAGGCGCAAAAGATCATCGATAAGGCGCGCCAGGAAAATCGATCGCTGATGACCGAGGCGGAGTCGAAAGCCCTACTAGCCGCTTATGCAATTCCAGTCGTCGAAACGTTCATTGCCAAAAGTGCCGAAGAAGCGGCTGAAATTGCTCATAAAGTGGGCTATCCGGTAGTCTTAAAGCTCTTTTCTGAAACGATCACTCACAAAACGGATGTGGGAGGGGTGAAACTCAATCTTCATAGCCGACAGGATGTTGTAGAGTCCTTTCAGGAGATTCAACAGTCTGTCCACAAATTGGCTGGTGAAGAACACTTTCAGGGTGTGACCGTCCAAAGAATGGTCGCGATGCGCGACGGATATGAATTGATTTTAGGCAGCTCTGTCGATCCGCAGTTCGGCCCTGTGCTCTTGTTTGGAACGGGAGGACAGCTCGTCGAAGTCTTCCGGGACAGGGCTTTGGCCCTGCCTCCTCTGAACAGCAACCTTTCCAGGCGCCTGATGGAGAAGACAAAGATTTATGAGGCCTTGAAGGGTGTTCGCGGACGCAAGCCGGTCGATCTGGCATACCTAGAGCAGATTCTCATGCGCTTTTCGCAGATGATTGTCGAGAATCCCTGGATCAAAGAGTGCGATGTCAATCCTTTGCTGGCTTCGCCAGAAGAGATTATCGCACTCGATGCCAGAATTGTCCTCTTTGACAGAGATGAGGAGCTGCCCAGGCTTGCGATCAGGCCCTATCCGGCGGAATATATCCTGCCCTGGAAACTGAAAAGCGGCCAGCCCATCATTCTCAGGCCGATCCGCCCTGAAGATGAGGGGATGACAGTTGCTTTCCATAAAGAGCTTTCGGAAAACAGCGTGAGGCAGCGTTATTTTGAATTCCTGTCCCTGGATGAGCGCATCGCCCATGAACGCCTGGTGAGAATCTGCTTTAACGATTACGATCGCGAATTTGGTATTATTGCGGAATTAACCGATCCCAAAACGAAGGAGAAGAAGATCATCGGGATTGGGCGTCTGATCCGCATTCCTGGGACACAAAGTGCGCAATATAAAGTGAATATCGTCGACGCTTTCCATCGACAGGGACTTGGAACCAAACTCCTGGAGCATCTCATCGCGATAGCCCGCAAGGAAAAAATTGAACGAATCTACGCCTATGTTCTGTCCGAAAATGATAACATGATCAAAATCTGTCAGCGGAATGGCTTTTCCATCACTCCTACGGATGAGCCGAATATCCTGAAAGCCCAGCTCGATCTGGTCCAGAAAGAAACAAATTACTTATAATTTTATTTATTTTTTTCAAGCGCTAATATTATAATAAATTATATGGAGCCATTATCGCGAAGATTTGGTGATATTAGTACTACTCTTCCAGATAGAAAAAAGCCGTCTCCGGAGCAGACGATCGCTTCGATCGTCACAAAAACGAAATATGTCGAAATCGATAAGTATGACCTGCAAAGACTTACAAGCGCTGTCAAGAAATGCAATCGAAAAATGCTGCATGATATCAGCAAATTAAACGACTCCCAAGCTAGAGATTCTCTCATAAGGAGAATAGAGCATCATTCCGAACTTTTCAAATCCTTGCCGCAAAAAACCCAGAACTCGTCCATAAATAAAAAATTGACAAAGCTGCATCTGGATATAGTAAATCCAAATCTGACAAAATGCTGGCGAGCTTTAGGCACCTGCTACCTGAAGGATAGAGAATTTGATAAAGCTCTGCGCGTCTATTCACAAGCGATTGAGCTAAATCCCGAACAGGCCGACCATTACTACAGTTACGCCGAAGCTTGTATCCAGAAAGGCGAATGGGATCAGGCGAGGGAAATATGTGAGAGGGGACGTGCCTTTGCCCTCCAACATCCGAATGCCAGCTGGGCAAAAAAGCTCACTTCAAAAATGTCTGAAAAACTAGCGCAGATTATCGATCACCAGAAGCCCTGGTAAATTACTGGTTCCCATTAATTAAGTCAAACACTCTTTAATTAAGTCAAACACTATTTTACATATTTAAACACTTCTCCGTCTAATTTAATTTTTATAATATCTTTACATTTATTTAGTAAAATATATTAAAAGGAGATTCTATGCAACCTATTCAAGCCCCTTTATCTGCACATGCAGGTACCTCAGCAGGCGTCACCCAGCAAAAGAAAAGCGTTATCATAACAATTGCCCAAAAAATCTTTGAACAGCGCTATACCCTGCTTGTCGCAGCAGGCATTGCCGTGGGAGTTGCAGCTATTGCAACCGGTCAGCTTCCCTTGCTGAGCCTTACAGTCATGCTGATTGCTTTTGGAGTTTGGGGCATCGGGAGTCGGCTTATCGCTAAGAATAAACTTCAACAAGCCGAAGAGGAGCTAGCCAAAACTAAGCGTGCTTTTGCCGATTTTACCACTCAATTGCCAAGCGCGAACACTAGGTTGGAAACAATCCAAGAGATCGGCGCATTTGGCGATCAGATCATCTCAGCCGCAACAAAATACAAAATCAAGATGGTAGAGATGAAGTCCCTTGCCCATTTTGTCGGTATTTTCTCCATGAAGTTGGACTTTTTCATAGGTCTCCGCAAAAGCTTGAACCATGAAGGACAAAATCTCGAGCCGGTTATGCGGCACGCAAGGGAAAGAAGCTTAAAGATCCTTTCGGAACTTCAGGATAAAGCTCGCGAAATTGTCGACCTGCAAGCCAAGATTGTTGAGAGTAGGAGCAAAAAGGCAAGAGCTTAAGGTCCACATATGCAGCCACTTCAAGCTCAACCTTTTCAACTTTGTGTGAAATTAGCGTCTGGTCCGATACCAATCGTGGCAGTAAGAATCCAGATCCTTGATCGCCAGCATGTCATTCAAAACACCTTTAATCAAATCATGCATCAGTCCACTCAATTTCTCATCACATGTCCCCAAAACGCTGCTTCGATCAATGTGACTTTGGGCAACATGCATGAGTTTGCGTGACCTTTAACAAAAAAAGCCTTGTATCTGGATTTGTCCGGAACAAACCTTGGGGATTTTGCCGTTGCGTCCTTTCAGGTTGTCTCGCTAAGTTAAGCTAGTCTGAAGTCAGGATTTTGCCCGGCGATGATTCTGCGAAGGAGGAGTAGGTCCTCTTCCTGTACGGAACCGAACAGATGGCGGGGAAAATGAACTCTATCCTGCGAGCCAGATACCCAAAGTCCCGCGCCTTTGCGATAGCGTTCGAAAATAGTGACGACAAATGGATGTGCTTCTTTGACCTTTTGGAGTTTGAAGGTGATAAAGGCGCGGCCGTCTTTATCTGTTCCCTTCATGATATTAGCAGAGAGATCCTTTGCTGCAAGGAAATCGATATATCCTGTAGCCCCTCTCTGGTCTTTCAAGTCCAGCTGAGGAATTGTCTGAAACTGCTGAAGCAATTCTAGATTTTCGACAATTTTTGCCCGTTTGTTGATCCTGGCAATATGGTCGTTGAGATTTTCGATTATGTGTCTTTCCCTTGTGGCCTCCGTGTTTTGTCTGTTCCACTCCCGATAATGCAGAACAAGCAAGGGAATGCCCACAAGACTTAATGTCAGGAAAATTGCAAGGGCAACGCGGCCAATAATGAAGGGCAGGGAGTGGTACTGGTCGATTTTTTTGACTGATCTTCCAAACCAGTTGAGCTCTTTTCTTTCAAAGGTGGCGCTGCGCGGCATCAGAGCTGTTTCAGGGCCGAATTGAAGCTGCTGCAGATGCGCTTTTGCACAATCTGTCAAGGCGAGGGTAGGTTGAAGGGTAATTTTAGTCATAAGTTTAGATATTGGCATAGATGTTTTTTTATTTGCAATCCAATTTAAATACTAATATTCTAGCTTGACCACATAGGAGGTTAAAGATGGTGCCTTTAGTAAGTCTCAGCATGAACAACTATCACGTTCAAGCCAATGATGCATGGACTCGAATTCAGGAACAGGTCCAGAAAAATAACTGGCAGGAAATCCGCAAGATTTTGCGCCTGGAAGCCCGCAATTTAACTCCTGCGCAGCAAATTGATTTGTGGCTGGCAATTCCAGGTGCAGATGAGGGAAGGATGTTGATGGAATGTGGCCTCAACGCCAACATGAAACGCGAATATGGCAAGACTGCTCTACACATATTTGTTAGCAGACATACCTGCATCAATGGTGTTTTAATCGAACCCGTTTTTACAGATTCGCACAGGAAGACGTTCGAGGCTTTGTTAGCCTGTGGGGCCGATCCTACGCTCGATAGCTGGTTTTTGCCTGAAAACCCTCCTCTTACCGTACTTGAATTGAACGGAAACCAAGAGATTCAGCAGATCTTGGAACATCATCTAAATCCTGTAAAAGGTTGAGGAATTAAGGTGCAATAAATTAGTAATTTCTTTATAATTATCTATATTATTGACACATAGAAGTTAGCATGCTCGCAAAATTGACATCCCTTCCGGTTCAGCTCGCCGCGAGCATCCTGGCAGCATTTCTGCTCGGCAGCCACCTGGATGCTTCCCAGGTGGTGCTCTTTTATACCGGCAGCTCCTGCTTCATTGAGACGCTCCTGTTTATCCTCCCTGTCATGGTCTTCAGCTTTATTTTTTCCTCCATGGCGACCAACCAGAGCCAGTCGCTGAAGCTGATCCTCTTTATTTTTTGCGCCATTCTCATTTCTAATCTGATTGCCCTCTTTGCTGCCTATTCCTTCAGTTTGCTCGTCTTGCCCACGATTGGAATCAGTTATGCGCCGGAGCTGTTTGCCAAATTCAGCTCGCCCATCAAGCCGCTCTTCAAGTTGAACCTCCCCAATCTGCTCAGCACCGACAAGGCCATGCTTCTGGCGGTTGCGGCTGGGGTAGTGATGAACTTTCTACCCAGAGACAACCGAGTCAAAAAAGCGATCTTTTCGAGTGTGTCTCACTTGAGCCGGGTGATCGGCTTTTTCCTCCATCGCATCTTCATCCCGCTGCTTCCTCTCTATGTCTTTGGCTTTTGCTTGAAGCTCAGCTACGATCAGGCGCTACCCCATCTATTCCAGTCCTATGGCAAGGTCTTCCTGTTGAGCATGCTCCTGGCGGTTAGCTATGTGCTGATGCTCTTCTTTCTTGGAGCTGGAGGCAGGGTCAGACTGGCGCTTGAGCATATCCGGAAAATGGCTCCGGCAGGTTTGACGGGCTTCAGCACCATGTCGAGTGCGGCGACGATGCCGGTCACGCTCAAGTGCACCCAGGAGGTGACTCAGGATCGCCAGTTGACCGACCTGATTATTCCCACAACAAGCAATATCCACATGCTGGGCGACGACCTGACGATTGTCGTAGCTGCTATGGCCCTCTTGACCATGTTCGGCATGCCCACACCCGATCTTATGACTTTTTCTATCTTTGCCGGAGCCTTCTGCATCGCGAAGCTCTCCTGTGTGGGCATCCCAGGGGCCAGTGTTCTCGTCGTTCTGCCCGTTTTGAAAAACTATCTCGACTTCTCTCCTGAGATGGTCACCGTCCTCACTACAATCTACATTCTGCAGGACTGCTTTGGTACCTGCGCAAACGTCATGGGAAATGGCGCCTTTGCGCTGATTGTCCAGCGTCTTTCCAAGTTCACCCTCGGAAGTAGGGTAGCTGTTTCACCTGATGCTTAACCATTTTTCAGACGTTTTACGCTATTCGCGCGCCCAGCTTCTCATCAGCAAGAGCGGCGGGGAGTTCCAATTTTCCATTCTGAAGCAATCGCGCTGGGATGTTTTCAAGGCTCTTTTCAAGAGAAGCACTCGCGCAGAGAGAGAGACGGTTCAAAACCTCAAAGAGCTTTTGGGAGCAAAAAGGCTGGAACGGATCTTTTTGCGTCGGGACTTAAGCCTCAACCCAAAAAGGCTGCGTTCCCATCAGCTGCGTCTGACAAAAGAGATTGTCCACAAACTGCTCGTCGGCCTCTCCGATATCCGCCTCGATGACCTCGAAGAGAAGGCAGCAGCCCAGTCGCTAGATCTCAAAACCTTGAATACAGCGCAGATGGATCAGCTCTATGGCAACCTGCTGCCGAATCTGAAACTAAAATCCATCTGCCGACCTGTGTCTTTTCTTGACTGCGCAGTGACCAGCGGTAAGGGGTTTAAAGGGCTTCAAGAGCGTGTCTGGACGATTCAGAAAGCAAGAAAGCGCGCCATCAAAAACAGCCAGCCTCAAAAGCATGCCCAGATTGCCGAGATCGAGATGCTCTCCTCGAGGCTAGCCGATCGGGAGCCTCCTCAAGGTAGTATCGTCAGGCTGAAAGACGCCTACTTTGTCGTCGACAGAGCAATTGAACGGGGAGGTGCCTGCCTGAGGCTCTTCCGAGAGCTCTCGCCGCAGCCGCGCACATTGCTGGTTTGCCGGGGGATGGCCGCCAGAACGAGCGCATCGGGAGCTCTTTTATCCATTCTGAACGGCATTGTCAAAAAGATCGGCCTTTTTGGGATTGGGAAAAGCTGGGCGGAGCTCAGGCAATATCTGATCGAAAAGCGTGTTCAGCAGATTGATATTCTGGGAAAAAGCCTTGGGGGAGGGCATGCACAGTATCTGACGGCTCTGATTCTCAACCAGACATCGGTCGAAGTCCGCTCTCTTTCTACCTACTGCTCAATTGGCACTCCCGCAAAGGTCCAGAAGCTGTTTGACAGTGCTATCAAGAAGGGCAAGCGCAAACCGAACATTGCAATTGTGCGCAACAGGGACGACTACATTCCTCTCGTTGGTGGTACCCATCTCCATACTGCCGATACGACGAAGCTCTATTACGTGGCAAAAACGCCTCTAACCTTTTCAGCGCTGATGCCCAAAGGTCAGGGGTTTTCCAAGACAATTGCAAGGCTTTTTCACTCGTTTGGGGCCCCTCATATGCAGCAGAATACCTTGCGAAAGCAATTTTACATCTGCGAACCGGTCCATCTAACTCAAGAACTCTATTCTGGCAATCGTCTGGAAACGTTTCGATACCGGGCTGCGCAGGTGATCAATCTCGCGACATTTGGCCTTCTCAATCCACTATGGATCAAAATTGTTACTTAATCACAAATCCAATGGAAAGCAGCAGGGCAAACGAGAGATGCAAGAGCCCTGAAAGCTCCATGAACCTGTTATAGAGCGTTCCTGGTTCATGCCGATAAATATCGATCACCAGCTTCAAGGCGAGCGGGAGGGAGATCAAGGGCAGTAGAGCTGCCTCCGTGTAGCCCAGCCACCACCAGATAGGGGAAAGGGCAAAGGGCAGCAGAGCGAGGCAGGTCAATTCCACTTTGGCCCATGTGGGACCAATGCGCACCACTAGTGTGCGTTTGTTTATCTTTGTATCGTCTTTGACATCGCGCAAGTTGACGACCACCAGCATGACCGTCGCCAGCAGGCCGAGCTGTGTGCTCAAGAGAAAGACGGAGGGATCGAGGCGCAGCGTCTGCACGTAGTAAACGGAAGTGGTGCAGCACCAGCCGTAAAAGAGAAAGACAAACAGGTCGCTTAAGCCCGAATAGGCGAGGGGATAGGGTCCGCCCGTATAGAGATAGGCCATGGCAACTGAGGCTACAAGGGCGCCGGCCACCGGCAACCCTCCTGCTTGAATGAGGGGAATCCCAGCGACAAGTGCCAGCAGCAAACAGACCAGGCCTCCCATATAGACCTCCTGGAAAGTTAAGAGACCCTTTTGCAGCGGGCGGATAGGGCCCAGCCGCGTGGGTGTGTCGGCTCCCCTTTTGAAGTCGATGGCGTCGTTGATGAGATGCGATCCATGCTGAACCAGGATAGCGACTAGAAGGGAGAATCCGGCCAGAATCCAATTGATGGTTTGCAAGGAGCTAAAGGCAAGCAAAGTTGCCGCATAGACAGGCACAAAGGGTTGCGTGAGAGCTTTGGGTCGGATGGTCATCAACCAGATTTTCCAGGCGGCTGGCTTGCGGATGGCTTCGAACGTCATATGACCTCATGATAGAACAGACAAAATATCATTCCGACATTTTGTTGTCCATTTCGTGTTGATCAGATTGAATGCTTTCCATAAACAAAGCTGCTGCAACAGACGTTGCAGCAGCTTGGGTTTATTTAGCCTTTCTCCCCTGCATGAGCTGGGTCAGCTGTGCACTCGCTTCCGCGAGAAGGGTTGTCGCCATCACGACGCGAGTGGCGCGTGGGACGAAGCCCTTGTAGAGTTCCTGCAGGGATTTTTGAAGAGTTCCCTGCCAGACTTCATGGGCCAGCCCGGCCTGCCGCCATGTTTTCAGCGTATCGAAGGGATGCGTGACCAGGGCACCCACGACTCCTGCCGTTGCACCGCTGACGGCGGTCGCCATCCATTCTCCCAGATAGGGCCTGAGCCTCTCTTTGAGATAGGGGGCGCCCGCCGCATAGGCAACGGTGAACCCAGAGTCTCTCACCATGGTGGGGAACAGCCCCCGATAAAGCCCGGCCAAACCCCATTCCCGCGTCAGCTCAGTGACTGTCCTGGAATAGGTCGGCCGCTGTGGAGCCTGGCCTTTGTGCCGGGCTTCCTCATAAGCCTTCTCATTTTCACGCTGCCGGTCCATGAGAAGTTCGCTAGGACAGGCCACAAGTGCCGATGTAGCTCCCGCCAGGCTGGCGGAAGCGAAATTCAGTGCTTCGGCGCCATCTGTGGAACGGTTTTGCCACCATCCTTTTAAGGCATTATTAACACCCGCTTGTACGGCGGTCACCAGCGCCATGCCAGTTGCATTGGCGCTGAAGCCGCCATATAGAACGCGTGCAGAGAAGTTGAGCTTGCCGCCTTTCTGCAGCTCGTTTTTCAAAGTAACGAGCGGCTGATCGACAGCCACTTCGAGTACCCCTGACGCCATTCCGACAAGAGCACTTTCACGATGAGTTAATGGCTCCCGCCTCGCCGTTGCAGGCTGAGGATGAGATGCCGGTTGTGTCGCTTGTGTCATAAAAACCTCCTTTTTATAAGTTTAAGCACAAGACAAATCGATCTTCACACCAGCTTGCAGCATGCCGGGACCCTCCCGGCATATTGTAAGCAGGCAAAAAGATCTAAAAAATGTTGGCTGGCTTTAGCAGCCGATAATGGAAATGGAAAAAATAATGGAAAAAGGTGAGCGGACGCCCACAAAAGAAAAGTGAGTCTGCGATTTCAAAGAATGTTCCCTTGGCGGGTGCAATAGTAGCTTCATAATAATTTCCATATTAAAATTTTAAAATGACTGATAATTAGCAAAGTGATTTATCGGTCTTAACCGATAAAGCAACAAATGGTAATGTGGGAAATAAAAGAAGAGTATGAGCTTGCGCTCACAGGAAAAAGGACAGAAAAAGCCCTGACAGCAGCGCCGTGAGTGGCAACTGGGAGTCTGTTAAAATAGTGTGACTTTGTCTTCATTTTGGTGTTTAGTTTGATTGTCGATACTATTCTAGTATAAGAGTACTATTTTCTGCAAATATAATTTATTTGCAAAATTGCTGCAGACGAATGCACGCTGTGGTCAATGTCAGAGCGGAAAAGAGATAGGCTGCTGCTGCAAAGGTATCTGGAAGCAGGATCATGAAGGAGAAGAAGAGGAAGGCCTCCGGTCTCTCAATAATGCCAGGGCTATAATAAAAGCCTTTATGGGTTTGATTTTGTGTGAAGATGCCCACCACAAGAAATGTCGTGACGCAAATCAGAATAGAACCTAGCATCAGGATGCAGGGCAGCCCTCGCGTGGCTGGATGGACGGAGAACAATCCCAAAATAATGGCGAATTCGACGATTCTGTCGCAGGTAATATCTAGAGCTGCTCCTTTTTCAGATGTGAGCTTAAGATGCCGTGCGAGGGCTCCATCCAGCGTATCGAGAAATCCTGTGACAATTAATGCTAGAAAGGCCAGATATGTGCAGTTGAAATGCAGGAGGGGAGCGATGGAAAGGCCAGCAAGGCATCCCGCGACAGTCAAAGTTTGGGGATGGATTTTGAGCAGCGGCAAGATCGGTTCAAGGACTTGTGTCTGATAGGTTTTGCGAAAATAGCCTTCCAGCATATTACCTCAGCATTTTGCGCATGATAATGGAATCATGTTCGCCATACATTTTTTCGATCACTCCGATGCGCTTATAGCCTAGCTGCTGGTAGAACTGTTCTGCCTGGAACGGCAAGGTTTCCAGCTGGGAATGCGTGCAGCCATTGCGGAGCCCTTCTGCTTCAGCAGCCAGCATCAATTGGTTGCCGTAGCCATGATGTCGAAGCTCTTCAGGCAGCCAGATGGTATCAATGCAGAGCAGTTTGATACCCGGGCGCATCCAGGCCAGGATGCCTCCCTGGACCTGGCTGTGAGTGTCGCGCAGGTAGACAGCGAAGCACATGGGTTGCTGATTGCCAAAGAAAGGGGTGTTGAAATCAGAGAGGCCCTGGCTGATGACCTCTGTTTCAGTTTCTTTGAGAGCATAGTCAACTTGTATCTGGAACATAGTTTCCTGTGAATTAGAATGCATTCCTAGGGAACACAAGAGTAAAGCAAATGTCAAGATCCTGTTCATGCGTTAGTCTACGTTCGATTCGGCATAGTGCAGGATCTGGGCTGCTTCATCATTGGTCAGCAGATGGTCGAGATGGTAGAGTTCGATCGCCAGTATCTCATCATCCAGCATCACCCCTTGGCTTTTGGGAAAGAGGAGACGGCCACGAAAGGGAATCTTGTAGTGGCTTGCAATCTTCTCCACTTGAACCAGATCTTCCGAATCAGAGCTGATGGCGATGATTCGAGCGGGTTGCTGAGACAGGCTGGCGAGTTTTTTGTCCAGCAGATGAAATTGTGATTCGGATCCTTCCCTGCAGAGGATTCCTGTGGGCAGATGGGATTTCTCCTCTTTAAAGGGGCTATGAAAGTGCAAACCAACACTCTCTGCCTGTTCCATAGTCCTCTGAATTAAGTTGTGAGGGCGGTGTGTCACAGCGACCGACCAGCAATTCTTCTGGGGAATCTGATGGAAAAACTTAGAATCAATGAGCAGGCGGACCTGGGCGCGGCGCTGGATCTTTTCAAACAGACGGTCGGCCCTATCTCGTGCTTTGAGAGGGCATTCGCCAAAAGTTAGATACTTCTCGAACATATGCTGATGGAATGGGCGCGATCCGATGGAGCCTTGGGTCTCCCATAGGACCTGATCAAGTTCGGTGACGACCAGCGTTCCCGGCTTGAGCTCTCCCTGAAGCTCTTCGAGTGAGAGGATAGCTTTGATGTGGGGATTTTTCACTGGCAAAGGCTTGTGGGGTCCTGCCACTTCAAGGGCCTTTTTGCAGCCGGTCTGTCCATGGCGCAGGATCAGGGCGGCTGAGTCATCCAGGATATCCAGATGGTACTTAACCTGGACAGCAGCCAACTCGGGCTGATAGACCTGACGCTCTAGTTCCATGGCACCAAAATGGATGCCAAGGAAGCGAATTCCCAGCGCTTCGATCTTTTCACCTACTTGTGCAAGGTGTTTGGGCTTGTCCTCCACATAGATGACCTTTCCAGGATGATAGCCAATCTGCTGCAGGAATGCCGCCAGCGTGTCACCTTTAAAATTGATCAGGCCATTGAAGAGAATGCCCTCCACATATTTGGCAGGGCTTGACACACCTGTAATGGGGATATCTTCTGCGCATGGGGGATTGCGGGCAAAATCGATGCCGACTGACCTCAGATTGTGGTGCGTGGGATAGGCCATTTCAATGTAGCGATTGGTCAGGGCCATGACCTTGATTCCATGGCGTTGCAGGTAGGCCACAAGCGCTTCGGCCTCTGGATCGTAGAGTTCCACATCGCTGGCAATCAGAACAGCGTGCCAGAAAGGGATAAAGAGATTTGTTGCATGCGGTTTAGTAGTGTTCATTTGTTTCATCAGGGACGCGATCTGCTCTTCTGCCCATGGCGTGGAGCCCGCATCCTGTTTTGAGATTGTCAATACGTTGTTGATGTTGAAAACAACCAGTGTATCTTTTTCGACATGCGGCAGGATCTCTGAGAGTCTTTTGCAGATCGTGATCTCAGCTGAGAGTACATTGACAACCAGGGAGAGCAGCATGATCAAGAGCGATTTTTTCATAGCAGAAATCGTGTTTTTATTTACCAAAAAGAAATAGTATATTTGTTTTGCGAGTAAACTTCATGCGAAATATTGCGGTTCTATTTTTTCATGTGCGCATCGTCGCATTTTGGAGTAAATTATAAGTTGACTGAAAGGGAGGACGAGGAATAAAGTTTTTTTTGAACATAAAGCAATGATATTTTGATGGAATTTCCTGCAACCGCAACAGATTGTTTCGAGCAAATTTATGAGCGCATCATGTCGCTTCAGTATAAGCCTGGAACCAGGCTGAGCATCGGAACCCTCGCACAGGAACTCAGCATCGACCCCACCTATGTGCGTGAAGGGTTGGCTCGCCTGATTGAGACAGGCCTTGTCGAAACTGTCGATAATGTTGGATTTCGCGTCTGCCCTTTTTCTGAAGAAGAGATGAGCGATCTTTTTCAAACTTATTGCCAGGTAGAAAGCCTGGCTTTGAAACAGGCTATCGATTTTGGCGATGGGGTCTGGGAAGAGAGGGTGCGCGCGGCACTGTCGCAGCTGGCGCATGTTGAAATAAATTCGCAGCTTTCAAAAGACAACTACTGGCTCTGGTCGCAAAGGCATTGGGCCTTTCATTATGCTTTGATCAGTGATTGCCGATCATCCCACTTGATTCGAATCCGCAATCAGTTGTTTCGCCGCTTTGAACACTATATTCATCTCGCGTTTGGCGACAAAGGAGAGCCTCTTGCTTTTCATTCGGGAGCGC